>JAJQCJ010000100.1 GCA_021202775.1 Clostridiales bacterium | reverse complement strand
GACAGCCGGTGGAGGGGTTCCTATGCGAAACGGATTTCAAAATTGATTTCCATGAGCAATGCCGGGCCTGCCTCCCGGCAAAACAAAAAAGCAGGCGTCCACATCACTGTGAACGCCTGCCGCATTGGAGCAGATGATGGGAATCGAACCCACAAGGCCAGCTTGGGAAGCTGGAGTTTTACCACTAAACTACATCTGCATCTCCCGGAAACAAACTGATTATACCACAGTTCCGGGGAAATGGCAAGTCAAATTTTGGGATTTTCCCGGCGGCGGGGCAAATTTTTTTCGTAGAGGATGCGCAGACCGTCCAGCTGGAGCCGCTGATCCAGCACGATCTTCTTCCGGCAGTAGGGCTGGATAATGCCGGCCAGACCGCCGGTCATGATGGCGGACACCGGTTCCCCCAGCTCGGCCTCCACCCGCTCCACCAGACCGTCCAGCATGGCGGCGTGGCCGTACAGGGCGCCGGACTGCATACATTCCACGGTGTTCTGGCCGATCATATGCCCCGGCGGGGTCAGGGGGATGGAGGGGAGCTGGGCGGCCTGGTCGGCCAGAGCGTCCACCGAGGTGCGGAGGCCGGGGATGATCATGCCCCCCAGGTAGCTGCCCCGCCTGTCGATGACGGACAGGGTAGTGGCGGTGCCCATGTCGAAGAACACGATGGGCTTGGGATACTTCGCCATGGCCCCCACCGCGTCGGCCACCAGGTCGCTGCCCAGCTGGCTGGGGATGTCCATGCGGATGTTCAGCCCGGTCTTGATGCCGGAGGTGACGGTGAGGAACCGCTTGCCGGTGAGCAGTTCCATGGCGCCGCCCATCACCGCCCGGAGGGAGGGCACCACGGAGGAGAGGATACCCCCCTCGATGTCGGAGGGCGCCACCCCCCGCAGCCGCAGGATGCCGTCCAGCAGCATGGCGTACTCCTCCTCGGTCTTGCGGCGGTCGGTGCCGCAGCGGCCCTGGAAACGGAGGGCCATGCCCTCGTAGCCGCCGAAGGTGATGTTGGTGTTGCCAATGTCGATGCAGAGAATCATGGGGTTCCCTCCGTTTCACAGGATTTTCCGTAGGGGGCGCTTTGTGCGCCAGGCCGTTTCTCTCCTTGGATAAGGAATGTGGAAGGGAAAACGTTTTGCCCTCCGGGCGGGCCCCATTTCTTGTTTCGCCAAGAAATGGGGGAAAGAAGGCGACTTAGGGAGGAGCTTCGGGGCCTCGCTCCTCCCTAAGAACCCTCCTCCTATCCCACTGGGCTTCGCGCTGCCCGACCTATCAGTGGCCTATCCCGTCAGAGACGATGTGACTTGTTACGCACCAAAGCTGCCGCCGATGGCGGCTGGATACGATTGCCGTTCCGCCCCGCCGTCAAGCGGCATTTCCGCTTCGCTCCCTATGCCAAAGGCGGGCGGAACGAGCAATTTTATTGTTTTTTGGTCGCTGAAATCTGACTCTAAGGCTGCGTTACGCTCCTTAAGCCAAGATAGAGGGCATCTTTAAGTTGACAACATTTGCCCCGACAGCGAGTAAAAACCGCTCTGTTACCCTTCCTTATGCACATATTTCAGCAGCGGCACGGTGACGGCGGTGGAGATGATGCACCCCACCACGGCCTCCAACAGCCCCTGAAAGCCCACCAGAACCACCACGAAGGAGAAGGGATTGGTCACACCCAGGCTGACCACCAGGTTCTGAACGTACTCGCAGTTGTAAAACAGCAGCACCAGCGCGCTCATATAGAAAAGGGTGTTCAGCAGCGGGGTGGCGATGCCGCCGATGGCGCAGCACAGCTTGGGCTTGCCGTGCAGCAGCTTCTTCGCCACCAGGTAGACCAGCCCGGCGCAGAGGCCGCACAGCAGCCGGGCCACCACCGCCAGAATGAAGCTCCGGAAGGGGCTGACGGCGAACAGAGCGGTGCCCATGACGCTTTTGCCCTGCATCATGTTGAAGAAGCTGGTCAGGCCGAACACCACCCCCAGCAGCGCCCCGGCGGAGGGGCCTAAAAGCATGGCGCCGATGGCCACCGGAATGGTGAGGAAGCTCAGGGAGAGAGGGCCGACCACCAGGTAGCCCAGGGGCGTGTAGGCCATGACCAAAATCAGGGCCATCAGCAGGGCCAGCTCACACAGCCTGCGGACGTTGGTGCGTTTGGGGGACGGGTTCTGGGTGTTTGCGTTTTTCATATGAAATTACCTCCTGCTGCCGTTTTCCGTTCTGGGAAATACAGCACAGTTTTTATTTGCCTGACCCTTCTCCGGCATTCCCTGCCATCTTCCATCGGGAAGTATCGCGGGAGCCGTCCGGACAGGCTGGTTCATTATAAAACAAAACCCTCCGGTTTGCAACTGTTTTTTAGGAACCTCTGAATAAATGGACAAGAGCGGATTGCGAGGAAATTTCCGTCAGAAAAAGGCGCAAAAACGCAGGAATCCTGACGGATTTCAAGCTTTTGCAACGCATTTATGGCGGAAATTTACCGCAAGGCGCCGCAGTGCATTTGTTCAGAGGTTCCTCTATCGTGGCAGGTCGCAGGCCGCCTTCAGGCCGTAGGCCCCTTTTGCGGTCAGCACGGCCCGGTTCACCGCCCTGCCGGTGACGTAGGCCGCCAGGGTGCCCACCACGTCCAGCGCCGCCGGTTCCCGGCCCACGGAGACGGCATAGAGGCTGTCCCCATCGGCGGTGGTGTTCACCGGGCGGATGGTGCGGGCGTAGCCATTGGAGGCTATGGCCGCCAGCTTGTTCATCTCCGCCTTGGAGAATTTGCCGTTGGTGACCACGCAGCCGATGGTGGTGTTGCCCACAAAGGCGTTCTCCACCGGCCGCTCTATGGCGGCGTAGCTGGTCCGCTCGGTGGAGCGGAGGCTGGCCCCGTCCTCCCCCAGCAGGCCCGCCAGCTGCGTGCCGGTGTCGATGTCGTACACGTCCCCCAGGGCGTTGACGGCCACCACCGCCCCCACCTGAACGCTGCCCACCTGTACGGCGCAGATGCCCACGCCGCTCTTCATGGCATAGGACGCGCCCAGCAGCTTGCCCACGGTGCAGCCGGTGCCTACCCCCACATTGCCCTCCCGGAGGAGGCCCCGTTGGGCGTCCTGGCAGGCAGCGTAGGCCATGGCCTGATCCGGGCGGACACGGAAGTCCCCCACCGCCAGGTCAAAGACGCAGCTCTCGCAGACCAGGGGCACCTTTGTCACCCCCACGTCAAAGCCGATGCCCCGCTCCTCCAGGTAGCGGAGGACGCCCCCCGCAGCGTCCAGGCCGAAGGCGCTGCCGCCGGACAGCAGCACCCCGTTCAGCCCCTGGGAGGCCATCCGGGGGTCGGTCAGCGGCGTCTCCCGGGAGGCGGGGCCGCCGCCCCGGATGTCGCACCCCGCCGGGCATAGGCCGGGGAAGAGAAGGACGGTGCAGCCGGTGCCCGCCTCCTCGTTCTGGGCGTGGCCAACCTGTACGCCGCAGATGTCCAAAATGCTGATTTCCTTCATGAGAAGTCCTCCTGTGCAATGATTTCATTCAGCCTCATTATAATGCAGTTTGGCCGGGAAGGCAACGGATTGGGCGCGGAAATCCTGCCCCTTTCCCGTTGTCCCCGTCGAATCAACCCATTTTCCGCCGCACCCTGTCGCCCCCCGGCGCATAAAGTGGAATGGGCGAGTCGTTCGCCGGAAAGGAGAGATCAGGGTGTTTTACTATTTGATTGTCTGCCGTTCCCTGACCCAGGCCCAGCGGACGGTGGCGGCGCTGGAGCGGTCCGGGATAACGGCCCACCTGCTGCGCACCCCTCAGGAGCTGGCAGAGGGAGGCTGCGGCTACTCCGTCAAAATTTCGGAGCGGAATTTGAAGGGGGCACTGGTGGCCCTGCACCGGGCGGAGCTGTCCCCCATTCGCCTCTACAGGACGGTGGGGGACGGCAGCTATCGGGAGGTGGCGCTGTGATCTATCTGGACAGCGCGGCCACCACGCTGCAAAAGCCCCCCTCCGTGCTGCGGAGCGTACTGTACCACGGTCAGCGGGCGGCGAATCCGGGGCGGGGCGGCTATGCCCAGGCCCTCTATGCCAGCGAGCTGGTGTACCGGTGCCGGACCCTGGCCGCCGGTCTGTTCGACGCCGCCGACGAGGGCCATGTGGTGATGACCCATAACGCCACCCACGGGCTGAATATCGCCATCCGCTCCCTGGTGAAGCCGGGGGGAACGGCGGTCATCAGCGGCTATGAGCACAATGCCGTGACCCGGACCCTGGCCGCCATCCCGGAGGTCACGGTACGGGTGGCCTCCGGCCC
This sequence comes from Clostridiales bacterium, assembly GCA_021202775.1. Classification (GTDB taxonomy): domain Bacteria; phylum Bacillota; class Clostridia; order Oscillospirales; family Oscillospiraceae; genus Onthomonas. Next base: position 4,459 of record JAJQCJ010000100.1, on the reverse strand, counting down.
CCTCTTTGCGCCCCAGACACTGTTGGCCGCCTTTGAACGGCAGCTGCCGGGGGCGGACGCCGCAATTTGTACCCAGGTGTCCAACGTGTTCGGTTATATCCTGCCCATCGGGGAGGTCGCGGCGCTGTGCCGCCGGTATCGGGTGCCGCTGGTGGTGGACGCGGCCCAGTCGGCGGGGGTGCTGCCGGTGGAGACGGAGGGCTGGGGGGCGGCGTATGTGGCCATGCCGGGGCACAAAGGGCTCTACGGCCCCCAGGGGACGGGCCTCCTCATCTGCAGCAAAGACGCCAGCCCCCAGCCGCTGCTCTGCGGCGGGACGGGCAGCGCATCCCGGAATCAGGCCATGCCGGACTTCCTGCCCGACCGGCTGGAGGCGGGGACCCTGAACGTCTGCGGCATCGCCGGGCTGAACGAGGGGCTCCGCTTCGTCCGGGAAAAGGGGACGGCGGCCATCGGCGCCCACGAGGGGCGGCTGACCCGGCTGCTGGCCCGGCTCCTCCGGGAGAAGTGCGGGGAGGGTGTGACGGTGTTTGCCGGGGAGGGGCAGAGCGGCGTCCTCTCCTTCCGCCCAGACGGGCGGGACTGCGAGGAATTTGCCGCGGCGCTGGCAGACCGGGGCTTCGCGGTGCGGGCGGGGCTGCACTGTGCCCCCCTGGCCCATGAGAGCGCCGGAACCCTGGAGACCGGCACCGTCCGGGCCAGCTTCTCCGCTTTCAACCGGGAGGAGGAAGTGCGGGCCTTTGCCGATGCGGTCCGGGATGTGCTGAAAAAATAAAAGCTGTTCTTGCCATTGCGCCGAAGAGAGGGTATAATATCAGGTAGTATGAGGAAGTATGCTGGTATCCAAGCTGGGGAACCCGTACCTGGGGTACGGGGTGGGAGGATTTGACCGGCACCTGTTTTCGGCGCTTTTTTGGAAAAGCGGAGGAGGTGTTAGAATATGGACTCGCTCATTCTGGTGCTACATAAGGCGCTGGGCTATCTGGAGACGATTCGGTTTTCTGACGTGGTGGACATTGCCATCATCGCCTATCTGATCTACAAGCTGCTGCGGTTTGCCAAGGCCCAGGCCGGGCAGGTCTTGAAGGGCATCGCGGCCCTCATCATCCTGATGTGGGCGGCCAGCCTGCTGGACCTGCACGTGCTGAACTATCTGTTGACCAACGCCCTGGAGATCGGCTTCCTGGCCATCATCGTGGTGTTCCAGCCGGAGATCCGGCACTTTCTGGAGCAGATGGGCAGCAGCGGTCTGACCAGCGTGTTCGGCCGCCATGAGGCCAATGTGGACGAGCTGGAGCGCGCCATTGACGAGACGGTGGAGGCCTACGCCGCCATGTCCAAGAGCAAGACGGGGGCCCTGACCGTCTTTGAGCGGGGCAGCATCCTGGACGACTGCATCAAAACCGGCACCGCGCTGGACGCCTCCGTCTCGGCGGAGCTGCTGAAAAACATCTTCTTTGTGAAGGCCCCCCTCCATGACGGCGCGGTGATCGTGCGGGCGGGCAGAATCGTCGGCGCGGGCTGCGTCCTCCCCCTGTCCAGCAACACCAACATCAGCAAGGAGCTGGGGATGCGCCACCGGGCGGGCATCGGCGCCACGGAGCATACCGACGCCCTGGCGGTCATCTGCTCGGAGGAGACAGGCTCCATCTCCGTGGCCACCAACGGAACGCTGCGCCGCCATCTGGCCCCGGAGACGCTGCGCAGGATGCTGCGCAACGAGCTTCTGCCCCAGGAAAAGCTGGATGAGAAGAAGGATCTGCTGAGCCTGAGCCTTGCCACCCTGCGGGAGTCCTGGCGCGGCAGGAAGGGGGAGCAAGAGGAACATGAAGATGTGGAATAACCTGAAGGGCAGCCGGCTGGGCTATATACTGCTGGCGGTGCTGTGCGCGGTGGTGCTGTGGCTGTATGTGGACATCACCACCGAGCCGGACGCCTACACCACCATCCGCAACATCCCCGTCACCATCCTGGGGGAGGATACCCTCAGCGAGCAGGGCCTGATGATCACCGAGGTGGAGGACGCCACCGTCACCCTGAAGCTGACCGGCGTTCGCGCGGTCATCTCCCAGATGGACCGGGACAATGTCAGCATCACCGTGGACGCCGCCGGCCAGATCACCGAGGCGGGGGAGCAGGAGCTGAGCTATAACATCACCTGGCCCAGCAACACCTCCCTGACCAACTTCTCTGTCACCTCCCGTAGCCCCTCCACCATCACCGTCGTGGTGACGGAGATGGAGACCAGAGAGGTCAGCGTCTCCGGCGTCTTTACCGGCAGCGTGGCCGACGGCTACCTGTACGACAGCGCCGACTTCCAGCTGGGGGTGGAGACCATCACCGTCAGCGGCGAGGCCACCCTGGTGGAGCAGATCGACCACGCCCAGGTGGTGCTGGACGCGGAGGAGCTGACCAGCTCCTGGACCGGTACGCTGCCCATTCAGCTGGTGACGGCGGACGGCACGGAGGTGGCCCAGGACACCCTCACCCTGTCCCAGACCGAGACGGAGGTCACCTTCCCGGTGCGCTGCGTCAAGGAGGTACCGCTGAAGGTCACCTTCCTGGAGGGCGGCGGGGCCACCACGGATGATATCACCTATGAGATGTCCCCGGAGACGGTGCTGATCTCCGGCACAGAGGAGACCCTGTCCTCTATCAGCGAGCTGAAGCTGGGCACCATCGACCTGTCCCAGGTCATCACCTCGGAGGAGTATACCTTCACCCTGCAAATGCCGGAGGGGGTCACCAACGAGAGCGGCTACAGCACCGCCACCGTGTCGGTGAAGATTTCCGGCCTGACCACCCAGAAGGTGGAGACCAGCGACATCCGCCTGGTCAACGTCCCCGACGGCATCGCGGCCACCCTGATTACGGAGAGCCTGGAGGTCCGCATCCGGGGGGATGAGGCGACCATGGCCCTGCTCACCGCCGACGACGTCTATGTGGAGGCCGACCTCAGCGAGATCGACGCCAACGCCACCGGCACCTGCACCGTCCCGGCGGAGGTGAAGGTGCAGGGCATGAGCGACATCGGCGCCATCGACAGTTACTCTGTTGTGGTGGAGATCAGCGCGGCGGAGGCCGACGCCAAAACCGAAGGGGAGACGGAGGCCGACGGCACCTGACCCGCCGCCGCCCGCCAAAAAGCAGAACAAAACGCATCCGAAGCGCCGCTTCGGATGCGTTTTGTTCGCATTTCTCCGGCCGGGCCCGCCTTCCGGGGCGGCGTGCCGGGCCGGCGGCTCCGGGTGACCGCTAAAGTGCGATTTGTTGGCCGTTTTTCACGGAAATCAATTTTGAAATCCGCTCCGCATGGGAACCCCTCCACCGGCTGTCGCCGGTCCCCCTCCCCTTTCAGGGGAGAAAAAAACTGAGGGAATCACCACGTTATTTGCTCCCCTGAAAGGGGAGCTGGCTGGCCGCAAGGCCAGACTGAGGGGTTCCTTTGGTATGTTAATCTAAAACTTGATTTCCATGGCCGTTTTTTCTTGACCATTTTTTGCCACTCTGCTATAATGTAGCGTGAGGCAGTAGGACGATGCAGGCAGCAAACGGTGCGCATCGGCCGCCTGCCCTGGCAAGTTTCCATCACGAAATTTTAATTACAGGAGGAATGAGTATGAAGCACACCCGAAAACGGCTGCTGGCCCTGCTGCTGGCGCTGTCCATGTGTCTGTCCACGCTGTCCGCCAGCGCCTGGGCGACGGAGGCGGACGGCGAAGAGGCGGCGTCAGTGCCGTCCGTCACGTCCACTGACACCATTCTGGACACCGGCAACTGCGGGGACGAACTGACCTGGACGCTGTACAGCGACTATGAGCTGACCATCTCCGGCACCGGGGATATGACGGATTGGGACGAAGCGAGCGAAGTACCTTGGTACAGCTATTGCAGTTACATCACCTCTGTGACCATCCCGGACGGCGTCACCAGCATTGGCGCTGAAGCGTTCGCATACTGCGAGAGCCTGACCAGCGTGACCATCCCGTCCAGCGTCACCAGCATCGGCAAATATGCGTTCGAATACTGCACGGGCCTGACCAGCGTGACCATCCCGTCCAGCGTCACCAGCATCGGCAACGGGGCGTTCAGGAGCTGCGAGAGCTTGACCAGCGTGGCCGTCCCGGACAGCGTCACCTCCATTGGCAGTGGCGCATTTTCGGACTGCACCGACCTGGAGACTGTGACCATTGGCAGCGGCGTCACCTCCATCGGCAGCTATGTGTTCTCGAACTGCCAGAGCCTGACCGCCATCACGGTGGATGAGGAAAACACCGCTTATGTCTCAGTGGACGGCATACTGTTTAACACGGCTCAAACGACACTGGTCTGCTACCCAGCTGGGAAATCGGGAGAGTATACCATCCCGTCCACCGTCACCGCCATTGGCGACTATGCGTTCAGCTACTGCGCGGGCCTGACGGCTGTGACCATCCCGGACGGCGTCACCTCCATCGGC
>JAJQCJ010000107.1 GCA_021202775.1 Clostridiales bacterium | reverse complement strand
CCCCCAAAATCGTCCACGCCGGGGCGGAGGGCGGCAGCAACATCTTCCGGATGGAGTATTTCAACGCCAGAGCCTTCCTGACCCAGTCCCCCCAGTTCTACAAGCAGATGATGGTGGGGGTCTATGAGCGGGTGTTTGAGGTCGGCCCGGTGTTCCGGGCGGAGAAGCACAACACCACCCGCCACCTGAACGAGTACACCAGCATGGACTTTGAGATGGGCTATATCGACTCCTACCGGGATGTGATGGAGATGGAGGCAGGCTATCTGCGCTACGCCATGGACCTGCTGCAAAAAGAGTACGCCGCCGATCTGGAACGGCTCCGCATTACCCTGCCCAATGTGGACAACATCCCCTCCTGCTCCTTCGACGAGGCCAAGCGGCTGGCCTCCGCCAAGTACGGCCGCCCCATCCGGGACCCCTACGACCTGGAGCCGGAGGAGGAGGTCAACATCGGCCGCTACTTTAAAGAGGAGTACGGGGCGGACTTCGTGTTCGTCACCGACTACCCGGTGAAGAAGCGCCCCTTCTACGCCATGGACGACCCGGAGAACCCGAAGTACACCCTGTCCTTCGACCTGCTGTTCCGGGGGATGGAGGTCACTACCGGCGGCCAGCGGATTCACGACTACCAGATGCAGGTGGACAAAATGCGCCGGAAGCACATGGACCCGGCGGAGTTCGAGAGCTATCTGATGATTCACAAGCACGGTATGCCGCCCCACGGCGGCTTGGGCATCGGTCTGGAGCGGCTGACCATGAAGCTCTGCGGGCTGGACAATGTGCGCTACGCCTGCCTGTTCCCCAGGGATTTGTCACGGCTGGAGCCGTGAAAGAGCGCCAGACGGAGGATGCTGTCAACTTATGAATCGTCTTTCCTTTGAAAATGCTCTCCATCAAGAACTTGTCTGGCTGCTCACCCCTCAGTCAGCTTCGCTGACAGCTCCGCCGTCAAGCGGCATTTCCGCTTCGCTCCCTACCCTTTCAGGGGAGCCAACGACACAGCGATTAGAACAACTTCTTGCCTCCCCTGAAAGGGGAGGTGCCTCCGGAGGAGGCGGAGGGGTGGTAACGGGGCACTTTCTCACCGTTCCATGCCTAGAAGGAAAGTCCCCCTAAGTGGATGACATTATCCAGAAAGTGCGACAATACCGCATAAGGCGGCTGAATTAGCCGGCGACAGGTCAGCCTGAGAAGTTCACCCCAAACGCAACAAATCTATATTCCAAACCCACACCCTAAAAAGGAGCGAATACCATGAACATCACAACCGAGCTGGTGGACTACGTCTCCGAGCTGTCCCGGCTGAAACTGCCGGAGGAGGAAAAGGCCCCCATGGCCGCCCAGCTGGAACAGATCATCGGCTATATGGACATTTTAAACACCCTGGACACCGACCACATCGAGCCCATGAGCCACACCTTCCCGGTGAAGAACGTGCTGCAGGAGGACGAGGTGGAGGTGTTCCCCAACCGGGACGCCCTGCTGGCCGGGGCCCCCGCCCACGATGAGGAAGCCTTTTTCGTACCCAAGACGGTGGACTGACAGGAGGTGCCGGAGAGATGCAAGAACTACTGAGTTATTCCGCCGTGGAGCTGGGCAGGCTCCTCCGCAAGGGAGAGCTGTCCGTGAAAGAAGCCACCAAGGCGGCCCTGTCCGCCATCGACGGGCGGCAGAGGGGCAACAACGCCTTCATCACCGTCACCGGTGACGAGGCCCTGGCCCGGGCGGAGCAGGTGCAGCGGCGCCTGCTGTCCGGGGAGGGGGTCGGCCCCCTGACCGGCGTTCCCGCCGCCATCAAAGACAATATCTGCACCCAGGGGGTAAAGACCACCTGCGCCTCCAAAATCATGGGGGACTTCCTGTCACCCTATCAGGCCACGGTGATGGAAAAGCTGGAGCAGGCCGGGGCGGTGAGCCTGGGCAAGCTGAACATGGACGAGTTCGCCATGGGCTCCACCACAGAGGCCTCCTTCTACGGCCCCACCAGAAACCCCTGGGATTTGGGCCGGGTGCCCGGAGGCTCCTCCGGCGGGGCGGCGGCTGCTGTGGCCGCCGGAGAGTGCTGGTACGCCCTGGGCAGCGACACCGGCGGCTCCATCCGACAGCCCGCCTCCTATTGCGGCGTCACCGGCATGAAGCCCACCTACGGGGCGGTGTCCCGGTACGGCCTCATCGCCTACGCCTCCTCTTTAGACCAGATCGGCCCCCTGGCCCGGACTGCGGAGGACTGCGCCGCCATTCTGGACGTCATCATGGGCAAGGACAGACGGGACGGCACCAGCCTGGACGCCCCCTGCGGCGGCCTGCTGGCGGGGCTGAACCCCGACCTTACCGGCATGACGGTGGGCATCCCCGTGGACTGCTTTGAGGACGGCTTAGACCCCGATGTGCGGAAACGGGTGCTGTCCGTGGCCGACGTGCTGAAAGGCCGTGGGGCGAGCATTGAGGAGTTCCGCCTGCCGGTGATGCAATACGTCGTCCCCACCTACTATATCATCGCGGCGGCGGAGGCCAGCTCCAACCTGTCCCGGTTCGACGGGGTGAAGTACGGCTGGCGGGCACAGGGCTACGAAGATTTGACCGACCTGTACTGCAAGACCCGCACCGAGGGCTTCGGCAGCGAGGTGAAACGCCGCATCCTGCTGGGCACCTTCGTCCTGTCCTCCGGCTACTATGACGCCTTCTACCGGAAGGCATTGCAGGTGAAGCACGTCATCAAGTCCGCCTTTGACGACGCCTTCTCCCGGTATGACCTGATTCTGATGCCGGTGGCACCCACCACCGCCCCCCGGCTGGGGGAGAGCCTGTCCGACCCGCTGAAAATGTATCTCAGCGACATCTACACCGTGTCCGTCAACCTGGCGGGGCTGCCCGGCCTGTCCATGCCCTGCGGCTTTGACCGGCAGGGTCTGCCGGTGGGGGCACAGCTCATCGGCCCCGCCCTGAGGGAACAGGCCATTTTGAACGCCGCCTATGCCTATCAGCAGGACACCGACTACCATAAACAGGCCCCTGTGGCCGCAGAAGGAGGGAAAAGGGCATGAACTGGGAAGTTGTCATCGGTCTGGAGACCCATGTGGAGCTGGCCACCAGAACTAAAATCTTTTGCGGCTGCTCCACCGAATTCGGCGGCGCGCCCAACACCCACGTCTGCCCTGTCTGCACCGGTATGCCGGGCACCCTGCCGGTGATGAACAAAAAGGTGCTGGAGTACGCCGCCAAGGCGTCCCTGGCCCTGAACTGCACCGTCACCCAGTACTGCAAGTTTGACCGGAAGAACTACTTCTACCCCGACCTGCCCAAGGCCTATCAGGTGTCCCAGCTCTACCTGCCCATCGGCAGGAACGGCAGCGTCCCCATCCGGTTGGGCAGCGAGGAAAAGGTCATCCGCATCCACGAGCTGCACATGGAGGAGGACGCGGGCAAGCTGGTCCACGACAACTGGATCGACCAGACCCGGGCGGACTACAACCGCTGCGGCGTCCCCTTGATTGAAATCGTCACGGAACCGGATTTCCGTTCGGCAGACGAGGTGATTGCCTATCTGGAGAAGCTCCGCTCCACCCTGGAATACCTGGGAGTCTCCGACTGCAAAATGCAGGAGGGCAGCCTCCGTTGCGACGTGAACCTGTCCGTCCGCCCCCAGGGCAGCGACGAGCTGGGCACCCGGACGGAGATGAAGAACCTGAACTCCTTCAAGGCCATCTCCCGGGCCATCGCCTACGAGGCCCGCCGCCAGCAGGAGCGCATTGAGCTGGACCACAAGCGGGTGATTCAGGAGACCCGCCGGTGGGACGACAACAAGGACGCCACCTACTCCATGCGCTCCAAGGAGAACGCCCAGGATTACCGCTACTTCCCGGAGCCGGACATCCCGCCCATGGAGCTGTCCGACGCCTATCTGGACGCCCTGCGGCAGGCCATGCCGGAGATGGCGGAGGCCAAGCGGGAACGGTATCAGGCCCAGTGGGGCCTCTCCGCCAAAGACGCGGAGCTGCTGACCTCCAGCCGGGCCATGGCCGCCTTCTTTGAGGAGACGGTGGCCGCCGGGGCCGCCCCCAAGCAGGCCAGCGACTGGATTCAGGGCGAAGTGCTGCGGGAGCTGAAGGAGCGGAGCCTGGACGTGAAGGAGATGATCTTCGCGCCGGAGAACCTGGCGAAGCTGATCGGTCTGGTGTCCGCCGGGCGGCTGAACCGGGGCAGCGCCGCCAGGGTGCTGCGGGGCTGCTTTGCGGACAACGCCGACGTGGAGGACTATATGCGCCAAAACGGTCTGGAGCAGGTCAACGACGCCGGGCTGCTGGAGGAGACGGTCACGGCGGTGCTGGCGGAGAACCCCCAGTCCGTGGCCGACTACAGGGCCGGGAAAAAGAAGGCCGTGGGCTTTCTGATGGGCCAGTGCATGAAGCGGCTCAGGGGCAAGGGCGACCCCAAGGCGGTCAGCGCCCTGCTGAATCAGAAGCTGGAGGGCTGACACCAACGAATAGAAAACAACGCTGCGGTGCGCTTTTGAAAGGCGCGCCGCAGCGTTATGTTATGGTTTGGGTTGTTATCGTTTTATTTCCAGACAATAGAACGATGGCCTGTTGGGATACTGTTTGTCCGGACAGTTCCAAATCTCTGCATCGTCGATTTCCCTGATGTGGTTCACAGTAAGTTCGCCAATGAAAATTGTTTGCCGGTAAAGGAACGGTCTGTCCTCAAATTCATAGTAATCCATGAGCCAGACGTGCCAGGGTTCTACGGAGGCCGTATTCCGCAAGGCGTTTTTGATATACGCGACAATTTGCCTTGCTCTGCCTTCCGTATAATTCCATTCCAGCGAGACGGCGTTTTGCCTGTCGGTATAATCCTGAACATCTGCAAAGGGCTGCAAAAATAGTTATCCTCTGCGCCGCCGTCCTCTATTGTGCCGTCGTCGAGATTGATTTCCAGCGGATAATCCTGAGACGGCTCCCAGGTTTCCAGCGGGCAATCCGCAGCAAGAAAGGTGCATACGCTCATAAGCTACCTCCGTTTCATTCTGATTGGATAATCTGCCTTCATGCGCCCCGACGCAGCGCCTCCCGCTTTTCCACCAGCAGTCGAAAATAAACCTCCATGGCCTCCTCCAGCTGGGGAACCGGCAGCAGCTCACCTGCCGCCACCGCCTGCCCCGCCGCAGGGCGGCGAGGAGCGCCCCTTGCAGCGTTCGGAGCGATTCCTCCAGGGCGGATTCCCCCAGCAGATTTGCCATGGAAACGCCGTCCAGCAGCAGCGGGCGAAACAGCGGGTCCCTGGCCTGCCACAGCTCGGCCCAGGTGTGGGCCGTCCCGCAAAAGGCCAGCAGTTCGCCCCGCATCTCCTGAAACGCCTGAATGGAGCCGGTCAGGTAGGGCAAAAGCGACACCGGGGCGCAGGGGGCGGTTTCCAGCCACCCCACCGTGGCAGGGGCGTCCAATCTGGCCAGAAGCTCTTCCTCCGTGAACAGAAACCGGTCAGATTCCGGGGCATCCTCCCATTTGTTATTGAGGAAGCGGCAGCGTCCATCCCCGTCCCGTCCGGTGTAAATGACAGCGTGCTTTCTGTCCGCATCCAGCCGAAGGCCCACCATGGCCGGGGCATGACGGGCCAGCAGGCACGGCACGGCAGAGGGCTCCGCCCGCTGCTCCGCCAGGCGGAACCCTCTGGGGCGCAGAAACAGGTCGAACAGCTCCCCCGTCTGCATCATCGGCCCGGACAGGTAGCCGCCCTGTTCCGATTTCCCAAAGAGGTAGGGCAGCCCCATCTCCAGGGCGATTTCCCTGTCCGAAGCGTCCACGCCGGCGAAGGCCAGCAGGTTGGCGACCCCCGCAAAGGCGCAGGACGAAGGAAAGGTCATGTACTTCATCGGCGCCTCCTATGCTTTTCTCACACAAACCCCAGCAGCAGCCCCACGGTGCGCACCAGCAGCGCCGCCACCCAGGCGACGACGCACTGGGCCACCACCACATAGACCGCCCACTTGCCCCCCAGCTCCCGCCGGATGGAGGCGATGGCCGCCACGCAGGGGGTGTACAGCAGGCAGAACACCAGCAGCGCTAGGGCGCTGAGAGGGGTCAGGATGGCGGACAGGGCCTCGGTGGTGGGCAGCAGGATGGACAGGGTGGACACCACGCTCTCCTTGGCCAGAAAACCGCTGATCAGGGCGGTGGAGATGCGCCAGTCCCCGAAGCCCAGGGGCTTGAAAATGGGGGCGATCACCCCGGCGATGGCGGCCAGAATGCTGTCCTGGGCGTCGGTGACCATGTTCAGCCGGAAGTCAAAGGACTGGAGGAACCAGATGATGATGGTGGCCAGGAAGATGACGGTGAAGGCCCGCTCCAGGAAGTCCTTGGCCTTCTCCCACAGCAGCTGGGCCACGTTCTTGACGCTGGGCATCCGGTAGTTGGGCAGCTCCATGACGAAGGGCACCGCCTCCCCCTTGAAGAGGCTGCCCTTCATCAGCAGGGCCATCAAAATGCTGACCAGAATCCCGAAGAAGTACAGCCCCACCATCACCAGCGCCCCATTGTCCGGGAAGAAGGCGGCGGTGAAGAAGGCGTAAATGGGCAGCTTGGCGGAGCAGCTCATGAAGGGGGTCAGCAGGATGGTCATTTTCCGGTCCCGGTCGGAGGGGAGGGTGCGGCAGGCCATGACGCCGGGCACCGTGCAGCCGAAGCCGATAAGCATGGGGACGATGCTCCGACCGGAGAGGCCGATTTTCCGGAGCAGCTTGTCCATGACGAAGGCCACCCGGGCCATATAGCCGCTGTCCTCCAGCAGGGAGAGGAAGAAAAACAGGGTCACGATGATGGGCAAAAAGCTGAGGACGCTGCCCACGCCGCTGAACACCCCGTCGATGATGAGGGAGTGGAGGGCCTCATTCACCTCCAGCGCAGTCAGCCCCGCGTCCGCCAGGTCGGTGAGCCAGCCGATGCACAGCTCCAGCAGGTCGGACAGCCACGTCCCGATGACGTTGAAGGTCAGCCAGAACATCGCCGCCATGATGAGGACAAATACCGGGATGGCGGTGTATTTGCCGGTCAGAATCCGGTCAATGGCCTGGCTGCGGCGGTGCTCCCGGCTCTCCTGGGGCTTCACCACCGTTTCGCCGCAGACCTGCTGAATGAAGCGGAAGCGCATATCCGCCATGGCCGCTGCCCGGTCCAGGCCCCGCTCCGTCTCCATCTGCTGGACGATATGCTCCAGCATTTCCTCCTCGTTCTGGTCCAGGGCCAGGGCCTCCAGCACCGTCCGGTCGCCTTCCGCCAGCTTGGAGGCGGCGAAGCGGAGGGGAATCTCCGCCCGGCGGGCGTGGTCCTCGATGAGGTGCATAATGCCGTGGATGCACCGATGTACTGCGCTGCCCCCGTCGTCCGGGCTGCAAAAGTCCGTTTTGCGGGGCCGCTCCTGGAAGTTGGCCACATGGAGGGCATGGCGCACCAGCTCGTCAATGCCCTCATCCTTCGCCGCCGAGATGGGCACCACCGGCACCCCCAGCAGCTGCTCCATCTCGTTCACCCGGACAGAGCCGCCGTTCTCCCGCACCTCGTCCATCATGTTCAGGGCGATGACCATGGGGACGTTCAGCTCCAGCAGCTGCATGGTGAGATAGAGGTTCCGCTCAATGTTGGAGGCGTCCACGATGTTGATGATGCCCTTGGGCTTCTCCTGGAGGATGAACTGGCGGGTCACCATCTCCTCGCTGCTGTAGGGGGACATGGAGTAGATGCCCGGCAGGTCGGTGACCATGGTGTTGGGATGGCCCTTGATGACGCCGTCCTTCCGGTCCACGGTGACGCCGGGGAAGTTGCCAACGTGCTGGTTGGAGCCGGTGAGCCGGTTAAAAAGGGTGGTCTTGCCGCTGTTCTGGTTGCCCACCAGGGCAAAGGTCAGGGTCTCCCCCTTGGGGAGGGGGGTCTCGGTGGCCTTCTCGTGGTACTTGCCGCCCTCCCCCAGACCGGGGTGTGGGATGTCCTTCCGCCGGGTGGAGGCGTGGGTGCGGACGGGGCTGGGCTTGCCCTCCTCCACCTGAATCTTCTCCGCGTCCGCCACCCGGAGGGTCAGCTCATAGCCGTGGAGCCGCAGCTCCACCGGGTCGCCCATGGGGGCGTACTTTACCACCGTCACCTCTGTGCCGGGAATCAGGCCCATATCCAAAAAGTGCTGCCGCAGGGCGCCTTCCCCGCCCACCGTCAGAATGGTGGCGGAGGCGCCCACCTTTAAGTCCCTCAGTGTCATATACCATCGTCCCTTTCTGTAACATCTGCCGTAAAAGAGCATGGTTGGACGGCGGCGGGGTTCTCCGCCTCCGGGCCGCGTTGTTTCCTGATAGAATTAGTATAACGTGGCCAGGAGAGATTGTCAATCTTTGGCCCGGCGGGCAGCATTTCCGCTGCGCGCCCTAGCCTTTCAGGGGAGCCATAAACGCAGCGTTTACAGCAGCTTCCTGCCTCCCCTGAAAGGCAATGTCATCAACTTAAGGTACAATCTATCCTGAGTTGAGGAGAATCACGTAGCCGCACAGTCAGATTTCCGCAACCAAAGGACAACAAAATTGCCGCCACGTTCCGACGTAAGGCAGGAACGTAGGCGGCAATCCCCGCCAGCCGCCATCGGCGGCAGTCTCACCAGTTAGAAGTTACTTCGTCTCTGACTGGATAGACCACCTATTGGCTGGACAGCGCGAAGCCCCAGCGGTTATAGGAGAGGGGTTCTTAGGCGGATTTTGCGTAAAAAATATGCCGGGGGCATATTTTTAGCAA
>JAJQCJ010000082.1 GCA_021202775.1 Clostridiales bacterium | reverse complement strand
ACCGAGGCTACCGGTCACCATTATGTGAACGGCGTCTGCACCGTCTGCGGCGCGGCGCAGCCCGGCGCGGGCGGCGGCTCCGGATGGAGCGGATGGCCCGGATGGAGCGGTTCGGATGCGATGTCCAACCTGTTGTCCAACATCATGTCTAACTTTATGAATCGTCTTTTTACGGTATTCTCCAACCTGTTTACAAAATTTTGGTAAATAGAGCCGTGACTTGACGCAGCCCCCGAAAGCATCTGCTTTCGGGGGCTTGTTCTTTCTGGTTCAAACCAATCATTTAAGGAGGCCCCTTGGAGTGCGGCAGCTTTCTTTCCCACTGTGAGAATTTTCTGAAAAAGCGCGGGAACCCGCCGTTTTGGCAGGCACAAAAACCGTTGACGGCCCTTGAAAATGGGGGTATAATAGAAAAATGAGACTGTAATTCGGTGGCGGGCGCTGTGGTCTTCCGGAAAGCGAAGCAAAAACCGCAGCGTCCACCCGAAACCGCCTCTGCGCCCTGCGCAGGAGGCGGTGGGCGGGAGGAATACCATGCTAAAGAGTATGACAGGCTACGGACGCGGGGAGCTGACCCTCCACGGCCGCTCCATCACGGTGGAGGTGCGCAGCGTCAATAACCGCTATCTGGACTGCAACATCCGTCTGCCCAAGGCCTATGCCTGCGCGGAGGACGGCATCCAGCGGGCGGTGAAAGGCGCCGTCTCCAGAGGCAAGGTGGATGTGTTCGTCACGGTGGAGCAGGAGGCCGCCGAAGCGGTGGCCGTCCGGGTGAACGAGGCCATGGCGGCGGGCTATGTGGCCGCCTTCCGGTCCATGGCGGAGCAGTATCATCTGGCGGGAGAGGTCTCCCTGGACCTGATCGCCCGTATGCCGGATGTGGTGCAGGTGGAGAAGGCGCCGGAAAACCTGGAGGAGCTGACGGAGGACCTGCTGGCGGCGACCCGGGCCGCCCTGGCGGACTTTGACGCCATGCGCAGCCGGGAGGGGCAGAAGCTCTATGAGGACCTGTCCCAGCGACTGGACACCATGGAGGGCTTTGTGTCCGTGGTGGAGCGCCGCTCCCCGGAGACGGTGGCCGCGTACCGGGAGCGGCTCTATGCCCGCATCCAGGAGACCCTGGCCGACCGGCAGATCGACGAGGGCCGGGTGCTGACCGAGGTGGCCATCTTTGCCGACAAGGTGGCCGTGGCGGAGGAGACGGTACGGCTGACCAGCCACATCGCCCAGTTCCGCACCATGATGGAGAGCGGACAGCCCATCGGCCGCAAGCTGGACTTCCTGATTCAGGAGATGAACCGGGAGACCAATACCATCGGCTCCAAGTGCAACGACCTGGAGCTGTCCACCGTGGTGGTGGACATGAAGGCGGAGCTGGAAAAAATCCGGGAACAGGTGCAGAACGTGGAGTGACGTATGGGGGAGGGAATCCTTTGAAACTGGTGAATATTGGCTTTGGGAACATGGTTTCGGCAGAGCGGATTGTCACGGTGGTCAGCCCGGACTCCGCCCCCATCAAGCGGCTGGTGCAGGAGGGCCGGGACAGGGGCGTCCTCATCGACGCCACCTATGGCCGACGCACCCGCAGCGTAATCGTCACGGATTCTGACCATGTGATTCTGTCGGCGGTACAGCCGGAGACAATCGCGGGCCGGGTCAACGGCAGAGACCCCGGCCCGGAGACGGAGGAAACGCATGACTGAGGGAGAGAAGCAGGGGCAGCTGATCGTCATCTCCGGGCCCTCCGGAGTGGGCAAGGGGACGCTGATCGAGGAGCTGCAAAAGCGGAGGGACGATTTGGGCTTTTCCGTTTCCTATACCACCCGGCCCCCCCGGGTAAACGAGGTGGACGGCAAACATTACTTCTTTGTCACCCAGCAGGAGTTCCAGCGCCGGGTGGAGGAAGGGGACTTCCTGGAGTATGCCGGTTATGCGGACAACGCCTACGGCACCTCCCGGAGCCAAGTGGATGCCATGCTGCGCCGGGGCCAGACCGTCATCCTGGATATTGAGACCAAGGGGGCCATGCAGGTGCGGGAGCGCCGTCCGGACGCCACCCTGATTTACATTCTGCCCCCCTCCTATGGGGAGTTGAAGGCCCGCCTGTACGGCCGCAGGACGGAGGACGAGGCCACCATCCGCAAGCGCCTGGCCCAGGCGAAGAAGGACTTGCCCTATATCCCGAAGTATGACTTCGTGGTGGTGAACTGCCAGGTGGCCCTGGCGGTGAATGAACTGAATGAGATTCTCCGGGCCGCCAGCCACAAAAGCTGCTATATGCAGGAGGTGATTGGGCGGTATGAACGTTCCTTTGCGGAGGACGAACCGGCAGAGCAGATGTGACAGCCGTTTGAAAGGAAGGATTCGTTATGATTTTATATCCCATGAATGAGTTGCTGACCAACGTTTCCAGCCGTTATGAGCTGGTGAATCTGGTGGCCCACCGGGCGCGGCAGCTGTCCGGCGAGGCGGAGCGGGAGCATACCCCGCTGAAGGAGAAGCCGGTGACCATCGCCCTGAACGAGGTCTGGGCGGGAGAGCTGGTGCCGGAGCCGGAGGAAGAGGAGACGGAAGCCGCCCCGGCGGAAGACGAGGCCGCGGCTCCGGAGGAAGCAGAGGAAGCGGACGAGGCGCCGGAAGAGGCGGAGTGAATCCGCTTCGAAGAAGAAAACGTTTATGTAAGGCAACACCGTATCACTCAGGTTGCCGGTGTGTGCAAACCGGGCGGCCGGGAGTTGTGCGCTGTTGCCTTTCCTGATGGTTGGAGAAGGGAGGAGCCAGGGTGGAGGTCGTAACGCTTTGCCAGGTGGCCGTGTCGGCGGCCACCTATGCCATCGATAAGCCCTACACCTACCTCGTCCCGGAGGGGCTGCTGGAGGCGGCCAGGCCGGGGATGCGGTGCATCGTCCCCTTCAGCCAGGGCAACCGGCGGGTGGAGGGCATCCTGCTCCGGGTCTGGCAGGGGGAGAAGCTCCCCCGGCTCAAGCAGGTGCTCCAGCTGCTGGACGAGCAGCCGGTGCTGGACGAGGCCATGCTGGAGCTGGCCCTTTGGATGCAGCAGCGGTACTTCTGCACCGTGTATGACGGGGCCAAGGCCATGCTCCCCACAGGGCTGTACTACGCCCTGCGGGACAACTTCTCCCTCTGCGCCGGGGTGGACGAGGCCAGGGCCCTTGCCGAGACCGCCCACGCCTCCGCCCAGCGGCGGGTGGTGGAGGTGCTGCTGGCCGGTGGCGGCATGGCGGAGCGGCAGGCCATCTATGCCGCATTTGAGAAGAAAAGCCCCACCCAGGCCCTGCGGGCCCTGCAGGAAAAGGGCCTCATTCAGTTGGAGACCAGCTCCGCCCGGGGCATTGGCGACAAAACCGAGCAGGTGGCGGAGCTGACCTGCCCGGAGGAGGAGGCACTGGCCCAGCTGAAACCGGGTGCCAAGGCCCAGCGGGCCGTGGTGCGCTTTCTGGCCCAGGTGGGCGGCGGGGCCTCCCTGAAAGACATCAACTATTTTACCGGCGCGAAAAAGGCCACCCTCACTGCTTTGGAGAAGAAGGGGCTGGTGGCCCTGTTTCACCGGGAAGTGTTCCGCCGGGAGGGGCGGCAGGCGGTGGAGCGGCAGAGCGTCCCCGTCCTGAACACCGAACAGGAGGCCGCCTTCCGGGGCATCGCCGCGCTGATGGACGCCGGGCGGCCCGCCTGCGCCCTGCTGTACGGCGTCACCGGCAGCGGCAAGACCCTGGTGTATATCAAATTGATCCACAAGGCCCTGGCGGAGGGGAAAACCGCCCTGATGCTGGTGCCGGAGATCGCCCTGACCCCCCAGATGCTCCGCCGCTTTCAGGCCCAGTTTGGGGAGCGGGTGGCGGTGCTCCACTCCGCCCTCTCCGTGGGGGAGCGGTATGACGAGTGGAAGCGGGCCAAAAGCGGCAGGGCCCAGGTGGTCATCGGCACCCGGTCGGCCATCTTTGCCCCTCTGGAGGGGCTTGGCCTCATCATCCTGGACGAGGAGCAGGAGGCCAGCTACAAGTCGGAGACCCTGCCCCGCTACCACGCCAGGGACATCGCCAAGTACCGCTGCAAGCAGACCGGGGCCACCCTGGTGCTGGGGTCCGCCACCCCCTGCATTGAGACCATGTATCAGGCCCGGCAGGGCCGCTATCACCTCTTCCGGCTGCGGGAGCGGTATAACGAGCAGGCACTGCCGAAGGTCTATGTGGCGGACTTAAAGCAGGAGCTGCGCAGCGGCAACGACCGGGCCATCAGCCGCGGCCTGCAAAAGCTCATCGGCATCAACCTGGAAAAGGGGGAGCAGACCATCCTCTTTCTGAACCGGCGGGGCACCAGCCGCCTGGTGGTCTGTCCGGCGTGCGGATACACGCCGGAGTGCCCAAATTGCAGCGTGAAGCTGACCTATCACGGGGACAACGGGCGGCTGATGTGCCACTACTGCGGCTTCTCCCAGGAGGTGCCGAAGGTCTGTCCATCCTGCACCAGCCCGCTGACCTTTGCCGGGGTGGGGATTCAGAAGGTGCAGCAGGAGCTGACCGACCTGTTCCCCGACACGGAGATCCTGCGGATGGACGCGGACACGGTGTCCGCCTCCAACAGCCATGAAAAGATCCTGTCCAGGTTTGAACGGGAGAAAATCCCCATCCTCATCGGCACCCAGATGGTGACCAAGGGGCTGGACTTTGAAAATGTGACCCTGGTGGGGGTCATTGACGCCGACCTGGCCCTGTTCAACGAGAGCTACCGGGCGGCGGAGCGCACCTTTTCCCTGCTGACCCAGGTGGTGGGCCGGGCCGGGCGGGGCGGCAAAACGGGGACGGCAGTGATTCAGACCTACACCCCCAAGAACGACACCATCCGCTTCGCCGCCGCCCAGGATTACGACAGCTTCTACGCCTCGGAGCTGGAGCTGCGGCAGGCCAGGGGGTTCCCGCCCTTTCGGGACCTGTATCTCCTGACCTGCTCCGGCCAGCGGCAGACCGACGTGGTGGAGAGCTGCATCCGTCTCCGGGAGGGGCTGAAGAGCTGGCGTGGCCAGCCGGAGTTCCGGGAAAACCCCTTTGAGGTGCTGGGCCCTGCCTCCGCCCCGGTGCTGCGGGTGATGGGGCGGTACCGCTATCAGCTGACGCTGACCTGCCGGGACAGCGCCGCCGTCCGGCGGATGCTGGCCGCCCTGCAAAAGGCGTTTATGACAGAGAAGATGAACCGCGGCGTGTCCCTCTCCGTGGACCTGAACCCCATGGACTGACCGCCGCGAGCAAGAAGAAAGAAAGGACGCACAGACGATGATTCGTGAGATTGTGAAAAAGGGCGACAAGATTTTGACCAAGACCTGCCATCCGGTGACCCGGTTCGAC
Organism: Clostridiales bacterium; assembly: GCA_021202775.1. GTDB lineage: Bacteria > Bacillota > Clostridia > Oscillospirales > Oscillospiraceae > Onthomonas. Next base: position 47,628 of record JAJQCJ010000082.1, on the reverse strand, counting down.
TGGCGGCTGGGCAGGCTGCTGGACGACCTGCGGGAGACGCTGCTGGACTCCGGCGGCGTAGGGCTGGCCGCCCCCCAGATCGGCATCTGCCGCCGTGTGGTGGTGGTGATGAACGAGGCGGAGGAGATTCACGAGCTGGTGAACCCGGAGATCGTCGCCGCCTCCGGGGAGCAGGAGGACTTTGAAGGCTGCCTGTCCCTCCCCGGCAAATACGGCATGGTGAAGCGGCCCATGACCGTCCGCGTCCGGGCCCAGGACCGTAAGGGCAACTGGTTCGAGGTGGAGGATTCCGGCCTCACCGCCCGCTGCTTCTGCCATGAGCTGGCCCATCTGGACGGGCATATGTTTGACGAGCTGTGCGACCGCCTCTACTCCAGTGAAGAGGTGGACGAGTACCGGGCCGCCCATGAGGCCCAGCAGGACCAGATAGAGGACTGACACCGTCGGAGCAGCGGCAAGGGGGAAGAAACATTGCGTATCGTATTTATGGGGACGCCGGAGTTCGCCGTGCCGTCCTTCCGGCGGCTGCTGGCCGACGGACACCAGATCGTTGGGGTATACACCCAGCCGGATAAGCCCAAGAACCGGGGTATGAAGCTGACGGCCAGCCCGGTGAAGGCGGCGGCGCTGGAGGCCGGGGTGCCGGTTTATCAGCCCAAAACCCTCCGGGATGAGGCGGTGCAGCAGGCTCTGGCAGAGCTGGCACCGGAGCTGATCGTGGTGGCGGCCTACGGCAAGATTCTGCCGAAAGAGGTGCTGGAGCTGCCCCATTACGGCTGCATCAACGTCCATTCCTCCCTCCTGCCCAAATACCGGGGGGCCGCCCCCATCAATTGGGCGGTCATCAACGGGGAGGAGGAGACCGGCGTGACCATCATGTATATGGCCGAGACGCTGGACACGGGGGATATCATCACCCAGGCCGCCACCCCCATCGACCCGGACGAGAGCGTGGAGACCCTCCACGACCGGCTGGCGGAGCTGGGAGGCGAGCTGCTGGGAGAGACTGTGCAGGCCATCGCCGCCGGCACCGCCACCCGCACCCCACAGGATGAGGCCAGGCAGACCTACGCCCCCATGCTGAGCCGGGCGCTTTCCCCCCTGGACTTTACCAAAAGCGCACGGGCGCTTCATAACCAGATTCGGGGGCTGACCCCCTGGCCCGCCACCACCGCCACGGTGCAGGGCGTCACCTTTAAGGTGTACGCCTCCGCCCTGACCGGAGAGACCACAAACCGGAGCGCCGGGACGGCCCTGGGGGCGGACAAGCTGGGGATTCGGATGGCCTGCGGGGACGGCCAGGTGCTGACCCTGACCGAGGTGCAGGCCCCCGGCAAAAAACGGATGAAAGCGGCGGATTACCTGAGAGGGCATCCGCTATTTGGATAACGATGGCAGAGAAACGGGAAGAAAAACAGAAAAATGCCCGGCAGGTGGCCCTGGAGGTGCTGCTGCGGTGCGAAGGGCAGGGGGCTTGGTCGGACGCGGCGCTGAAAGACGCCGTCCGGCAGGCGGGCCTGTCCCGGCAGGACAGCGCCCTGTGCAGCCGGATCTGCTACGGCGTCCAGCAGAACAAACTGCTGCTGGACAGCTGGATCGCCTGGCTGTCCACCGTTGCGCCGGAAAAGCTGGAGCCGCCCCTCCGGGTGGCGCTGTGGATGGGGCTGTACCAGATCGCTCTGCTGGACCGGATTCCGGACAGTGCCGCCGTCAATGAGACGGTGAAGCTGTGCCGAAGCTGCTGCCGGAACCCCCACTCCTCCAAGCTGGCCAACGGGATTTTGCGCAGCTTCTGCCGGAGGCGGGAGGAACTGCCCCAGCCGGAGAGCCTCTCCGTGGCCTACAGCCATCCCCAATGGCTGGTGGACTGCCTGGGGGAGGCCCTGGGGGCGGGCGGCGACCTGGAAGGGCTGCTGCGGGCGAACAACGCCCAGCCCAAAACCACCATCCAGACCAACACCCTGCGCACCACCCCGGAGGACCTGCTGTCGGCGCTGGAGAGCGCCCGGGTGCAGGCCCGGCCCCACCCCTGGCTCCCCGGCTGTCTGGAGCTCAGCAGTACGGGGGATTTGGAGGGGCTGGACGCCTTCCGCCGGGGAGACTTCTTCGTCCAGGACGCAGCGGCGCGGCTGGCGGTGCTGGCGGCGGGGCCGGAGCCCGGGATGCGGGTGCTGGACTGCTGCGGCGCGCCGGGGGGTAAGACCTTCTCGACCGCTCTGCTGATGGGGAACGAGGGCAGGATTCTCTCCTGCGACATCCACCCAGGCAAGGTGAAGCTGATACGCACCGGGGCCAGACGGCTGGGACTAAACAGCGTGGAGCCCCGCCTGCAAAACGCAAAAGAGTTTGACCCAGAACTGGAGAGGGCCTTCGATTTGGTGATTGCCGACGTCCCCTGCTCCGGCCTGGGCATCATCCGGAAGAAGCCGGATATCCGCTACAAGGACCCGGCGCAGCTGGCCGGGCTGCCCCGGGTGCAGCGGGCGATTCTGGACAACGTCAGCCGGTATGTGAAGCCGGGGGGCGGCCTGCTCTACGCCACCTGCACCGTGCTGAAACGGGAGAATGAGGACGTGGTGACGGGCTTCCTGGGGTCCCACGGCGACTTTGCGCCGGAGCCCTTCCGGCTGCCAGAGCCCATCGGACAGGTGGAGGCGGGGATGCTGACCCTCTGGCCCCACATCCACGGCACAGACGGCTTCTTCATGGCGAAGCTGCGCCGGAGGGAAAGGAGCGAGGACAGGTGACAGACGTCAAATCCCTGAGCAGGGCGGAGCTTTCCGCCCTGGTGGCGGAGCTGGGGGAACCGGGCTTCCGCGCAAAACAGATCTTCACCTGGCTCCAGAAGGGCGTGGAAAGTTTTGACGAGATGACCAACCTCTCCAAACCCCTGCGGCAGAAGCTGGCGGAGCGCTGCACCCTGACTGTGCCGGCGGCGGAGCGGAAACAGGTCTCCCGGCTGGACGGCACCATCAAATATTTGTGGCGGCTGGCCGACGGAAATTGCATTGAAACGGTTATCATGCGCTATCAGCATGGGAATACTGTCTGTGTCTCCTCCGAGGTGGGGTGCCTGATGGGCTGCGCCTTCTGCGCCTCCACGGTGGGGGGACTGGTGCGGCGGCTCACCCCGGCGGAGATTCTGGATCAGGTGATCTTCTCCCAAAAGGACTCCGGACTGCCCATCTCCAACATCGTGCTGATGGGCATTGGCGAGCCTATGGACAACCTGGACGCGGTGCTGCGCTTCCTGGAGCTGGTGAACGACCCGGACGGGCTGAACATCGGGATGCGGCACATCTCCCTGTCCACCTGCGGCATTGTGCCGGGGATTCAGCGGCTGGGGGAGCTGGATTTGCAGCTGACCCTGTCCGTCTCCCTCCACGCCCCGGACAACGAGACCCGGAACCGGCTGATGCCGGTGAACCGGGCCTACCCGGTGGAGGAGCTGTTCGCCGCCTGCCACCGCTATTTTCAGGAGACGGGGCGGCGCATCAGCTTTGAATACGCCATGATCGACGGGGTGAACGACCACGACTGGCAGGCCGACCTCATCGTAAAGAATCTGAAGGGGATGCCGGGCCATGTGAACCTGATCCCCCTGAACGACGTGCGGGAGAGCCCGCTGAAACCCTCCAGGCGGGTGGCCGCCTTCCAGAAGCGGTTGGAGCGCCAGGGGGTCACCGCCACCGTCCGCCGGAAGCTGGGGGGCGACATCGACGCCTCCTGCGGCCAGCTCCGCCGGAAAACACTCAACCTGGAAGAATGAAGCATGACCCTGAGTGAGCAATCAGATTAGCGCCCATCTGCTCCGCACTGCGCCGGAGCAGGCCGAACATAACAGCGCAGGGAAATGGACGGGTACGCATGAACATATATGGAATCACAGACCAGGGCAGGGTCCGAACGCAGAATCAGGACGCCTTTTATGAATGGACGGACGGTGCATACGCTGTTTTGCTGGTCTGTGACGGCATGGGCGGGGCCAAGGCCGGGAACGTGGCCAGCACCCTGGCGGTGCAGCAGTTTGCCGAGGCCATCGCCCGGTCCCACGGCGTTGTGCAGGAGCGGCTCCGGGACGCTCTGGCCCAGGCCAACGAGGCGGTCTATACCCGCTCCCGCCAGGATGCGGCCTGTCAGGGGATGGGCACCACCCTGGTGGCGGCCTTCGCCGGAGAGGGCAGGGCCTACTTCATCAACGTTGGGGACAGCCGGGCCTATCTTCTGACCCCTGACCGCATCCGCCAGGTGACCCGGGACCACTCCCTGGTGGCGGAGCTGGTGGAGTGCGGCAGGCTCACGGAGGAAGAGGCCCGCTTCCATCCCAACCGCAATGTGATCACCCGGGCGCTGGGTACGGCCCGGAATGTGATCGGCGACGTCTTTGAGGCGGAACTGGGCGAGGAAAGTAAGCTGCTGCTGTGCAGCGACGGGCTGAGCAATCTGGTGACGCCGGAGGAAATGCTGCAAACCGCCATGACGGAGGACAGCGTTGCAAACTGCTGCGCCCGGCTGGTGGCGTTGGCGCTGGAGCGGGGCGCGCCGGACAACGTGACCGTGGTCATGCTGGACAATGCGCCGGAAAGCGTCTGACAGACAGGAGGATTCGATATGGATGAATACATAGGAAAAATGCTGGATGACCGCTATGAGATACTGGACGTCCTGGGTGTGGGCGGCATGGCGGTGGTCTACAAGGCGAAATGTCATCGTCTGAACCGCCTGGTGGCAGTGAAGATACTGAAGCCGGAGCTGGCGGAGGACGAGGAGATTCGCAGCCGTTTCCATGATGAGTCCCAGGCGGTGGCCATGATGAGCCATCCCAACATTGTCAACGTCTACGATGTGAACCAGACAGAGGGCATCGAATATATCGTCATGGAGCTGATCGAGGGCATCACCCTGAAGCAGTATATGAAAAAGCGGGGGGCCGCCCTGAACTGGCGGGAGGCGCTTCATTTCAGCACCCAGATTTTCCAGGCCCTGAAACACGCCCACAGCCGGGGCATCGTCCACCGGGACATCAAGCCCCAGAACATCATGGTGCTGCGGGACGGCAGCGTGAAGGTGGCCGACTTCGGCATCGCCCGCATCTCCGACTCCCAGCGCACCATGACCACGGAGACCTTGGGCAGCGTCCACTATATCTCCCCGGAGCAGGCCAAGGGCAGCGACATTGACGGCCGCAGCGACCTGTACTCCGCCGGTGTGGTGCTCTACGAAATGCTGACGGGCCGCCTGCCCTACGAGGGGGATTCCGCCATCTCCGTGGCATTGCAGCACATCAACTCCATCCCCCTGTCCCCCAGGGAGCTGGTGGCGGACATCCCGGTGGGCATTGAGCAGATCACCATGAAGTGCATGGCCCCCAACCGGGACCTCCGCTACAACAACGCAGATGAGGTGCTGGCCGATCTGGACGCCTTCCGCAAGAATCCGGATATCGTCTTCCCCTATGAAAACCCCTGGATTCCCGGCGACAACGATGCCACCGTCCTGCATATGCCGGCGGTGACGGAGGCTGGGACCGTGGTCGCCGGGGCGGCAGGAACGCCGGAGACCGCCGGGACGAACCCCCCGCCGGAAGGAGATGGGAACGAGGAGGATGACGCCGAGGACGACTCCACCAGGAATAAGCGCCTGGCCATCATCCTGGGCACGGTGGCGGTGATTCTGCTGGTGATCGCCCTGCTGTTCTTCCTGGTATGGCAAAACCTGCTCTCCGACGTGATGGGGACGACAGAGACCTATGAGGTGCCCTCCCTCCTGGGCATGACCCCGGTGGAGGCGGAGGAATACCTGCTGGAAAATGAGGACTACAGCGGGCACTTCACCCTCACCGTCAGCGAGGAGACGGTGTACGATGTGAACTATGAGATCGGGCAAATCGTCTCCCAGACGCCCACGGGCGGCACCACCTCCAAGAGCGAGGTGACGGAGATCACCGTCACCCTCTGCGCCGAGGAGGAAGAGGAGGAGACCATGGTGATGCCCAACATCATCGGTGAGAATTACAGAGAGTGGGCGTCGAAGCTGGAGGACGAGTACAACGTCATTGTCAAGTACGATGCCCGCACCTCCGACGACTACGAGGAGGACGAGATCATCTCCACCGACCCCGTGGCAGGGGAAACCCTCACCGCCGGGCAGAGCGTCATGCTGTACTACAGCAAGGGGCCCGCGGTGAAGAAGGTGACCATGATCTCCGTAGAGGGGTTGACCCAGGCCCAGGCCGAGGCAAAAATCACGGAGCTGGGGCTGACCGTGGGTGAAATCGTCACCGTGGACAGCAACATGGCCAAGGGCACTGTGGTGTACCAGAGCATTGCCACCAACACCGAGGTCAATGCGGGCACCGCCGTGAACCTCCAGGTCAGCGCAGGCCCGGCGGAGACGAACAATGACGACACCATCACCACCGAGGACCCGGAGGACAACGACACCACCGGCTCCGAAACAGGGGATTCCGACCAGCAGAACAACACGGACGGAAGTGACCCCGACAGCTCGGACACCGGGAACAACGACGGCGATACCGGCGGCGATGACACCACAGGCGGCGACACCGGCAGCGATACCGGCGGAGATACCGGCGGCGAGACCGGCAGCAGCGGCGAAGACACCGGCAGCGAGGAAGAGAACCTCCACTATGTCGTCGTCACCCTGCCGGACGGCCGCACGGAGAACGCCTATCTGGTGGTCACGGTGAACGGCGCCGTCCTCTATGAGGGTTCCATTGAACCGGAAAACGGCCGGGTGACCCTGACCATCTCCGGCAATGTGGAGAGCGTTTCCGTCACCCTGGACGGCGAGGACTATACGAACTTTACGGTGTCATGACGGGGCTGATAGTAAAAGCGCTCAGCGGCTTCTACGATGTGGACTGTGACGGGCAGGTGTACCGGTGCAGGGCCAGAGGGAAGCTCCGCTATGAAAAGGTCTCTCCGCTGGTGGGGGACCGGGTGGAGATCACCCCCACCGAGGCCGGCAGCGGCCGGCTGGACAAAATCCTGGAGCGGCGCAACTGCTTTCAGCGTCCGGCGGTGGCCAATATGGACCAGATGGTGCTGATCGGGGCCAACGTCAACCCGGTGACTGACCCCTTTCTCATTGACCGGGTGGCGGCCCTGGCCGAGCTGAACGACTGCGAGCCCATCGTTGTGCTGAACAAGTGCGACCTGGACCCCTGTGACGAGCTGTATCAGCGGTTCCGGCAGGCGGGTTTCCAGACCCTGCGGGTCAGCGCCTGCACCGGGGAGGGGGTCCCTGAACTGGGGGCGCTGATTGCGGGAAAGACGGTGGTGTTCACCGGCAACTCCGGCGTGGGGAAATCCTCCCTGCTGAACGCCCTGGAACCGGCGTTCGGCATCCCCACCGGGGAGGTCAGCGAGAAGCTGGGCCGGGGGCGGCACACCACCCGCCATGTGGAGCTGTTCCGGCTGAAAAACGGGGCCATCGTCGCGGACACGCCGGGCTTTGCCGCCTTTGACACCGAGACGGAGGAGTTGCTGGACAAAGAGCGGCTGGCCTGGGCCTTCCGGGAGTTCCGGCCCTACCTGGACCAGTGCCGGTATGTGGGCTGCGCCCATGTGAAGGAAAAGGGCTGCGCCGTCCTGGCGGCGGTGAAGGCGGGGGAAATCTCCCGCTCCCGCCACGACAGCTATGTGCGGCTGTACCAGACGGCGAAGGAACACAACAGCTGGGAACAGACAAAACGTTAAAAAAGCGCCATACAAGTCCGCAGCAGCAATTTGTATGGCGTTTTCCATCAGGAGGAACAGGGATGAAAACAAGCAAACGAGCGGTAATCTTCGGCTCCGCCCCCTGTAAAGACTGGGGCTTTCTGACCCGCTACCTGCAGGGCGGGGAGTGGGTCATCGCGGCGGACGGCGGCAGGCGGCAGGCCCAGGCCGCCGGGCTGACCCCTGACCGGTACGTGGGGGACGGCGACTCCGGCGGCTGGCCGGAGGGGCTGGAGTCGGTGGTGCTGCCGGAGGAGAAGGACGTCACTGACCTGGAGGCCGCCATTTCGCTGGCCTTCCGGCTGGGCTGTGACGAGCTGCTGCTGACCGGCTGCACCGGTGGACGGTTTGACCACTATCTGTCCAACTGTTGCCTGCTGGAGCAGATTCATGACCGGGGAGGCCGGGGTCTGCTGGTGGACGAGATGAACGAGATTCGCTATCTCACCGCCGGGCGGACGGTGGTGCGTAGCGACCCGCCCTACCGGTACCTGGGCCTGCTGCCCCTGGACAGGGTGCTGAAAAACGTCTCCATCCACGGGACGAAGTATGTGCTGGATGGGGTGGATGTCCCCAGAGGGGGGACGCTGACCGTCAGCAATGAGATTCTGCCCGGCGGCCCGGCGGAACTTTCCATTGGGGCGGGGTGCGCCCTGCTGGTGCGGAGCGTGCCGCAGTTTTAGGGAATCGGAGGAGGAAACGCAGATGAAGAGAAGATGGCTTCAAACAGTGGTGGGTATTCTGGTTGGCACGCTGCTGGGCACCGCGTTTGTCATGGCGTACAGGATAGGGTCGGAAGGGATGTACCTCATCGGCATACCGGCCGCGGAGGAGGTTCAGCAGGTCACGATTGCATACCCGGCCGTCACAGAGGAGGAGAAGGTGCTGACCCGGGAGGAGGACATCGAACTTGCCATCCAACTGTCCGGATTCCTGAAATACGAGCTCTTTTCGGAGGCGGACGCAGAGGGCGAACCGCTGGTGACCATTACCTATGACATGGCCACCGGCGAAACAGTCGCTGTCTCCGCCAACCGGGACACGGTCTGGTGGAAGGGCGAAGCCCATGCCATCAAGGAGGAGGATACCTTTCTCAATGTAACGGAAGCGCTGTTCTTCCAGGCTGAGATGGTGGAAGGATAAAGAAACTGCGCTTTTTGATTCGGAATTGTGACTTTGCGGTTCAGGCAGATGTTATCTGTCGTTGGACAATAAAATTGCCGCCCGTCCCGCCGTCAGGCTGGGATGTGGCGGCAATCCCCGCCAGCCGCCATCGGCGGCAGCTTTGGTGCGTAACAAGTCACATCGTCTCTAACGGGATAGACCACCTATGGGCTGAACAGCGCGAAGCCCCAGCGGGATAGGAGAGGGGTTCTTAGGGGGGAGCGAGGCCCCGAGCGTCCCCCTAAGCCGCCTTCTTTCCCCCATTTCTTGGCGGAGCAAGAAATGGGGCCCGCCCGGAGGGCAAGCACTTATTTCCTTTATCAATCCTTGCCTAAGGAAAGGAACCCCCTTCCATTTGATGACATTGCCCTGGGGGATTGCCCCCACAAAATCCTATCCACCTGGCACATTTCGCCGCCTCCCCTCGTATATTGAACCATGCGGAAGAGGGGAGGCGGTTTTCTTGCGCCGCTGTAAGAAATGGGGCCAGTGCCTCATCGGGCTGGGGGTTGGTGTGCTGCTGGCTATGGTGCTGCCGGTCAGCGTCATCATCTTTTGTACCGGGGTGGCGCTGATCGTCTTAGGGGTCACCTGGATGAAGGGGCCGTAGCCTGGGGAGGTGAGAGTGTGAAGATCGTGATCATCCGTTCGCCAAAGGTGCTGTCCGGCCTGTTGCGCCGGTTGTTCCATATGAAGAACGTCAGGAAGGAAGCGGGGTGACATAACCTTCCGGGACAGGGCATAGGATGTCTTATACCGGGCACGGCCGGAGGGCTGCGCCTGTATAAACAGTCCTGCGGCTTTTGGCCGCAGGGGAAGGAGATTGTGCCTTGGAACTGGAATTACATGACAACGGGTTTCAATACTGTGAAACGGTGCTGGAAACGGTGTTGACCCGGGAGGAGACGCTGGAGACCATCGTGCCGGACGCCTGCCCGGATATTGACACCGTGCTGAACACCGAGGCCCACGTCTGCCTCCGGCAGCGGGAGGCGGACGCGGGGACGGTGCTGCTGGGCGGGACGGTGCGGTGCAGCATCCTCTACCAGCCGGAGAACTGGCAGGGGCTGCGGGCGCTGGAGACGGAGCTGGACTTCCGCTGCACCGCGGAGCAGGAGGGCATCACCCCGGACAGCGGCATCTTTGCCGTGCCCAGAGTGACCTTCGCGGAGACCCGCACCGTCAACCCCCGGAAGGTGCTGGTGCGGGTGGGGGTCGCCATCGAGGTGCAGGTCAGCCGGACGCGGCGCTGCGCCCTGGCCTGCGGCGTTGCCGACCCGGACACCTGGAAAATCCAGCAGCTGCTGACCCGGCGGGAGGGCTGCTTCGCCCTGGAGTACGCCCAGCGGGCCTTCAGCGTCTCCGACGACCTGGTGCTGCCCGGCAGCAAACCGGACATGGACGAGGTGCTGCGCCTTCGCTGCGAGCCCTTCTCCGGGGAGGCCCGGGTGGTTGGCGGAAAGCTGATCTTCAAGGGCGGCGCGTCGGTGCGGCTCCTCTACCGCACCCCGGAGGGGGAGACGGAGGAGGCGGAGTTTGAGCTGCCCCTCTCCCAGGTGCTGGATGTGCCCGCCGCGCCGGAGCAGGCGGTCTTTCAGCTGGAGCTGCTGGTGACCGACTGGAACCTGAGCCGGCCCTCCCTGGACGGGCGGACGCTGGAGCTGGATTTGGAGCTGCTGGCCCAGGCCATCGTCAGCGAGACCCGGCAGCTGACCCTCCTCAGCGATGCCTACAGCACCGGTTATGCCACCCAGCCCAGGGTGGAGCGGGTCTATCTGTCCCAGCTGGTGCGCCAGGAGGTGCTGCACCAGTCGGAGCGGGCGCTGGTGGAGTCCGTGGGCCAGGTGCGCCGCATCTGCGATACCGCCCTTCTCATCGCGGAAAACAGCGCGGTGCGGGAGGAGGGGCAGCTGCTCCTCTCCGCCCAATGCGTTGTGAGCGTCACCTGGCAGGAGGCCGAGGGGCGGTATGACGCCCTGTCCCGGAAGCTGACGGTGACGGTGCGCGTTCCGGCAGGGGAGGGGGCGGAGTGCCGCTTCACCGCGCTGCCGGAGCGGGTGGACGCAGTGGAGACCGGCGGCGGCCTGGAGCTGCGGGCGGCGGTGGCCTTCCACCTGATGCTGCTGGAGCGGCAGCCGGACCTGGTGGTGACGGCCCTGACGGTGGAGGAGACCGGCGGGGGAAGCACTGAGGGGCAGCCCTCCATTGTACTGCGGCAGGTGGGGGCAGGGGAGACCCTGTGGCAGATCGCCAAGACCTACTCCACCACCCGGCAGGAGATCATGGACGCCAACGGCATGGAGGAGGAGACGCCTCAGGCGGGGCAGCTGCTGCTGATTCCCCGGAAGCGGTGAAGGAGGGGCAGTATGGAAACGGAAAAGCTGTATGAGGACATCGCCCGGCGCACCGACGGCGATATTTACATCGGCGTGGTGGGGCCGGTGCGGACGGGGAAATCCACCTTCATCAAGCGGTTTATGGAGACGCTGGTGATCCCCAACATCGACAACGTGTACCGCCGGGAGCGGGCCAGGGACGAGCTGCCCCAGAGCGGCTCCGGCCGGACGGTGATGACGGTGGAGCCCAAGTTCATCCCGGAGGAGGCGGCGGTGCTGGAGCTGGAGGGTGGCGCCCACTTCTCCGTCCGGCTCATCGACAGCGTGGGCTACCTGGTGAACGGGGCGGCGGGGCAGATGGAGGACGACCAGCCCCGGATGGTCACCACCCCCTGGTACGACCACGAGATTCCCATGACCGAGGCGGCGGAGATCGGCACCCGGAAGGTCATTGCGGAGCACTCCACCATCGGCATTGTGGTGACCACCGACGGCACCATCACCGAGATTCCACGGGAGGACTATCTGGAGCCGGAGGAGCGGGCCATCCGGGAGCTGCAGGAGCTGGGAAAGCCCTTCCTGGTGCTGCTCAACAGCGACGAGCCCACCTCCCCCCGGGCGGAGTCCATCCGGGCGGACATCGAGAGCCGGTACGGGGTGGCCTGCCTTGCGGTGAACTGCCTGATGCTGGAGGAGCGGGATATCACCAACATCATCCGGGCGGTGCTGTATGAGTTCCCCCTGCGGGAGATGGACCTGTTCCTGCCCCCCTGGGTGGACGCCCTGCCGGTGAGCCACCCCATCAAGGAGGAGCTATATACCGCCATCCGCCAGCAGGGGGCCTCCCTCCGGCGCATCAGCAGCGTGCAGGGGGCGGTCAGCGCTCTGGAGAGCTGCCCCTCCGTCAGCAGCGCCAGCCTGACCCAGCTGAATCTGGGTACCGGCGTGGTGCAGGTGCAGATCTCCGTGCCCCGGAGCCTGTTCTACGCCACCCTGAGCCAGCAGTCCGGCTTCACCATCGGGGACGACGGCGACCTTCTGGACCTGCTGACCCAGCTGGCGGCGGTGAAGGCGGAGTACGACAAGGTTTCCCAGGCGCTAGCCGACGTGCGGGAGAGCGGTTACGGCATCGTCATCCCCACCATTGACGAGCTGAGCCTGGAGGAGCCGGAGATCGTCCGCCAGGGCGGGCGCTACGGGGTGAAACTGAAGGCCAGCGCCCCCTCCATCCATATGCTGCGGGCGGACATTGAGACGGTGATCTCCCCCATCGTGGGCAGCGAGAAGCAGTCGGAGGAGATGATCAACTACCTCCTGTCCGAGTTCGAGGGGGACACCCGGAAGATTTGGGAGTCCAACATCTTCGGCAAGAGCTTTCACGAGCTGGTGAACGAGGACCTGCAGGGCAAGCTCATGCGGATGCCGGAGGATGCCCGCAGCAAGCTGCGGGAGACGCTGGAGCGCATCATCAACGAGGGCAGCGGCGGGCTGATCTGCATCATCCTGTGACAGGAAAACGAAACGCCCCTCACAGCGCGGCGAAGCCGCATTGTGAGGGGCGTAATCTTTGGCTAACTTAAGATGCAATCTATCCTTTCGTTAGAAGCAAACCGTGGTGGGACAGTCAGATTTCCACGACCAAAGGACCATAAAATTGCCGCCCGTCCCGCCGAAGGCGAGGGACAAGGCAGCAATCGTTGCCAGCCGCCATCGGCGGCAGCTTTGGTGCGTAACAAGTCACATCGTCTGTTGCCTGACAGACCACCTGATTGAGGGACAAGGCGGAGCCGCCGGTGGGACAAAGGGGAGGCCCTTAGGAGGGGACGCACAGCGGCCCCTCCTGAGCCGCCTTCTTTTGCTACTTTTCTTGGCGAAGCAAGAAAAGTAGGCCCCGCCCTGGCAAGGGCAAAACGTATTTCCTTTATCCTGCCTCATCCAAGGAGAGCTAATGCCGGGCGAATATTGGGAGAACTGAATCGTCCTTACAGCCGCGCGTCAAACAGCCCGCAGAAGCTGTCGATGGGGTCGCTGCCCTTGAAGGCCTCCGGCCCGGTCATCAGGTCGTCGATGAGGGCGTCGAAGGTGTCGCTGCTGGCGTCGTAGGTGTTGATATAGGTGCGGGCCTGGGGGATATCCGCCAGCATGGTGGGCTGGCCGCAGCCCACGGCCACCACAGGCAGCTCGAACACATACCAGGGGATCTCGCCGCCGCCCTTGGACAGGCCGAACACCGGCCGCCCGCTGGACACGTCGCAGAGGGAGATGATCAGATCCTGGCCGCTGACAAAGTCGGCAATGGCGTTCTTGCCTGCAAAGTAAATGTTCAGGCTGGGCTGCTCTCCTGCCTCGATCTGCTTCTTGATCTTGTCGATGGGGCTTTCATAGATAAAGGCGTCGAAGCCCTTCTCGATGAGCTTGTCCCGCAGCACCTCGGCGGCGCTCTTTTTGGGAGGCGCACCCAGCAGCTTCATCAGGACGCTCATGCCGCCCTCCGCTGCCTTGATGTGGACGATCATGATGCGCTTGTAGCGCTCCGGCGTGATGGGCAACACATCCTTGTCCTTGTACTTCACCAGGGTGATGGCGTCCTCACTGATGGCCTTGTGCATGGCCTTGTACTCCGCCTTGCCCAGGGTGGCCTCCACCGTCTCCAGGGAGGGAACCAGCTCATCCACTGTCTTTTTGTGCATCCCCAGATGGGCCTTCAGGCCCAGAATGCGGGTCAGGGCCTCCGTCATCCGCGCCTCGCTGATGGTGCCGTCCTGGTAGGCGGCCAGCATGGTGCCGAAGTCCTCATCCGGGTCGTTGAAGAACAGGAACATATCACAGCCTGCGTTGATGCAGCGGGGGAGCATTTCCTTCCGGGTCATACGGTCGGTCATGCCCACCATATGGGAGGCGTCGGTGACCACCATGCCGTTGAAGCCCAGCCTGTCCCGCAGCAGCCCCTTCATGATCTCCGGGCTGAGGGTGGCGGGCATCATGTCATCGTCCTTCAGGTCGGGGTTAATGGCCTTAACGTACTTGGGCAGCATGATGTGGCCGGCCATGATGGCGTCCAGCCCGTTGTCGATGAGGGTCTTGTAGACCAGGCCATAGGTGGAATCCCACTGGTCTACGTCAAAATAGTTGACGTTGTTGGACAGGTGGACGTCCCGGAAGTCCTGGCCGTTGCCGGGGAAGTGCTTGGCGGCGCAGGCAAAGCCGGGGATGGTGTGGGCGCCCTGGACATAGGCGGCGCTCATCTTGGCCACCCGCTCCGGGTCGTTGCCGAAGGCGCGGGTGATGATCTCCGTATTCTCCCAGTTATAGGCGATGTCGCAGACCGGGGCGAAGGCCATGTTGCAGCCGATGGCTGCCGCCTCCTCGTTGGACATCTTGCCCAGGGCGTAGGCATACTCCTCCTTGCCGGTGGCGCCGATCTTCACGCCAGAGCCGATGGCGGTGCCGTCCGAGCAGGCGCCGTCGCCGCCGGCCTCGGTGTTGCAGGCGATGAAAATGGGCACCTTGGCATAGCTTTGCAGGATGTAGTTCTGCTCCTGCACCTTCTTGCCGGGCATACCGTTGTAGCGGCAGCCGCCCAGATGGTATTTCTCCATCAGCTTTTTCAGATAGGCCTCGTCCTGAGATTCCGTCAGCTGGAAGAACAGCTGGCCCACCTTTTCCTCGTCGGACATGGAGGCGATGGTGTCCTCCACCCACTTGATGTCTTCGTCAGAGAGGTAGTAGGGGTTGGCTTTCAAATCGACCATAATAGGCTCCTTTC
Organism: Clostridiales bacterium; assembly: GCA_021202775.1. GTDB lineage: Bacteria > Bacillota > Clostridia > Oscillospirales > Oscillospiraceae > Onthomonas. The sequence continues at coordinate 32,620 of JAJQCJ010000082.1, read as the reverse complement.
CCGGGGCGTCTTGCCCGCAATGCATATGGTTTGTATCCGGTTATGGTGGAAGCGGTTTCGTTACGAGAGGTTCTTCCGGAAGGCCGCGACCTTTTCCTCCTGATAGGCGCCGCCGTAGGTCCCGTCCAGCAGCTTATCCACGGCGGTCTCCCGGAACTCCGTCCAGGAGTCTTTCTCATGCCTGACCAGGATGGGATAGTAGTACACGCCGTTTTTGGTGGCGGCGTCATAGTCGCCGGGGGCGTCGCCGGTCATCAGCACCTTGGCGGGGTCATAGCCCTTTTTCAGCAGCTCCTGAATGCAGAAGGCTTTGCTGCCGGTGTCCTGGGCCAGCACCAGATCCACGTGGTCCAGCAGCTTGTACAGCTCCCACTCCTCCATCACTGCCTGAAGGTTGGCGGAGGAGACGATGACCACATCCGCCCGCTGATTGGCGTAGGCCAGCCCCTCCCGGACGCCTTCAAAGGGCTTTTTCAGGGCAAAGGGCAGGTTGTTGATGCTTTCGTTGACGCTTTTGGACCAGGAGAGGGCCTTTTTCAGGCAGACGCTGTCCGTCTCCCCGATGGCCTTTTCGATGGCGCTGTTGGAAAGCTCGTCACTGGTGGCGACCCAGTGCTCCAGCACCTCCAAATCCTCGATTTTGGTGTATGCGCTGTCGATTTCCCGCAGCATCATCGCCAGCCCCTTGAACCGGTTGATGCCCCTGGTCATGGTGTAAAGGTTGATGTCATTCCAGCGGGTGAGGATCGGCTCCTCCCACGCCTGGAGACCCCATTCCTCCACCATGCATGGCCCAAAGCAACGGATGTGCTTGATGTCCATGGTATCCATGGCGCATCCGTCCGAGTCTACGCAGATCAGAAAATCTTTCTTTTTTTGGAAGGTTTCCAATTTGCCGCCCATTGCACTGCCTCCTTACAGATAGTTTACAAAAATAAAACGGTTCGCACGCACTAAACAAACTCACCTTTTATTTTAGTTGCTTCCATTCTAAACGCTTTTCCTTGTTTCGTCAAGCAGAATCGTCAAAATAATATCGGAAAGAGGGACTGAAATTTTGCAGAAAAGAATTGCATTATCCGCAGGAATATGGTAGAATACCAGAAAGACCTATGACGAGGAGGGAATTAACATGAAGCATATCCGGACGCTGAATGGTGCCACCCTGAAAAACAGCGCTGCCCACGGCGGCTGCGGCGAGTGCCAGACTTCCTGCCAGTCTGCCTGCAAGACTTCCTGCACCGTTGCCAACCAGCAGTGTGAGCAGAAGTAAGCCACATCTCAAGGCTTAGCCAGAAAACTCCCGTTGCTGCGGCAGGGAGTTTTCTTTTGCCCGTCAGGGCGTTCATATCTCCTGTTTTCAGGTGAATAGAGAGGAATACAAAGAATGATTCATACATTTCAGACGCTGGGCTGCTATATCGCTCTGGATGTGGCCAGCGGCGCGGTCCATGTGCTGGACCGGATGAGCTATGACGTGCTGCAGGCCATGGGGGAGGCGCAGTTCTGCGACGATGCGGCGGCCCTGTGCGCCGGACTTCCCGCCTATACGGAGGAAGAGGTGCGGGAGTGCTGGGCCGAGCTGAAGGAGCTGAAAGAGCAGGGTCTTCTCTACCAGGACGAGACGTACATCGACCCGTCTTGGGCGGTGGTGAAGAACACCCCCATCAAGGCCCTGTGCCTGAACGTGGCCCATGAGTGCAACCTCCGGTGCAAGTACTGCTTCGCCTCCCAGGGGGGCTACGGCACCGGCCGGAAGCTGATGAGCTTTGAGACGGCGAAGCGGGCCATTGACTTCGTGGTGGAAAAGTCCGGCAGCCGCCGGAACATCGAGGTGGACTTCTTCGGCGGGGAGCCCATGATGGCCCTGGACACCTGCAAAAAAACGGTGGAGTACGCCCGGGAACTCGAAAAGACCCATGACAAGCACTTCCGCTTTACCATGACCACCAACGGAATGCTGCTGAATGAGGAGAACACCGCCTATTTCAATCAGGAGATGAAAAACTGCGTCCTGTCCCTGGACGGCCGGAAAGAGGTCAACGACCGTATGCGGGTCCAGGTGGACGGCTCCGGCAGCTATGACGCCATCCTGCCCAAATTCCAGGCGCTGGTGGCGGACCGGGGGGACAAGGAATATTATGTCCGGGGCACCTACACCCGGGAGAATCTGGACTTTGCCGCCGACGTGCTGCACATCACCGACGACCTGGGGTTCCGCAACGTCTCGGTGGAGCCCTGCGTGGGCAAGCCGGGGGACCCCTACGCCATTACGGAGGAGGAGGTGCCCGCCGCCTGCGCGGAGTACGAGAAGCTGGCGGCGGCTTTGGTGGACCGGCCGGAGGTGAACTTCTTCCACTTCAACGTGGACCTGTCCCAGGGCCCCTGCGTCATCAAGCGGATGCGGGGCTGCGGCGCAGGCAACGAATATGTGGCCATCACCCCGGAGGGGGACATCTACCCCTGCCATCAGTTTGTGGGCGACCCGGACTTCAAAATCGGCAACCTGTACGAGGGCACCTTTGACCAGGAGGTGGCCGGGCGGTTTGCCGGGGTGAACATCTACACCAAGGAGGACTGCCGGAACTGCTGGGCCAAGTTCTACTGCTCCGGCGGCTGCTCCGCCTGCAACTACAACGTGAACGGCGACATCATGAAGCCCAGCAAGGTGGCCTGCGAGCTGGAGCGCAAGCGGCTGGAATGTGCCATCGCCATTCAGGCGGTGCGCCGGGGCATGACCCAGGAGGAAAGCGCGGCGGACTGAGACAGCGCCCGCCGGTCAAATAAAAACCCCCGCCTTCCGCAGGGAAGGCGGGGATTTTTGCGGCCGCGGAGGGTGCGCTCCGGGGTCAGGACTGCGAAAGGGGGATGGTGATATTTAACACAAAGCGGGCATCCTTCTGGCAGGCCAGCAGCGTCCCGCCGTACTGCGCCGCGATGAACTGCATGCTCTTCATGCCGTAACCGTGATACCGCCGGTCGCCCTTGGTGGTCTCCGGCAGACCGTTGCGGAACCGCAGGGGCGTTTCGCAGCAATTCTCGATGTGGATCACGGCCATGCCGGCCCTGCGTCTCACCTCAAACAGGATGAACCGCTTTTCCACATCGTCGATGGCCCGGACACATTCTATGGCGTTATCCAGGGCGTTGCCGATCAGCGTGTAAAGATCCACATCCCGCAGGACGTTCAGGGCGCTGCCGTCCCCCATAAAGTTCAGCCGAATCTGCGCCTTCTCGCAAATCAGGCGCTTTTCCCCCAGAATGGTGTCCAGTCCGTCGCTGCCGGTTTTCAGCATGCTGTCATAGAAGCTGATGGCCTCCTCCACCCGCAGCAGCTCCTGTTCCTGCTCCGCGGCGGCGGTTGCGCGGCGGACCGCCGCGATCTGCTGCTTCAGGTCATGGCATTTCAGGTTGATCAGCTCCACCGTCTCTGCGGCAAGGGCGTGCTGTTTCCGTTCGTTGTGGAGGATCAGCCGGATGGCCTCATTGTCCCGCTGGAGCTGATTGCTGTGAAACAGTCCGAACTGAATACTCAGCGCCAGCACGCACACCAGAAGGCTGTACAGCCGCAGCTCCAGATTGGACCAGTCATAGGTCTCGTCCACCACAATGAAAATCTGGCTCATCTGATTGATCAGGAAGATCAGAATGGACAGCACCGTCACATTGGTCTGAATCCGCAGCTCGCCCTCCCGGCTGCGCCACCAGTTGAGAAAGCGGTATACCCCGGCGTACAGGGCGGCAAACACGGCAAGGTACACGACGTTGTTCCACCAGGCGGACGCCTCCAGGGCGAACAGGTAATAAAAAATCACATAGGCGTTGAAGACCGCATCCTGAATCAGCATCCCCGCCGAATAGTAGAAGATGTATTCCTCAAAGGGCAGCTTCAGGACGCGCCAGTAGGCCAGGAGGAGGTAAACCGTCAGCAGATAGAACCCGACGGGGGCGTCTCCGAAAGAGCTTTCAAAGAAGATGCCCAGGCCCAGGCCCACCGCGCTGGCCGCCAGCCACTGCCACCATTTCTGCTCTCCCTTTTTGCAGTGCCAGGTCAGCAGCACGATAATGGCAATGAACTGCAGCACATAACGGGGCAGCGCCATATCCATACCGATTCACCTCTCCCAAATCATCCGTCAGCCGCCGCAGGAACGGATACCGTCCGGTTTTGCGGCTGGCGGGCAGAATCCAATCGTCTGGTAAAATTATATTTGTTTTTCGCTGCGATGTCAACGCCCGGTTCACGGCAGGCCGCCGCCCCCGTCCCGGAGGCAGGCCCCTTCGGGGGCGATGCAAATTTTTTCAAAAAAATCCGGGAAAGGGGTTGATTTTATCCGTTCCATCTGGTATTATAATCAATGCTGTTTCATAAGATTGATCGCTTGCGTGAGCAGTGATTGTGAATGAGAAGGAGGTCAGCAAAATGGCAAAGTGCGATTTTTGTGGGAAAGGCGTCACCTTTGGGATTCAGGTTTCTCACTCCCGTCGTCGCTCCAACCGCACCTGGAAGCCCAACGTGAAGCGCGTCAAGGCTATCGTGGGGGGCACTCCCACTCACGTATATGTCTGCTCCAGATGCCTCCGTTCCGGGAAAGTGACCCGTGCGTAACGTGTGAGCGTCCGCTCATGGAAAAAGGCCCGCTGTGCAGCGGGCCTTTTTCCTGTTTTTTGCAAGGTTACGCGAACAGGTCGTTCTGGGTGAAGGCGCTGTCGCCAAAGTCAAAGGCGTCCATGTTCTTGATCTGGAAGATGTCAAAGACGGCCTGCTCCAGCGCCTCGTCGTTCACCGGGACGTAGCCCTCCGCCTTCTGGGCGTCCTCTCCGGCCAGCCGCAGAATGGCCACATCTCCCTCGTGGTCCTCCGCCGGGAGGAAGATGCCAAAGGCATCCCCGCCATACTCCACCAGGTCCAGCATTTCGTAGCGGACGCGGCGCCCGGCCTCGTCCTCCAGCTCCAGCACTACAGAGTTGTCATCCGTGTCAAACAGCATTGTGTTTCCCTCTTTCTTCTAACCGTTTTGGCTGCGGCGGCAGCCCAGATAGCCTTCCAGAATCAGGGAGGCGGCCACAGCGTCCACCTTCTCCTTCCGCTGCCTGCCCCGCCGCCCGTTTTCCGACAGGATGCGGTGGGCGTCCACCGTGGTCAGCCGCTCATCCCACAGATGAACCTCCATGCCGGTGGCCTCCTCCAGCAGGGTGGCCAGCTGACGGCTCTTCTCCACCCGTGGGCCGCAGGTGTCGTTCATGTTTTTGGGCAGGCCCAGCACCAGCTCATCCACGCCATGCTCCCGGATGATGTCCAGGAGCCGGCTTAAAACTTCCTCCTGACGCCAGGAATGGATCACGGTGGTCCAGCCCGCCAGCATACCGAAGGGGTCGGAGATGGCCACACCGGTGCGGGCGTCCCCGTAGTCGATCGCCATAATGCGCATAGTCTCACATCCTTCCTTTGCATTGTACCATCTTTCCCGTCTCTTTGTCCACCCCTTTTCCGGAGCAAACCGGGGGCGGCGCTTTACTTTTTTGGAAAAAAGCCCTTGACAGCGGCTGTCAGGCGTGGTATAGTAATGTCACCTGTGAGCAGGGGTTTTCTTTTCATGCGCATTTTTACGCATGAGGGCGCCTCTGTGGGGCGCATTCGCTGCGCCATAGCAGGGAGGCAGCGCTTCTGCCGAACGCTTGATGACTGTTTGTGCCGCGGGGGGTTTCTGCGGCATTTCGGCCGGAAGTTCGGCGGGATTCCCTGTAACGGGTCAGCCTGCCGGGGTTCCGGCTTTTTTTGACCCACAATTACGAAACCAAGGAGGTGCCGAAAATGGCAAAAGCGAAGGCTGGCGCACGGCAAAAGATCACCTTGCGGTGCTCCGAGTGCAAGCAGAGAAACTACAACACCATGAAGAACAAGAAGAACACTCCCGATCGTCTCAAGATGAACAAGTACTGTCCCTTCTGCCGGAAGCACACCGAGCACGTTGAAGCGAAGTAAGGCGTCAACTGCGAAATTCACGAGAAAGGTGCATGAATATGGCGAAAAACGCAAAAAAAGCCAAGGGCGCATCCAGCCCTGAGGTCGCGGAAGAGACCAAAACTGTGAACGAAACAGAAGCCGTCAAGGAGAAGAAAAAGGCCGACAGCGGCAAAAAGGACGCCAAGGGCGAGAAGAAGCCCAACTTCTTTGTCCGCACGGCCCGGAAGGCTAAGAGCTGGTGCCATGACATGAAGGTGGAGCTGAAGAAGGTCCACTGGCCCACCAGGAAAGAGCTGCTGAAGAACTGCCTGGTGGTGCTGGTCTGCATCCTGGTGGTGGGCGTCTGCATCTGGGTCTTTGACGCGCTGGCCGCCGCCATCATCCGTGCTCTGGTCAACCTGGTCCAGGGCTGAGGTGAACGGTCATGCTTGATAATACGCAGATGGGTTTCGAAGCGAAGTGGTACGTGGTTCACACCTATTCCGGTTATGAGAATGCGGTGGCCAGCACGATCACCAAGTACGTTGATAACCGCGGGCTCCAGGACGTGATTCAGATGGTTTCCATCCCCATGGAAACCGTCACCGAGATCACCGACAACGGCCCGAAAACGGTGGAGCGCAAGGTGTTTCCCGGCTATGTGCTGGTCAAGATGGTGATGACCGACGAGACCTGGCATATCGTCCGCAATATCCGGGGCGTCACCGGCTTTGTGGGTGAGGGCAACAACGCCATCCCCCTGACCGATGATGAGATCGCCGCCCTGGGGGTGGACAAGAAGGAAATCACTGTGGCCTACGGGATGGGTGACACTGTCCGCATCACCGACGGCCCGCTGAACACCTTCATCGGCGTGGTTGACGAACTTGACATCAGCAAAGGCAAGGTCCGCGTGAACGTTTCCATGTTCGGCCGGGAGACCCCGGTGGAGCTGGAGCTGAATCAGGTTGAGCTGATCGAACCGGACTGAGACTCAAATCACAATTTTTATTTCACTATTCTTAGGAGGTGTTCTTCGTGGCAAAAGCGAAGAAAATTACTGGCTATGTAAAGCTGCAGATCCCCGCAGGCAAGGCAACTCCCGCCCCCCCTGTCGGCCCCGCACTGGGCCAGCACGGTGTCAATATTGCTGCCTTTACCAAGGAATTTAACGAGCGGACCAAGAAGGATATGGGCCTGATCATCCCCGTGGTGATCACCGTCTATGCCGACCGTTCCTTCACGTTCGTGACCAAGACCCCCCCTGCTGCTGTGCTGATTAAGAAGGCCTGCAACATCGAAACCGCTTCCGGTGAGCCGAACAAGAAGAAGGTGGCCGTCCTGTCCAAGGCCGACCTGCAGAAGATCGCCGAGACCAAGATGCCCGACCTGAATGCTGCATCCCTGGAAGCCGCTATGTCCATGATTGCTGGCACTGCCCGCTCCATGGGCGTGACGATTGGCGACTAAGGAGGTTTGTAACTATGGGTAAAAAATATGAAGATAGCCTGAAGCTCATCGAAAAAGGCAATCTGTACGATACAAATGAGGCCCTGGATCTGGTGGTCAAGACCGCCAAGGCGAAGTTTGACGAGACCGTTGAGCTTCACGTCAAGCTGGGCGTAGACGGCCGTCACGCTGATCAGCAGGTCCGCGGCGCCATCGTCCTGCCCAACGGCACCGGCAAGAACGTCCGCGTCCTGGTCTTTGCCAAGGGCGCCCAGGCCGAGGCCGCCAAGGCCGCCGGCGCGGACTATGTGGGCGAGATGGACCTGGTGGAGAAGATCCAGAAGGAGAACTGGTTTGAGTTCGACGTGGTCATCGCCACCCCCGACATGATGCGGTTCGTGGGCCGTCTCGGTAAGCTGCTGGGCCCCAAGGGCCTGATGCCCTCCCCCAAGTCCGGCACCGTCACCCCTGACGCCGCCAAGGCCGTCACCGAGGCGAAGGCCGGTAAGGTGGAGTACCGTCTGGACAAGACCAACATCATCCACTGCCCCATCGGCAAGGCCTCCTTCGGCACCGAGAAGCTGGAGCAGAACTTCAACGCCCTCATCGGCGCCATCATCAAGGCGAAACCCGCCGCCGCCAAGGGCCAGTATATCAAGTCCTGCACCGTGGCCTCCACCATGGGCCCCGGCGTCCGTGTGAACCCCGCCAAGCTGGTGTAATTGATTTCTCCATTTTTTGTGGGGGAAGGGGGTTGACAAATCCCCTCCCCTCACCTATAATAATGGTTGCGTTCGTAGACAGCAGGTACCCCCCGTTTAATGGCTTATGCCGCCTGCCGAGAGTGCTGATAAAACTGCAAAGGTTTTACTGTACTGTCCTCCTGTCCTGCGACGCGGAGGATTTTTCTTTTGTGAGGTGAAACATAGTATGCCAAACGCAAAGGTTTTGGAGTCCAAAAAGGCGGTGGTTTCCGCCCTGGAGGATCAGATGAAGAACGCCCAGTCCGGCGTTCTGGTGGACTACAGCGGCATCACCGTCGCCCAGGACACCGCCCTGCGCAACAAGATGCGTGCCGCCGGTGTGCAGTACAGCGTGGTGAAGAACACCATGGTGCGCCGCGCCCTGGACGATGCCGGCCTCTCTGAGCTGGACGGCGTCCTTCATGGCAACACGGCCCTGGCCATCGGCGTGGACGATCCCATTGTCCCCATCCGCACCATCGCCGACGCCATCAAGGAGCTTGGCCCTGACACCAAGTTCCACATCAAGGCCGCCTTCCTGGAGGGGAAGATCCTCTCCGAGGAGGAGATTGCCCAGCTGTCCACCCTGTCTTCCAAGAACGACCTGATCGCTCAGTTGCTGGGCGTCATGCAGGCCCCCATCGTCTCCCTGGCTGCCGTCATCGCCGCCATCGTGGAGAAGGAGGGCGGCGAGGCCGCTCCCGAAGGCGAAGCCGCACCCGCTGCCGAATAATCGTTCGGCCCATTTTCCGGACAGGCACTGTCCGCACATGAATCAATTCTATTTTTAGGAGGCTAACTATCATGGCTGATATCAATGCGATTGTTGAAGAAGTGAAGTCCCTCTCCGTCCTCGAGCTGTCCGAACTGGTCAAGGCTCTGGAGGAGACCTTCGGTGTTTCCGCCGCTTCCATGGCTGCTCCCGCTGCCGGTGCTGCCGCTGCCGCTCCCGAGGTGGAGGAGAAGACCGAGTTTGACGTGGTCCTGGCTGGCTTGGCTGACCCCAAGGGCAAGATCAAGGTCATCAAGGTTGTCCGCGAGATCACCGGTCTGGGCCTGGCCGACGCCAAGGCTGCCGTCGAGAACGCTCCCACCACGCTGAAGGAAGCCGCTGCCAAGGCGGAGGCCGACGAGCTGAAGGAGAAGATCGAGGCTGTCGGCGGCAAGGTCGAGCTGAAGTAATTCTTCTACACAAAGACAAACGGGACGGCTATCCTCGGATAGCCGTCCTTTTTTGAGGTTTTTTGCATGAAAATTGCCATCATCGGCTACAGCGGCTCCGGAAAGTCCACCCTGGCCGCGGCGCTGGGGGAACGGTACGGCCTCCCGGTGCTGCACCTGGATACGATTCACTTTGCCCCCGGTTGGGTGAAGCGGCCCGGGGAGGAGATGCTGGCGGACTATCGGGCCTTCTGCGCCGCCCATCCGGCGGGGTGGGTCTTGGACGGGAACTATTCCGGCTGCGATTACGCAAAGCGCATGGAGGAGGCGGATCTGATCGTTTCCTTCCAGTTTAGCCGGTTTTTCTGCCTGTACCGGGTGTATAAGCGGTATTTTACCTTTCGGGGCCGTAGCCGGGACAGCGCAGCCCCCGGCTGCCCGGAGAAGGTGGATTGGGCGTTTTTCAGGTGGGTGCTTCACGATGGGCGTACCCCGCAGAAGAAAGGCCGCTACCGCTGGGTGCAGGACACTTACCCTGCCAAAACGGTGGTGCTGAAAAATCGCCGGGCACTTTCCCGTTTCCTCCGCGCCCTGGACCGGGGAGGGCCTCCCGCCGACACGGGAACACCGTCATGACAGATTGCAGAAGGAACGAACAGCGCAGGCCGGAAGGAGCATCCCTTCCGGCCTGCGTTTTTATGCTTTTTTGGGGGGCAGTCTGCACTCCAGCCCCTCCAGCCCGCGGCATACCAGCAGGGCGATCAGAAGCCCCTCCGCTGCGCCGCACAGAACGTCGGTGGGATAATGCACCCCCACATAGAGCCGGGACAGGGCCATCAGCACGGCCAGCGTCATCAGCAGGCGCTTCAGCCACCGGATGTCCAGCGTCTGCCACCAGGTCACCCCGGCGGCAAAGGCGGAGCAGCTGTGCCCCGACGGGAAGGAGAAGTCTGTGGGCGCTTCCACCAGCGTCCACAGCCCCTCAATTTGGGTGAAGGGCCTGGGGCGGCAGACCAGATTTTTCAGCAGCTGGTCGTTGATGAGCTGGCTCATCAGCAGGGCAATCAGCCCGGCGATGCCCGCCCGCCGGGTGCGCCGGAAGCACAGCAGGGTCAGGGAGCAGGCGATCCAAAGCCCGCCGTAATTCCCAAGCCGGGTCAGCGTCACCAGCACGGCGGACAGTGGCCCGCAGCGCAGATTCTGTATCAGAAGCAAAAGCTGCCCCTCCAACTGCTCCAACCAAAGGGACACGGCGGCACACTCCTTTCAGGGGGATGTAGCTGTTAGCTCTTAGCTGTTAGGAACCCCTCCGGCGCTTTGCGCCGCCTCCCCTTTCAGGGGAGGAAAGAGGTCGTTGTAACGACTGCGTCTGTGGCTCCCCTGAAAGGTAATGACATTGAGTCCAGGGAAGCTCGCCGCCCTTTATGCCTCCGCCTCCACGAAGTCGGCCAGCCGGGCATAGTCCTCCTCCAGCTGGCAAACAACGCCGCTGTTCTCAATGATGCCCGAAGTCACGGCGGCGGTGGCGAACAGGTACTCCGACAGGGTGGATTTCAGGTTCAGCCGGTCACCCTCCACAGTATCATAATACACCTCGCCCTTGCAGCGGCGTACGCTGGCCAGAAATTTCTTATAATCAATATTCGCTTTCAGTTTCATAACGGTATACCTCCTATCGTTATAACCACAGTATACCACAAAAGGGCGGTTCTGCCAGCCCCTTCCGTTTTGATTTGGAGATAATCAGCGGAATCACGGCAAAACCGGAAAAAACGGTGGAAAACCAGTGGACAATGTGATACAATAACAACAACAACGCTATATGCTTCCGCACATCCGGCGGCAGACACCGCCAGGGAGGTTCCCATGGTGCAAATCGTTTCCATTCCCAATTACAGATGGCAGCCGTTCCCGTCCCGGCTGCGCCGCCTGCCCGGCGCACTGGAGGAGGCGGAGCTGATGGTCTTTGAACCGGCCATCGGCCCCTTTGACTGGGGAGAGCGCCGGTGGCGGAACCCGAAGGAGGGCTGTCGGCTGAATAAACGGGTCACGCTGTTTACTCTGCCCTGTGCCGTCTCTGTGACGGAGGACTATGAAACCCGTGCGCCGGGGGAGTGCAAGCGCATCAGCGCCTTCATCCGCTCTGCCCTGACCCAGTACGGCTGGGAGGCCCCGCTGCTGTGGTGCGGCAGCCCCGCCTGCGCCGGATTTTTCGGGGACATCCCCCACAGCGGGCTGATCTATGACTGCGACCGCAGCTGGGACGGCCTGGCCCCCGGCGAGTGGGAGGCGGCGCTGTGCGACGGGGCGGACGTGGTCTTTGCCGCTTCCCCCTTCCTGGAGGAGCAGCTTTCCCCGCTCTGCCACAACCTGGCCCTGGTGCCCAACGGTTTCGACGACGCCCTTTTTGCGCCCAGCATCGGCGACGGCCTGCGCACCCCCCACGACCTGGCCGACATTCCCCATCCCATCTTCGGGATGCTGGGCAGCTGCGGGGAGGGGACGAATCTGGCGCCGCTGATCTACGCCGCCAAAGCCCAGCCGGACTGGAGCTTTGTGCTGGCGGGAGGCGTCTCCCGCTACAACCCGGACTTCAATGCCCTGGCGCAGCTGCCCAACGTGCATGTGCTGGGGAAGAAGTCTTACGTCTCCCTGCCCCACTACCTGGGCCATTTTGACGTCTGCCTCTCCCTGCCCGTCTCCGACGGGTCGGAAAGCGTTTTGCCGGAGACCTTTTACGCCTGTTTGCAGACCGGCAGGCCCATCGTCACCCTGACGGCGGGGCCGGAGCTGGATCAGTATGGGGACGTGGTCTATCCCGCTCATTTTGACATCGAGTTTTTGGACGCCTGCCGCCGGGCGCTGGCGGAGACGGGGGAGACGCTGCCCCGCATCCGCAGGACCTACGCCGGGGAGGCGTCCTGGTCGGAGCGTCTGGCCCAGTGCCGCCGCATTTTACACGGCACCGCGCTGCTGTAATAAAAATTCTGGACGGATTCACAAAGATAAAATCTTTTTCTGCACCTCCATTGTGGAAGGCGACAAAGTTCCCAATTCCACCTTGTTTTCACTTGAAAACAGGTTTTGAATCCGTTAAAATGTATTTATCAGAGAAGGAGGGCGTGTCGGTTCAGTTCGTTCATCCTGCTTTTTCTTTTGTTTGGGGCCGGGCGAGGCCCCGCAGTCCGTGCAGCAGGCAGACTTCGCATCTTCTGCTTGCTGTTTCTTTTACTGGAGGTAAAGCTGTATGTCTTTGAAAGTGGCAGTTGTTATGGGTTCTGACAGCGATCTCAGCGTCATGCTGGAGGCGGTCAACAAACTGAAGGAATTTGGTATCCCCTATGAGGTGCGGGTCATCTCCGCCCACCGCACCCCCTCCGACGCGGAGGCCTTCGCCTCCCACGCCAGGGAAAACGGCTTCGGCGTCATCATCGCCGGGGCAGGCAAGGCCGCCCATCTGGGGGGCGTGCTGGCCGCCTACACCACCCTGCCCGTTATCGGCGTGCCCATCAAGACCAGCATGATGGGCGGGCTGGACAGCCTGCTCTCCATCGTGCAGATGCCCACCGGTATCCCTGTGGCCACCGTTGGGGTCAACGGGGCTGCCAACGCCGGCATTTTGGCCGCCCAGATGCTGGCCCTCCAGGACGAGGAACTGGCCGCGAAGCTGTCCGCCTTTAAGGCCGAGATGGCGGAGGGTGTCCGGGCCAAGGACGCGAAGGTTCAGGCAGAGCTTTCATGAGCGCCCTTCAAGTTTGACTGTCAGGAGTGTGACTATGGAAACACCATCCCTGTTTCTTGACCCCGCCGGGGAGCTGCATGAGGAATGCGGCGTCTTTGGCATTGTCAAGGCTCCTTCCAATCTCATGGGCACAGTGCAGGACAGCCGTGAGCCGGTCTACGACACCTACAACGCCCTTTACACCCTCCAGCACCGGGGGCAGGACTCCTGCGGCATCGCCGCCTGCATCGACGGCTCCATCCGGCTCCACAAGGATCAGGGGCTGGTGCCGGAGGTCTTTTCCCGGAAGGAGATGGACAGGCTGCTGGGGGCCACCGCCGCCATCGGCCACGTCCGCCACGCCAACAACACCGCCGACGTGAACCCCCTGAACGCCCAGCCCATTGTGGTGCATCGGACCAGCGGCTCTCTGGCCCTGTGCTACAATGGCAAGCTGGTCAACAATATGCAGCTGAAAATCGAAATGGAAAACCGGGGGGCCATCTTCCAGACCACCAACGACGCCGAGATCATCACCTACCTCATCGTCCGGGAGCATCTGCGCACCAACACCCTGGAGGATGCGGTGATCAACGCCATGGAGTATATGATCGGCGCCTACTCCGTGGTGGTCATGAGCCAGGACGAAATGGTGGCCTTCCGGGACCCCAACGGCTTCCGCCCCCTCTGCATGGGCCGGGTGGGGGACAGCTATGTCTTTTCCAGCGAGTCCGCCGCCATCGCCGCCCTGGGGGGCGAGCTGATCCGGGACGTGCGCCCCGGCGAGCTGATTTCTGTCCGGAACGGGGCCGTGACCTCTCAGTTCTGCCGGGTGAAGGCGGCGAAGAGCGCCCTTTGTATGTTTGAGCTGATTTACTTCGCCCGTCAGGACTCCGTCATCGACGGCACCACCATCGGGATGGTGCGGGAGGAGGCCGGGCGTTACCTGGCCCGGAACAGCACCGTGGACGGCGACCTGGTCATCGGCGTCCCCGACTCCGGCCTGGCCGCCGCCCTGGGCTATGCCAGGGAATCCGGCATCCCCTACGGCATCGGCCTGGTGAAGAACCGCTATATCGCCCGCACCTTCATCCAGAGCAGCACCTGGGAGCGGCGCAACGCCCTGCGCATCAAGCTGAACGCCAACAGCAGCGTGGTGAAGGGAAAGCGGGTCATCCTGGTGGACGACTCCATCGTCCGGGGCAAGACCAGCGCCCGGATTGTCCAGCTCCTCCGGGACGCCGGGGCCACAGAGGTGCATATGAAGGTCACCGCGCCCCCGTTCCGCCACCCCTGCTATTACGGCACCGCCATCCCCAGCGGGGAACAGCTGGCCGCCTATGACCGGACAGAGGAGGAGGTCTGCCGCCTGATCGGGGCGGACTCCCTGCAGTATATGCCCCTGGAGGGGCTGCGGCACCTGTCGGAAAAATTGAACCTGAACTATTGCGACGCCTGTTTCACCGGCAACTACATTCTGCCGGTTCCACATCTTCACTTCCAGGAGGGACAAAAGTTATGATTACCAACAGCAAATCTGACTCCTATGCCGCCGCCGGTGTAGACGTCACAGCCGGCTACGAGGCGGTGGACCGCATCCGCCCCCTGGTGGAGTCCACCTATATCAAAGGCGTGGTGGGCAGCATTGGGGACTTCGGCGGCCTGTTCCAGCCCGACCTGACGGGGATGAAAACCCCCATGCTGGTCTCCGGCACCGACGGCGTGGGCACCAAGCTGAAAATCGCCTTCCTGATGGACAAGCATGACACGGTGGGCATTGACTGCGTGGCCATGTGCGTCAACGACATCATCTGCGGCGGGGCCATGCCCATGTTCTTCCTGGACTATATCGCCTGCGGCAAAAACATCCCCGCCCGCATCGAGGCCATTGTGAAGGGCATCACCGACGGCTGCCGCATGGCGGGCTGCGCCCTCATCGGCGGCGAGACCGCCGAAATGCCCGGCTTCTACCCGGAGGACGAGTACGACCTGGCGGGCTTCTCCGTGGGCATTGTGGACCGGGAGAAGGTCATCACCCACGACCATATGGCCCCCGGCGACATCCTTCTGGGCCTGACCTCCAACGGCGTCCACTCCAACGGTTTCTCCCTGGTGCGAAAGGTGCTGGATGTGGAGCATCACTATGCCGACTACTCCGACACCCTGGGCTGCACCATCGGCGAGGAGCTGTTGAAGCCCACCCGCATTTACGTCAACGCCATCCGTCAGCTCATGTCCGCCGGGGTGGACATCCACGGCGTCAGCCATATCACCGGCGGCGGCTTCTACGAGAACGTTCCCCGGATGATGAAGGAAGGGCTCACCGCCGTCATCGACACCAACGCCTTCCCCTGCCCCCCCATCTTTGACATCATCCAGCGGGCGGGCAACATCCCCACCCGGGATATGTACAACACCTTTAACATGGGCATCGGCATGGTCATCGCCGTCCCCAGAGCCCAGGCCAGCCTGGCCCTGGACACCGTGGTCCGGGCAGGTCAGCACGCCTTTATCATCGGTCACATCGGCCAGGGCGACAACGCCGTCGAGGTGAATTACTGATGGTGAAGATCGCCGTGCTGGTGTCCGGCGGCGGCACCAATTTGCAGGCCCTGATCGACGCCCAGGCCGCCGGGATGTTCCCCAACGGGGAGCTGACCGCCGTGGTGTCCTCCTCCCCCAACGCCTACGCTCTGGAGCGGGCGAAGAGGGCCGGTATCCCAACCTATGTGGTGAACCGGAAGGAGTATGCCTCCAACCGGGAGATGACCGCCGCCCTGGCCCTCCAGCTGAAGGATTTGGGCATCGGCCTCATCGTCCTGGCCGGGTTCATGTACGTCCTGACCCCGGAGCTGGTGGACGCCTACCCCAACGCCATCATCAACATCCACCCCGCCCTGATCCCCTCCTTCTGCGGGGAGGGATGCTACGGCCTCCATGTCCACGAAAAGGCCCTGGCCTACGGCGTGAAGGTGTCCGGGGCCACGGTGCATTTCGTCTCCGCCGTCTGCGACGGCGGCCCCATCATCCTGCAAAAGGCGGTGGACGTGCTGCCGGAGGACACACCGGAGACCCTCCAGCGGCGCATCATGGAGGAATGTGAGTGGAAGCTGCTGCCGAAGGCGGTGCAGCTCTTTTGCGACGGGAAGCTCTCGGTGGAGGGCCGCATCGTCCATATCGCAGAGTAGAGAAAGGTGAGCGTTTATGAAGGTTTTGAATCTGGCAGAGCTTCTGCAAACAAATTCCTATCCCGGCCGGGGCATCGTCCTGGGCCGCAGCGCCGATAACACCAAGGCGGTCATCGGCTACTTCATCATGGGCCGCAGCGTCAACAGCCGCAACCGGGTTTTCACCGTCACCGGGGACGGCATCCGCACCGAGGCATTTGACCCCTCCAAAATGACCGACCCCAGCCTCATCATCTATCACCCCGTCCGGGTCTACGAGGGCAAGACCATCGTCACCAACGGCGACCAGACGGACACCATCTGGCACGCCTTCCAGGAGGGCCAGTGTTACCGCCACGCCCTGCTCCAGCGCACCTTTGAGCCGGACGCCCCCAACTACACCCCCCGGATCTCCGGCGTGGTGAAGCCTGACGGCAGCTATAACCTGTCTATCCTCAAGAGCTTTGAGGGCGATCCGTCCCAGACCTGCCGGTACTTCTACGAGTATGACGCTCCCGTGGCTGGGTACGGCCACTTCATCCACACCTATATGGGGGACGGCGACCCCCTGCCCTCCTTTGAAGGGGAGCCGGAGCTGGTGAGCATCGACGCTCCCTCTGCGGAGGAATTCGCTGAGCTGGTGTGGAACAGCCTGAACAGGGACAACAAGGTCAGCCTGTTTGTCCGCTATCTGGACCTGGCCACCGGCGAGACCCAGGATGTCATTAAAAACGTAAACGGTTGAAAGGTTGTGTGTGAGGATGAAGGAACTGGAACTGAAATACGGCTTGAACCCCAACCAAAAGCCCTCTAAAATCTACATGGCGGACGGCGGCGACCTGCCCATCATCGTGCTGAACGGCCGTCCGGGCTATATCAACTTTATGGACGCCTTCAACTCCTGGCAGCTGGTCAGCGAGCTGAAAGCCTCCACCGGCCTGCCTGCCGCCGCCTCCTTTAAGCACGTTTCCCCCGCCGGAGCCGCCGTGGCCAGGCCCCTGACGGACATTGACCGGCACATCTACTTTGTGGAGGAGAACGCCGAAGTGTCCCCCATCGCCTCCGCATACATCCGGGCCAGAGGCGCTGACCGGCTCTGCTCCTATGGCGACTGGGCTGCCCTGTCCGACGTCTGCGACGCCTCCACTGCAACCTATCTCAAGGCCGAAGTCTCCGACGGCATCATCGCCCCCGGCTACACCGACGAGGCCCTTGCCATCCTGAAAACCAAGAAGAAGGGCAACTACAACGTCATTCAGATCGACCCCAACTACGTCCCCAAGGCCCAGGAGCGGCGGGAGATCTTCGGCGTGGTCTTTGAGCAGGGCCACAGCTTCCTGACCATCGACGAGGCCATGCTCTCCAACATCGTCACCGAGAACAAGACCCTCCCTGACAGCGCCAAGACCGACCTGATCCTCTCCCTCATCACCCTGAAATACACCCAGTCCAACTCCGTCTGCTACGTCAAGGACGGCCAGACCATCGGCGTGGGGGCGGGCCAGCAGAGCCGCATTCACTGCACCCGTCTGGCCGGCGACAAGGCCAACAACTGGTGGATGCGCCAGCACCCGAAGGTCCTGGGCCTCCAGTTCGTGGACGGCATCCGCCGCCCCGACCGGGACAACGCCATCGACGTCTACACCTCCAATGAGTATGAGGACATTCTGGCCGACGGCGTGTGGCAGGGGAGCTTCAAGGTCAAGCCAGAGCCCCTCACCGAGGCGGAGAAAAAGGAATGGGTCTCCAAGCTGTCCGGCGTGGCCTGCGGCAGCGACGCCTTCTTCCCCTTTGGCGACAATGTGGAGCGGGCCTTCAAGTCCGGCGTCCAGTACATCGCCGAGCCGGGTGGCTCCATCCGGGACGATAACGTCATCGCCGCCTGCAACAGCCACGGGATTACCATGTGCTTCACCGGAATGCGGCTGTTCCATCACTAATGACAAAGCGCGCCTGCCGCAGAATTCCACGGCAGGCGCGTTGCCTTTCTTTTGAACGGAGGGAACGCTATGGATATGGTCACCCTGGGCAGCACCGGCATCACCGTGAACAGGAACGGCTTCGGCGCCCTGCCCATTCAGCGCATCTCCCAGGAGGACGCCGTCCGGCTGATTCGGAAGGCGTACCATGCCGGAATCCGCTTCTTTGACACCGCCCGGTTCTATACCGACAGCGAATGCAAGCTGGGCCAGGCCCTGGAGGGCATCCGGGACCAGGTCTATCTGGCCACGAAAACCGCCGCCGAGACGGCGGAGGACTTCTGGAAGGATTTGAACACCTCTCTCGGCAACCTGCGCACCGATTATATCGACCTCTACCAGTTCCACAACCCCTCCTGGTGCCCCAAACCGGGGGACGGCACCGGGGTCTACGAGGCCATGCTGGAGGCCAAAGCGAAAGGGCTGGTGCGCCACATCGGCATCACCAACCACCGCCTGGCGGTGGCGAAGGAGGCCATCGCCTCCGGACTGTACGAGACGCTGCAATTCCCCTTCTCCTACATCTCCGGGGAGCAGGAGCTGGAGCTGGTGGAGCTGTGCCGGGAGAAAAACATGGGTTTTATCGCCATGAAGGCCCTGTCCGGCGGCCTGATCACCAACTCCGCCGCGGCCTACGCCTTTGAGGCCCAGTTTGACAACGTGCTGCCCATCTGGGGCGTGCAGCGGGAAGGGGAGCTGGACGAGTTCCTCTCCTACATCGACGAACCCCCTGTCCTGACGGCGGAGCTGCAGGCGGTGATCGACCGGGACCGGGCCCAGCTCCGGGGCGAGTTCTGCCGGGGCTGCGGCTACTGTATGCCCTGCCCGGTGGGCATCGAGATCAACAGCTGCGCCCGGATGTCCCTGATGCTGCGGCGGGCCCCCGCCCAGTCCTGGCTGACCCCGGAGTGGCAGGAGAAGATGAAGCGCATTGAGCAGTGCCTCCACTGCGGCAGGTGCAAGGGCAAATGCCCCTATGGGCTGGACACCCCCACTCTGCTGGAGAAAAACTACGAAGATTATAAGCAGGTGCTGGCCGGGACGGTCAGCGTACAGTAAGGCTATCATAACGAAATCATAAAAAGGAGCTGTGAAACATGAAAGTATTAGTCGTCGGCGGCGGTGGCCGCGAACATGCCATCTGCTGGAAGCTGGCCCAGTCCCCCAAGGTGACGGAGCTGTACTGCGCTCCGGGCAACGCGGGCATCGCCCAGCTGGCCACCTGCGTTCCCATCGGGGCCACGGACGTGGCAAAGATGGTGCAGTGGGCGAAGGAGAACGCCATGGACTTTGTCATGGTGGCCCCGGATGACCCCCTGGCCCTGGGCATGGTGGACGCCATGGAGGAGGCCGGCATCCGGGCCTTCGGCCCCCGGAAGAACGCCGCCATCATCGAGGCGTCCAAGTCCTTCTCCAAGGATCTGATGGCGAAGTACCACATCCCCACCGCAAAGTACCAGACCTTCACCGAGGAGCAGGCCGCGCTGGACTATATTGAGGCCCAGGGCGCGCCCATCGTGGTGAAGGCCGACGGCCTGGCCCTGGGGAAGGGCGTCACCGTGGCCGCCACGGTGGAGGAGGCCAAGCAGGCCGTCCGGGAGATGATGGAGGACGGCAAGTTCGGCGCCTCCGGCTCCACCGTGGTCATCGAGGAATGCATGACCGGCCCGGAGGTGACGGTGCTGGCCTTCGCGGACGGGGAACACGTGGTTCCCATGCTGTCCTCTCAGGACCACAAGCGGGCCTTTGACGGCAACAAGGGCCCCAACACCGGCGGCATGGGCGCCTTCGCTCCCTCCCCCAACTATACCCAGGAGATCGCTCAGCGCTGCATGGCGGAGATTTTCCAGCCCACCATTCAGGCCATGAAGGCAGAGGGCCGCCCCTTCCACGGCGTGCTCTACTTCGGCCTGATGCTGACCCCCGACGGCCCCAAGGTGGTGGAGTACAACGCCCGCTTTGGCGACCCGGAGACGCAGCCCCTGCTGTACCTGCTGGACAGCGACCTGTTTGACATCTTCAACGCCTGCATCGACGGCACCCTGGACCAAATCGACATCCGCTGGAAGGACGGGGCGGCCTGCTGCCTGGTGCTGGCCTCCGGAGGCTATCCCATGGCCTACGAGAAGGGCAACGTCATTTCCGGCCTGGAGCAGGTGGAAGGCGCTTATGTGTTCCATGCGGGCACCAAATTTGGCCCCGACGGCGCTTACCTGACCAATGGCGGCCGGGTGCTGGGCGTCACCGCCCGGGGCGACACCCTGCAGGAGGCCGTGGCCAACGCCTACGCCGCCGCCAAACCCATCACCTGGAAGGATATGCAGTACCGCACCGACATCGGCAAGGTGTGGGTGGACTGATATCTGCCCCGGCAATACGGCAACCCCCGCTTCCCGTGACAGGGAAGCGGGGGTTGTTTTTGGTCAATGTACCTGTGTATTGGATAGGACTCCCTTACGCCTCGAAATAGGCGTTGATGGCCGCCTCGCCCTCTTTCATGGCGTCCAGGGTGCGCTGCATCAGGTCGCCAAGCTCCCAGCCCAGCATCTCTGCGCCCTGGAGGATAACGTCACGGCTGCATCCGGCGGCAAATTTTTTATCCTTGAACTTCTTTTTGATGCTTTTCAGCTCCATGTCCTGCACGCTCTTGCTGGGGCGCATCAGCGCCGCCGCGTAGATCAGGCCGGTCAGCTCATCGCAGGCGAACAGCACCTTTTCCATCTCATGCTCCGGCTTGATGTCGCAGCAGAGGCCGTAGCCGTGGCTGGCGGTGGCGTGAATCAACCGCTCATCCCAGCCATGCTGGCGCATGATCTCCTGGCTCTTAACGCAGTGCTCCTTCGGGTAGCGCTCAAAGTCCAGGTCGTGGGTCAGCCCCACAATGCCCCAGAACTCCTCCTCATCGCCGTAGCCCAGGCTCCGGGCGAAGGAGCGCATAGCGCTCTCCACAGTCAATGCGTGGCGGATGTGAAAGGGCTCCTGGTTGTATTCCTTCACCAGGGCAAAAGCCTCGTCTCTTGTGGGCATCATCGCAAATTCCTCCTTAACGCTGCATCGCGCTGTCAATGGTCGCCCCGCCCAGGACGACCTCGCCGTCGTACAACACCACCGCCTGCCCCGGCGTGACCGCCCGCTGGGGCTGGTCAAACTGCACCTCCAGGGTGTGCTCCCCGGTCTGGACGGCGGTGGCCGGGGCCTCCTGCCGGCTGTGGCGAATCTTCGCCGTGCAGCGGATGGGGGAATCCAGCCGGTCACAGGCAATCAGGTTCAAATCCCTGGCCGCCAGGCCGTCGGAAAACAGCTCCTCGTTGCACCCCAGGGTGACGGTGTTCCGGGCCGGGTCCTTGGCCGTCACATAGGCCCGCTGGCCCAGGGCGATTTCCAGCCCCTTCCGCTGGCCCAGGGTGTAGCGGATATGGCCTCTGTGCCTGCCCAGCACGTTGCCGTCCCGGTCAATAAAATCCCCCGGCGGGCAAGACTGACCGGTAAATCGCTCAATAAAAGCGCCGTAGTCTCCGTCCGGCACGAAGCAGATGTCCTGGCTGTCCCCCTTTTTTGCGTTCAGGAAGCCGTACCGCTCCGCCAAAAGCCGCACCTGGGCCTTGGTCAGCGCGCCCAGGGGCATCAGGGTATGGGCCAGCTGGGGCTGGGTCAGGTTGTAGAGAAAATAGGTCTGGTCCTTTTGGCTGTCCGCCGCCTTTTTCAGCAGGTAACGGCCCCCGGACTGTTCAATCCTGGCGTAGTGCCCCGTGGCGACATAATTAAGCCCCAGCTCCGCTGCCCGGTGGAGCATGGCCCCAAATTTCAGTTCGCCGTTGCAGCGGATACAGGGGTTGGGGGTTTCCCCCCGGAGGTAGCTTTCCGCAAAGTCGGCCATGACCTCCCGGCGAAACTGCTCCTTAAAATTCAGCACATAGTGGGCAATTCCCAGCTTCCAGCACACCCGGCGGGCGTCCTCCACGTCGCTGAGGCTGCAGCAGGTGGATTCCTGCCCCAGCCCCAGGGCGTCATTGCCGAAGAGGTGCATGGTGCAGCCGGTGACCGCGTACCCCTGCTCCAGCAGCAGGGCGGCGGCCACGGAGCTGTCCACACCTCCGGACATGCCCACCAGTACGCTGTTATCAGCCATCCGCCCGCACCAGGTTCACCAGCACCCGCACCATGGCCTCCATGGACTCCACCGGGATATACTCGTACAGGCCGTGATAGTTCACGCCGCCCACGGACAGGTTGGGGCAGGGGAGACCCTGATAGCTCAGCTGTGCGCCGTCGGTGCCGCCCCGGATGGGGACGGTGCAGGGCTGCACCCCCGCCTCCAGGAAGGCTCGTTTGGCCTGCTCGATCAGCTCCATGTGGGGCTCAATGCAGGACTTCATGTTGTAATAGGAATCCCGCAGGGTCAGGGTGAACCGCTCCTCGCCGTACTTGGCGTTCAGGAAGGCCACCACCTGCTCCAGGAAGGCTTTCCGGGCCTCGAAGCTGGCCCGGTCATGGTCCCGGATGATGATGCCCACTGTGGCGGAGCTGGTATCCCCCTTGATGCCGCCCACATGGTAGAAGCCCTCATAGCCCTCTGTGTGGGCCGGGGTCTCCGCCGGCGGGAGCATCTGAATCAGCTCGGTGGCCAGGAGGACGGCGTTCACCATCTTGTTCTTGGCCGAGCCGGGATGGATGCTCCGGCCGTGGACGACGATTTTCGCGGAGGCGGCGTTGAAGTTCTCATACTCCAGCCCGCCCAGCTCGCCGCCGTCCACAGTATAGGCATAGGGCACCTGGAAATAGTCAAAGTCAAAGTGCTCCGGTCCCCGGCCGATCTCCTCGTCCGGGGTGAAGGCCACGTAGACCGCCCGGTGGGCCAGGTCAGGATGCTCCACCAGACAGGCCAGGGCGCTGACGATTTCCGCCACCCCCGCCTTGTCGTCTGCACCCAGCAGGGTGGTGCCGTCGGTGACGATGAGGTGATTCCCCACATACCGGTTCAGGCTGGGGAACTCCCTGGGGGACAGGACAATGCCCAGCTTTTCATTCAGGACGATGTCGCCCCCCTGGTAGTCCACAATGCGGGGCTTCACGTTGGCGCCGATCTCCTCCGCCGCCGTATCCATGTGAGAGATCAGCCCCAGGCCGGGCAGGTCTTCACAGCCGGGGGTGGCGGGGAGGCGGCCGTATACCCGGCCGTAGGCGTCCAGCTTCACGTCCTCCAGCCCCAGCTCTGCCAGCTCCTGCCGCAGCACCTCGGCCAGCGCCAGCTGCTTTGCGGTGCTGGGGACGGTCTGACTCTCCCCGTCCGACTGGGTGTCAAAGGACACATAACGCAAAAAGCGTTCACAAACATTCACGTTTCTCACTTCTCTTTCCAACTTTTACGGCCCGTCACTGGGACTGGAGCACAATGCCATTCTCTCCGGCGCTGGCGTGCATCCGGGTGATGGTGGTCATATACTGCTCGATCAGCACGCTGGCAATCGAGTCCTCCAGCTCCTTCTGAATCAGCCGGCGCAGGTTTCTGGCCCCGTAGGTCAGGGAGTAGGATTTCTCCGTCAGGTAGTCCAGCAGGCTGTCGTCCCAGGTGAAGGTGATGCGCTTCTCCGCCAGGGCGTCCCGCAGCTCACCCAGCATGATGCCGGCGATGGCGCGGAAGTTCTCCTCGCTGAGGCGGTTGAAGTGAATGATCTCATCCACCCGGTTGAGAAACTCCGGACGCAAGAAGCCCTGGAGGGCCTTCATGGTCTTATCCTTGTCCTGCTCGTTCACCGTCTTGCCGAAGCCCACGCTGCCCACCTGCTCATTGCTGCCGGCGTTGGAGGTCATAACGATCACCGTGTTCTCGAAATTCACCTTGCGGCCATGGGAGTCGGTGAGCTGGCCGTCATCCAGAATCTGCAGCATGATGTTCAGCACATCCGGGTGGGCCTTCTCGATTTCGTCAAACAGGATGACGGAATAGGGCTTGCGGCGCACCCGCTCCGTCAGCTGGCCCGCCTCGTCATAGCCCACATAGCCCGGAGGGGAGCCGATCATCTTGGACACCGCATAGGTCTCCATATACTCCGACATATCCAGCCGAATCAGGGAGTCCGGCGTGCTGAACAGGTCCTCCGCCAGACGCTTCACCAGCTCCGTCTTGCCCACGCCGGTGGAGCCCACGAAGATGAAGGACACCGGCTTGTGCTTGGGGGAGATACCCACACGGTTCCGGCGGATGGCGGCGGTGACAGCCTCCACCGCCTCGTCCTGGCCCACAATGTGCTCCTTCAGCCGGTCACCCAGGGTGGACAGCCGGGCAAACTCCACCTCCTGAATACGGCTGGCGGGGATGTCCGTCCATTGCTCAATGACCCGGGCCAGATTTTCCACGCTCAGCTCCGGGCGGGGGATGGCCTTTAACGTACTGAGCTGATTCTCCGTCTGGAGGATTTTGCTCTGGATAATGGCCCGCTGCTCAAAGTTGCGGTCAGCGTCGGCCTCCTGGATTTTGCGGCGATGCTCCTGGAGCTTTGCCATCTCCGTCTTGACCTTCTGGGTCTGTTCCACGTTCTGGCGGAGCCGCTCCTCCCGCTCCTCCTCTGTCAGGGAGGTGTTGGCCCGCAGATTCTGCCGGGCGGCGTTCAGGTTGGACAGCTCCTGACGGCAGCGGGAAATCTGCTTCTCATTGGCGGTCAGCTCATTGTTATGGGTTTCGCTCTGCTGGCTGTTCTGGAGCTGGAGCAGCTCCTGCTCCTTCTCCAGGTCGGCCTTGTCCTTTTCCAGCGCGGCGATTTTTGCCAGGTTGGCGTTGTGCAGGTTCACATCGGAGCAGGCTTCGTCGATCAGGTCGATGGCCTTGTCCGGCAGGTACCGGTCGGTGATATACCGCTCAGAGAGCAGCACCGCGTCCCTGGCCACCGCGTCGGGGATGATGACCTGATGATAGTCCTCATAGTAGTGGGCCACCCCCCGGATGACCTCAACGGCGTCCTCAATGGAGGGCTCCGCCACCGTCACCGGCTGGAACCGCCGCTCCAGGGCGGTGTCCTTTTCGATATACTTGCGGTATTCGTTAAAGGTGGTGGCGCCGATGACCTGAATCTCCCCCCTGGACAGGGCGGGCTTCAGGATGTTTGCCGCGTTCATGCTGCCCTCGGCGTCCCCGGCGCCTACGATGTTGTGTACCTCGTCAATGACCAGGATGATATTGCCCACCGACTTGATCTCCTCGATCAGGCCCTTCATCCGGCTCTCAAACTGGCCCCGGAACTGGGTGCCTGCCACCAGGGCGGTCAGGTCCAGCAGATAAACCTCCTTGTCCCGCAGCTTGTAGGGGACGTTGCCCTGAACAATGCGGATGGCCAGGCCCTCGGCGATGGCCGTCTTGCCCACGCCGGGTTCACCGATCAGGCAGGGATTGTTCTTCTGCCGGCGGTTCAGAATCTGAATCACACGGCTGATCTCCTCCTGGCGGCCAACGATGTTGTCCAGTTTGCCCTCCCTGGCCCGGTCGGTCAGGGACTGGCAATAGCTCTCCAAAAACTTCCGCTTGCCGCCCTTCTGATTCTGGGCGGAGCGGTCTCTGGGGGGTTCATTTTTCCGGTCCTGTCGGCTGCTGCCGCTGCTGTCGTCCTGGGCGCGGCCGGACTGGTTGTGGTTAAAGAGTTTATTCAGGTAGGGGAAGGTGGCGGTTTTATGGTCCTCGTCCTCTTCCGTGCGTTCCTCGCCGTCCGTCATCTCCTCCAAAGCCTCCGGGCCGCCAAAGGCGTTCATCATTTCGCCGGTCAGGTTCTCCATATCCTCTTCGGAAATGCCCATCTTATCTATCAGTTCGTTTACAGGCTGAATGCCCAGCTCTTTTGCGCATTTCAGGCACAGCCCCTCGTTCTTTGTTTCACCGTTCTCCAGCCGCGTGATAAAAACGACTGCAACGTTCTTTTTGCATCTTGAGCAAAGTGTAGGTTTCATGTTCATTACTCCTTGCGTTTGTGCGCCTGTACAACCTGGGGTTCCCTGCCCCGTTTTCCTACCCAGTATAGCACGGGGTTATGAATATTTTATGTCCAATCGCAAATTTTTCTAAAAAAAACTGCGAACTTTTCCGACGCCAACCCCGTTACGGCACATACAGGTGAGCGGTGCCGTCCCCGATCAGCATGGCGGAGCCGTCAGAGCGCATCAGCACCGTGGTCTCGCCGCCGTTGGCGATGGAGGCGTATTCGTCCAGATCCCGTGTGAAGATCATCAGCCGGTTCGCCGTCAGCACGGCGATATACCGCTCCGCCACCGAGACGGACAGCACCTCCTCCCGGATGGCCCGGGAGGCGAAGGCGTCTCCGTTTTCATCGATGACCATCAGCTGGCCCATGCTGCCCGCCCGGTATTTTCCCATCAGCTCCACGGAGAAGTTCACCCCGCCCAGGGCAAAGTTTTGCAGATACTGGGTGCTGTCCGACCAGCTGTTCAGCAGCGTTCCGCTGCCGTCCACCAGCAGGATGCCGCTCTCCGTCTGGATGCGGATGGTGTCCCCCGTCCAGTACAGGTCCAGCACCGTGTCGGTGCCCAGGTTCAGGCCCACCAGCTTCTCCCCGGTGGCGCACTCGTACAGCTCCAGATAGCTGGCAAAGGAGGTGTCCTCCTGGCCAATGGTGATCAGGGCCAGGGTGTCGTTGTCCGGAGACACCAGGGCGTCCATGACGTAGGCACTGGAAATATTCTCCTTCAGCACCGGGTCGTAGTCCTCATCAAATACCGTGACAGCCGCCTTGTACCCGGCGGCCTCCTCCACCACCGACAGGTAGCCGTTGTCGTTCAGGCGTGCCCCCAGGATGGCGTAATTGGATTCCGTGCTGTAGGAAAAGACAATCTCCTCCCCCTGAATCACCATCAGGTCGTTGCCCCCCAGGTCGTAGACCACGGCGGTATTCCCCGTCGACAGGGCCACCGGCGTGGTGAACTGCACCGATTCCTCCAGCAGCTGGCTGCCGGAGATGGAGTAGACCTGGACGGAGTTGCTGGCGCAGATCACCAGATTGTCCCCCACCATGGCGTAGGCGTCCGCTGCATCCGAGCTGAAGGTGAAGTCCTGGGCCTCGCCGTCCTCGTCCCGCTCAATGTTCCGATACAGGAAGTAGCGCACCACGCCGTCCAGGGAGACGGTGTCCCGGTACACGATGAAGAGCACCGCCCCCAGCACCATGATGCAGGTCACGACGATGGCGATCAGCCGCACCAGCACGCGGACGGGAATGGGCAGCGGCTTGGGTTCCGTCGCGGTCTTTTTTTTCTTTTTCAGTCGTTTCGCTGTCATAGCTGCCTTCCCTTTCCCGCCCGGTGAAAGGCGGCGACTCAGTCCGACCCGTCCTCCGTCGGGTCCGTCTCCAGTCCCACCGGCTCCCGATACCAGAGCTTTGTCATATACAGGCCCTCCGGCGGCATGGTGGGGCCTGCCTCCGTGCGATTTTTTCGGGCCAGAATACCGTCGATGTCCTCCGGGCGGAACTTCCCCTCCGATGCATAGAGGATGGTGCCCACCATGCACCGCACCTGGTTATACAAAAAGCCGTCGGCGCAGACCCGCAGCTCGATGAGCTCCCCGCTCCGGCTGACGGTGAAGTAGAAAATGGTGCGGACGTTGGTGCGGGTGGGGGTGCCCACATCCCGGACGGCGCTGAAATCGTGGGTGCCCACAAAGCGGCTGGCCGCGTCCTGCAAAAAGCCCTCGTCCAGCCGCTTGGGATAAAAACAGGCCCGGTCCACATAAAAGGCGTTGCGGATGCGGGAGTTATACACCCGATAGGTGTACTCCTTCCGGAGGCAGGAGCCGATGGCGTTGAAGTCCTCCGACACCTGCCGGGCGGCCAGCACCACAATGTCCCCCGGCAGCCGGGCGTTGAAGGCCAGGGGCATCCGGTCGCAGGGAATGCTGCAGTCCGTGCGGAAGTTGGCGATGTAGACCTCCGCGTGAACCCCGGCGTCTGTCCGCCCCGCCCCGGTGAATTTGACCGGGTGCTTCACCACCTTGGCCACGCAGGTCTCCAGCATCTCCTGCACCGTCATGGCGTTCTTCTGCCGCTGCCAGCCGTGGTAGGCCGTCCCCACATACATCAGCTTCAGGGCGATGTTCCGCATGGTCACAGCCCGTAACCCACGCCCAGCACCCCCACCAGGACGCACAGGGCCAGGCCCCCCGCCAGGGCGGCGTAATCGTTTCTGACGTATTTCAGCTGGCGCAGCCGGGTGCGGCCCTGGCCGCCATGATAACAGCGGCACTCCATGGCCGTGGCCAGTTCGTCCGCCCGGCGGAAGGCCGAGATGAACAGGGGCACCAGCAGGGGCACCATGGCCTTGGCCCGGTCGATGAGGCTGCCCGTCTCAAAGTCCGCCCCGCGGGCCTTCTGGGCGGACATGATCTTGTCCGTCTCCTCAATCAGGGTGGGGATAAACCGCAGGGCGATGGACATCATCATGGCCAGGTCGTGGACCGGCACATGGAGCTTCTTCAGCGGCCCCAGCAGGCTCTCGATGGCGTCCGTCAGCTGGATGGGGGAGGTGGTGTAGGTCAGCAGGAAGGTGCCGGAAATCAGCATCATGATCCGCGCCACCATGAACACCGCCGTCTTGACGCCGTCGCTGTAGATGTGGATGAATCCGATATGAACCAGCTCCACGCCGCCGGTGGCGTAAAACAGGTTCAGCACACCGGTGAAAATCAGAATGATCAGCACCGGCCGCATGCCCCGGACGATGGGCTTCACGCCCACTTTGGAGGCGTGAATACAACCGGCCAGAATCAGGAACATGATGGCATAGGTCAGAAAGCTCTCCGCCAAAAACAGGGCCACAATGTAGACCACCACCAAAATCAGCTTTGTCCTGGGGTCTAACCGATGCACCACAGAATCTCCCGGAAAATACTGACCCAGCGTAATGTCCTTCAGCATACCGGCCCCTCCTTCTATCAATCAAACATAAATTTGCGGACCATTTTCCGTGGGTCCGCAGGCCACGCAAACAGGGACGGAGGCGCAGGCGCGCCGCCCGTTAAGTTACTGGTTTACTGGTTCATATCGATGTAGGTTTTCACGAAGCTGGACAGCAGGCCGCAGGCGATACCGACCCCCAGCCTGACATAGTCCGTGTCGCCGGTCAGGAAGTTGGAGGTGACAAAGAGCAGAACGCCGATGGCCAGCAGCGCCATATAGACAAAGGTAAGTATTTTGTTGAGATTTTTTTTATCCACGATGAAGTCCTCACTTTCCCTTTTTTCACATGATCTATTCCCCCGGCGGACCGGGCCCGGCGGGAGGCCTGTACGGTTGCCCGTTACAGCCGGTACGAAGGGGCGTCCCGCCCCGGTTCCTGCCCCGCGTCGCTGCGGTACCACTCCCACAGCACCACGGCGGCGGCGGTGGCCGCGTTCAGCGATTCGCATTGGGGCTCCATGGGGATTTTCACCGTCTCCCGGCAGGCGTTCAGCAGCCGGTCAGAGACGCCGTGGCCTTCGCTGCCGATGGCGACGGCGCACCGGGACAGGTCGGCGTTGTGCAGCGCCACCGTATCCTCCCGCAGGGCGGTGGCGTACAGGGGGAGACCGCTCCTCTCCAACAGGGGCAGCAGCGCGTCATACTCTGCCTCCCACACCGGAAGGCGGAAGGCCGCCCCCATGCTGGCCCGGACCGCCTTCCAGCCCAGGGGGTCGGCGCAGTGGCCGGTCAGCAGCAGGCCGTCCGCCCCAAAGGCGTCGGCGGTGCGCCAGATGGTCCCCACATTGCCAGGGTCCTGCAGGCCGTCCAGAATCAGGTAGCGGCTGCCCTCCAGCGCCTCCGGCGGCCGGAGGTCGGGCTGCTTCAGGGAAAACAGGGCGCCCTGAGGGGCCTTCATGGGGGAGACCGAGGCCATCACATCAAAAGGAAGGACAGCCCGCCGCACCCCTTGGGGCAGCGGTGGGCAGACGGCGTCCTCCGTCAGCAGAACGGCGGTCAGAGGGGCCTGCCAACGAATGGCTTCCTCCAGCAGTTTGACCCCGTCGCCGACATATTCTCCGCAGGCACGGCGATAGCTCCGGTCCCGCAGCAGTTTTTTGAAATGCCCCAAAAGGGGATTGGTACGGCTGGTTATTTTTTCCAAAGCGCAGGCTCCATTCCTGTGGACGAGTGCAGCCGAAACCGTTACTTCCTGTTCCGTTTAAAATGGAGCAGGGCAGCTGCGGCCAGGATGCCACCCGAGAGAATCAATGCTCCGCACCAGAGGATCAGGTTGGACGAATCCCTGGTGTGCAGGGAGGTGACGGTGGTTGAGCCGTCGGCGTCGGCCTCAGCGGAGGCGTCAGACGTATCAGCGGCATCCGTTTCCGCATCGCCGGACTCCGTGGAGGAGGACCCGGTTTCCGCGGAATCGGCGGAGGTGTCGTCCTCCGGCGTATCTGCCGGCGTGTCTGCCTCCCCGTCTTCGGTCTCCGGGTCCGCCGGGTCGGCGGGGGTGACGGCGATCAGGTATTGCAGCTGCTGCTCGGCGGAGGAGGCGCTGTACACGTCGCCGCAGACCGCCGTCAGACGGTACCGGTACAGGGTGCCGGACACCACATCGGTATCCAGATAGGACACGGTGCCCTGTGCCACGATGGTCAGCTCCTGGAAGGCTCCGCTGTCACTGGCCCGGGACAGGATGTACCCCTCCGCGCCGGGAATCTCCGTCCAGCTGACCAGGATGCCCTCCTCACTGCTTTGCAGCTCGGCCAGCACCGGGGTGGCCAGGGTGATGGAGAAGGTGGCCGTCAGGCTGCCGGTGTAGTTGCCGACGCCGGTGACCAGCACGGCGGCCGTCCCCGGCTGGACATTGTTGCTGTAGGAAAGGGTGTAGTCCGTCCCCTCTGCCAGCACGGTGTCCCCATAGGATACGGTGACGGCAGGCGCCTGGGCGGTTCCGTCGCAGACGAATTCCGTCCCCTCCAGGGTGACGGTGCAGTCGGACAGGTCAACGGTTACCACCGTGTCCAGGGCCACAAAGGGGATGTCATAGGCGTCGGCATACTGCTCGGCGGAGGAGCCGCTGTTGCCGTAAATGGTCAGGGCGTCGCAGCCGTAAAACACGTTGGCATTCAGGGTGATGCTGTTGTTATAAATGGTCACGGTCTCCAGACCGGTGCAGTTTTTAAAGGCGTAGGCGTAAACGCTGCTGACGCTGGCGGGCAGCACCATGGCGGTGAGCCGGGTGCAGCCGGTAAAGGCGCAGTAGCCAAGGTAGGTCAGGCCGTCAGGCAGGGCCAGGGCGGTGAGGGAGGCGCAGTCGCCAAAGGCGTACTCGTTGAGTTCTGTGACGGTGTCGGGCAGGGTGATGTCGCTGAGGCTGGTGCAGCCATAGAACATCCCGGCGCTGATACCGGTCAGGCCGGCGGGGAGGCGGGCGGAGGTCAGGGCGGTGCAGCTTTCAAACACATAGTTCCCCACCTCGGTGACGCTGTCCGGCAGGACAATCCCCGTCAGGGCGGTGCAGCCGTAGAAGGCATAGCTCTCGATGGAGGTGACGCCGCTCCCCATAGAGACGGAGACAAGGCCGGTGCAGTCCAGGAAGGCGCTCTCCCCGATGGCGGTCAGGCTGTCCGGGAGGGTCACAGAGGTCAGCCCGGCGCAGTCCTCAAAGGCGGATTCGGCAAGGACGGTGACGCCGTCAGGAACGGCGTAGTCCCCCGTGTACCCGCAGGGGCAGCAGATCAGCTCTGTCAGCGCCGCATTGAAGAGGACGCCGTCCACGCTGGCATAGACGCTGTTCCCCTCCGCCACCAGGATTTTGGTCAGGGAGGTGCAGCCGTCGGTCACCCACATGCCAATGCTGGTCACACCGGCGGGAATGGTCAGGGAGGTCAGGGAGGTGCAGCCGAAAAAGGCCTCCCGGCCCAGCGTTGTCAGGGAGTCAGGCAGGGTGACGGAGGTTAAGCCGGTGCAGTCAGCAAAGGCACACTGGCCCACTGATACGATTCCCTCGGACAGGGTGACAGAGGTCAGGGAAGTCTGCTTCGCAAAGGCGCTGTCCCCGATGGCCACCACGGGGTAGTTGTCCAGGGAGGCCGGAACGGTGACCGCGCCGCCGGCCCCGTCGTAGTCGGTGACGGTGGCGGTGCCGCCAGACAGGGTGTAAGTATAGCCGCTGTCCGTGGTGTAGGTGGTGGCGTCGCTCTCCTCCGATTCAGAGGAATCGTCTGGGGAGACGGAGGGGTCATCCTCTTCCGTCATATCGGCGGCGGCAACCGCAGCATCGTCCACATCCTCTGTGGCGACGGCCACGGAAAACAGGGATACGCAAAGTGCCAGCACAGCCAGCAATGCAATTCCTTTTTTTATTTCCAGAACACTCCTTTTCCTGTAGAAACATCCGGCCAGAGGGTCAGCGGCCGGAGCAGCAGAGTACAGGCATGACATTACTTAATACTTTACTATGTTTCCCCGGAAAATGCAATCTTTTTTTCGGGTTTTCCCCGGGAACCTCGG
>JAJQCJ010000125.1 GCA_021202775.1 Clostridiales bacterium | reverse complement strand
AGCCGCCTTCTTTTGCTACTTTTCTTGGCGGAGCAAGAAAAGTAGGCCCCGCCCTAGCAAGGGCAAAAACATAGTTCTTTCATCAAACTTTATCTAAGGAGTATAATGTCCCTAAGCTGATGACATTACATTCCGGGGGAGGCAATCCCACAGGAGAACCCCTGCAGCCGCACAGCGGGCCTTCCCGAGCAGCCTTCCCGGTTTCAAATACACTATAATCATAAAACAGGAGGATTTCCCATGTACGAAGCAGAGATTCGGGCCTGGTTTGAGGCCCACCGCCAGGAGTACCTGGACGACCTGGCCACCCTGGTGGCCATCCCCAGCGACCGGGGGGAGGCGCAGCCCGGCGCACCCTTCGGGGCGGGGCCGCTGAAGGCCCTGAACTGTGCCCTGGACATGGCCAGAGGCTACGGCTTCCGGGCCGAGAGTTATGACAACTATGTGGGGCTGGTGGACCTGAACGACGGCCCCCGGCATCTGGACGTGCTGGCCCATCTGGACGTGGTGCCCGCCGGGGAGGGGTGGACGGTGACGGAGCCGTTTGCCATGAAGCGGCTGGACGGCAAACTCTATGGCCGGGGGACGGCGGACGACAAGGGCCCCGCCCTGGCCGCCCTCTACGCCATGCGCTGCGTCCGGGACCTGGGGATGCCGGTGACGAAGAACTGCCGCCTGATTCTGGGCACCGATGAGGAGTGCGGCTCCGGCGACATCGCCCATTACTACGCCAGCGAGCCGGAGGCCCCCATGAGCTTCTCCCCCGACGCCTCCTATCCCGTCATCAACGTGGAGAAGGGCCACTTCTCCGGCAGCGGGGAAAAGGCCCTGTCCGCGCCCCTGGGGGGTAATCTGGTCTCCTTCCACGCCGGGGTGAAGGGCAACGTGATTCCCGGCAAGGCCCGGTGCGTCCTCTCCGGTTTGGCGGCGGACACGGTGCAGGCCGCAGCCAATGAGGTCAGCGCCGAGACCGGCGTGACCTTCACCCTGACGGCGGCGGGGGACACCCTCTCCGTCCTGGCGGAAGGGGAGCAGGGCCACGCCTCCATGCCTTCCCACAGCAACAACGCCCTGACTGCCCTGCTGGCGCTGGTGTGCCGCCTGCCCCTGGAGGAAGACGAGGGGACGGCGCTGCTGAAAAAGCTCCACGCCCGTTTCCCCCACGGGGACTATCAGGGCAGGGCCGCCGGCATCGCCTATGAGGACGACAGCGGCGAACTGACCATCTGCCTGAACATTCTGGACGCGGAGGGGGACAAAGTTTCCTTCACCTGGGACTGCCGGGTGCCCGTCACCGAGACGGAGGAGCAGCTGCGGGCCCTGACCCGGGGCCTGGAGGCGGAGGGCTTCACCGTTCGCGCCCCCTTCATGCCGCCCCACTGCGTCCCGGAGGACACCCCCTTTGTCCAGACCCTGCTGCGGTGCTATGAGCAGTTCACCGGGCAGAAGGGCTACTGCTACGCCATCGGCGGGGGCACCTACGTCCACCACCTGAAAAACGGCGTGGCCTTCGGCTGCACCTTCCCCGGCACGGAGAACAATATGCACGGGGCGGACGAGTCCGCCGTGGAGGAGGAGCTGATCGCCAGCGGAGAGATTTTCGCCCTGGCCATTGGGGAGCTGTGCCGGTGAAGGCCAGCGGCTGGCCGCTGGCAGCTGTTAGCTGTTAGCAGGAGCGCAGCGGAAAGGGGAGCGTATGCCATGATGAAAACGCTGACAGTGGACGGCATCACCGTCACGGTGGAACGCAAGGCCATCGGGAATCTGTACCTCCGGCTGAAAAAGCCGGACGGCCATGTGGTTATCACCTGCCCCAGCCGCACCACCGACCGGGAGATTGCCGCCTTTGTCCGGGCCAAGCGCCAGTGGATCGTCACCCATCAAGCCCGGCTCCGGGCCAGACCGGAGCTGCAGCCCCACGCCTACGTCACCGGGGAGCGGCTGCCCGTCTGGGGGGAGCTGTGGACGCTGGAGGTGCGGCCCCCGCAGGAGGGCCGGGGCAAGGTCACCGGCCGGGACGGCAAACTGCTGCTGGAGATCGGCCCCAGCACGGCGGAGCAGCGGGAGGCCGCTGTAGAGACGTGGTACCGCCGCCAGATGAAGGCAGCCGTTCCTCCGCTGCTGGAGCGCTGCCAGAGGCGCACCGGCCTTTCCGTCAACCGGTGGCAGGTGCGGAAGATGTCCTCCCGGTGGGGGAGCTGCAACCCGGCCTTCAAAAGCATCACCCTGAACCTGACCCTGGCCCAGTACCCGCCGGAGTGTCTGGAGATGGTGATGTATCACGAGCTGACCCACCTGCTGGAGGGAGGCCACAACCCCCGGTTTTACCGCTATATGGACGCCTTCTGCCCCAACTGGCGGCAGGCCGACGCCATTTTGAAGGGGAAGGCGGTTTCCGGTGGAAAATGATTGCTATTTCGTCGAAAAAGTGCTATGATACCTGCCAGAAGGTCCCGGAGGGACGGGGCCGGCTGGAGGAATGGATATGCTCAGCAAGGAAGAGATCATTGCGACGAAGGAATGGCAGGCCCTGAACCGCATCTGGAAAACCATGACCGCCGCCCAGCGGTCTGCCGTTCAGGAGGAGTTCAGGTGCCTCACCGACTTCGTGAAGGAAAACGTGGGCAGGGACCCCGCCACCGCCTACCTGGAGGATCTCTCCCCGGAGGCAAGGAAGTTCCTGCAGGACCTGGTGAAGGCCGGGGAACCCAACCTGTACCACAGCCTGATGAGCGTCATCGGCGGCAGCCTCTTTGAGAAGCAGGAGGACGTGCTGGCCTACTATCTTCTGAAATTCGGCAAATCCAGGCCCTACCTGGCGGAAAACCTGCCGCTGGTGGAGGAGATTCTCTCCCTGTGCTGGAAACAGCAGCTGGAGCGGGGCTTTCGCCCCGGCGAGGGGTTTTGAGGAACGGTCATCCGTTAGTGGCTGGTAGCTGGTAGTCACCCCTCCGCCCCCTGCGGGGGCACCTCCCCTTTCAGGGGAGGCAGGAAGTTGTTGTAATTGCGGCGTTCCTTTAAGGGGAAAACCTGGCGGGACAGTCAGATTTCATCGACCGAAGGATAACAGAATTGCCGACCGTTCCGCCGTAAGGCAGGAACGTGACAGCAATCCCTGCCAGCCGCCATCGGCGGCAGCTCTGGTGCGTGACAAGTCACATCGTCTCTGACGGGATAGACCACTTATAGATTGGACAGCGCGAAGCCCCAGCGGGATAGGAGAGGGGTTCTTAGGGGGGAGCGAGGCCCCGAGCTTCCCCCTGAGCCGCCTTCTTTTGCTACTTTTCTTGGCGGAGCAAGAAAAGTAGGCCCCGCTTCCCGGCAGGGAAGGCCGAGCAAAGCCTCGATAGCGAACGTTATCTGAGGAGGCCCGGCACAGCCGGGAGCGGGGCGCCGCTCTGCGCTCAGGAACACCCAGCCCCCGCAGGGCATAACCTGAACCGAGGGGTCTCCCCTCCGCGCCAAAAATTTGCAAACCTTCCCCCGGAAACCGTTGACAGAAAGGGGAAAAAATGCTACCATATAGGACGAACTGAACGAAAATTGTGCGATGACCGGGAAGAGTAACGCTGACCGGCGTCAGACAGAGAGGGGCGGCCACCGGCTGCAAGCCGCCCCCTGACGCGGCGGGGTGAAGTGCGCCCGTGAGCGCGGGAGCAATGTCCCCGGCTGGACGCCGTTACCCGTCCGGAAAGTGATAAAACGGAGTGGAACCGCGCCGCCGCGCCTCCTGCAGGGAATGCAGGGGGCGTTTTTTGCGGCTGTCCCCCTCTGGGATGCGGTGCGCAATGCGTTCGTCACGGAACCTGGGCAGGGGCAGGCCGCCCTGCCCGGACAGAGAACAAGGAGCTGTCATGTTCAAATATCTATCGGAATTGCTGGGGGCCTATCAGGCCAGGGACCCGGCGGCCAGAAGCAAGCTGGAGATCTTCCTGCTCTACCCCGGCGTACACGCCACCCTCTATCATAAGCTGAGCCACTTCCTCTATCGGCACAGGCTGTTCTTCCTGGCCCGGCTGGTCTCACAGTGGGCCAGGCTGTGGACGGGCATCGAGATTCACCCCGGGGCCACCATTGGCCGCCGCTTCGTCATCGACCACGGCATGGGCATCGTCATCGGTGAGACGGCGGAGGTGGGGGACGATGTGCTGCTCTACCAGGGCGTCACCCTGGGGGGCACCGGCAAGGACACCGGCAAGCGCCACCCCACCGTGGGCAACAACGTGATGATCGGTTCCGGCGCCAAGGTGCTGGGCCCCTTCAAAATCGGAGACGGCGCCCGCATCGCCGCCAACGCCGTGGTGCTGCGGGAGGTTCCCCCTCAGGCCACCGCCGTGGGCGTCCCCGCCCGCATCGCCCGCATCGCCGGGCGGAAGGTGAGCTACGCCGACGAGGTGGACCAGATCAGCGTGGTGGACCCCCGGGATAAGACGATTCAGCAGCTGGAGGAACGGCTCGCCGCCCTGGAGCGCCGGGCCTCCGACGTGGACGGGGAGTGGGAGCGGTGAGGTTCACCGCCTTCCTATTCTCCAGTAGGGGCGCACACTGTGCGCCCGGCCACGCTTTCCTCCTTAGACAAGGATTGAGAAAGGAAATAGGTGTTTGCCCTTGCCAGGGCATGGCCTACTTTTCTTGCTCCGCCAAGAAAAGTAGCAAAAGAAGGCGGCTCAGGGGGAAGCTCGGGGCCTCGCTCCCCCCTAAGAACCTCCTCTCCTATCCCGCTAGGGCTTCGCGCCGCCCGACCTGCAAGTGGTCTGTCCCGTCAGAGACGAAGTAACTTCTAACTGGTGAGACTGCCGCCGATGGCGGCTGGCTAGGATTGCCGCCCGTTCCGCCCTGCCGAGGGCGGGCGTAACGTGGCGTCAATTTTGTTGCCCTTTTGTCGTGGAAATCTGACTGTGAGACTACGTTATGCTCCTCAACCCAGAATAGATTGTATTTTAAGTTGATGACATTGCCTTTCAGGGGCGGCAGGCAGATTATCATACCACGTTCCGTTTCTCCGTAGGGGCGCACAGTGTGCGCCCGGCTGACCTGATTGTTTCCCTGTGCCTCCAGGTGGCCCGATACCCCTGTAGGGGCGGCCCCTGGCCGCCCGCGGAAACCGCCTGCTTACCCCGGGCGGCCAAGGGCCGCCCCTACAGAAACGTGAAGGCTTCGGTTTCGCGCTCTGTCGGCCACCAGCCGCTAACAGCTAAAAACTATCTATTCTTCAAAAAACTCACAAAAAGGAGTCAATCATATGGAATTTTACAACTCTCTCACCCATCGCAAGGAGCAATTCATCCCCCGAAACGGGAACAGGGTAGGGATGTACACCTGCGGCCCCACGGTGTACCACTACGCCCACATCGGCAACCTCCGCAGTTATATCATGGAGGACGCCCTGGAGAAGGCCCTGCGCTACGAGGGCTACGACGTGACCCGGGTGATGAACATCACCGACGTGGGCCATCTCTCCAGCGACGCCGACACCG
The DNA here is from genome assembly GCA_021202775.1 of Clostridiales bacterium. GTDB lineage: Bacteria > Bacillota > Clostridia > Oscillospirales > Oscillospiraceae > Onthomonas. Next base: position 3,392 of record JAJQCJ010000125.1, on the reverse strand, counting down.
GCGAGGACAAGATGGTGAAGGGCGCCCAGCGGGAGCATAAGACGGTGATGGAGATCGCCAAATTCTACACCGACGCATTCTTTGCCGACTGCGCCAAACTGAACATCCGCACCCCGGACATCGTCACCCCCGCCACCAGCTGCATCCCGGAGTATATCAACATGATCTCCGTCCTGCTGGAGAAGGGCTACGCCTACCCCGCCGGGGGCAACATCTACTTCGACACCTCCAAACTGGACAAATACTATGTGTTTAACGACCATGACGAGGCCGACCTGGCGGTGGGCGTCCGGGAGGATGTGGAGGAGGATGTGAACAAGCGCCACAAGGCGGACTTCGTCCTGTGGTTCACCAAGTCCAAGTTTGAGGATCAGGCGCTGAAGTGGGACTCCCCCTGGGGGGTGGGCTATCCCGGCTGGCACATTGAATGCTCCTGCATCAGCATGAAGCATCTGGGGGAGTATCTCGACCTCCACTGCGGCGGCATTGACAACGCCTTCCCCCACCACACCAACGAGATCGCCCAGAGCGAGGCCTATCTGGGCCATGACTGGTGCCACTACTGGTTCCACGTCCACCACCTGAACACCACCTCCGGCAAGATGAGCAAGTCCAAGGGGGAGTTCCTCACCGTCTCCCTGCTGGAGGAGAAGGGGTACGACCCCCTGGTGTACCGGCTGTTCTGCCTCCAGTCCCACTACCGGAAGGGGCTGGTGTTCACCTGGGAGAATCTGGACAATGCGGCGGCCACCTATCAGAAGCTGCTGAAACGGATCGCCACCCTGAACCCGGACACCGGGGCCGCCCCGGACACGGAGGCCGCAAAGCCCTATCAGGAGCAGTTCCAGTGGGCGCTGGACAACGACCTGAACACCGCCCTGGCCGTCACCAGTGTGTACAACGTGCTGAAAGCCAAGGGGCTGGACGACGCCACCAAGCTGTACCTGCTGAGGGACTTCGACCGGGTGCTGTCCCTGAACCTGCTGGAGGGGGCAGCAAAGCTGCGGGCCCAGGACGCGGCCAGGGCCAAGGCCCAGAGCGGCGGCGACTATGTGGTCACCGGCCCGGCGGACGCCTCCCCGGAGGAACTGGCGGAGGTGAACGCCCTGCTGCTGGCCCGGGGCGAGGCCCGGAAGCAGAAGAACTGGGCCGAGTCCGACCGCATCCGGGACGAGCTGGCCGCCCGGGGCATTGCCCTGAAGGACAGCCGCCAGGGCGTCCAATGGTCAAAAATCTGACGAAAATCTGACAACACAGAGGGGGCAGCGGCTGAGCTGCCCCCTCCGTTCTAAAAAATGCGGTAATTTATCTTGTGTTTTCCGTTTTTTTGGTTGACTTTTTCTGGAAAGTCTCTTATAATTGAGAAAACGAAAGACCCGGATTGTTTCCTCCACAGCGACCATACTGTTTCACCGCGAAAGGAGACCGCATTGATGCTACAGGAAAATGAAAACAGACTGCGCGCGCTGGTCGGTGACGAAACGCTGGCCCAGCAAATTCTGGATCTGATTCACGAGGATGAGGCTGCCCGTCATGCGGAGCTGATTCGCAAACAGAGCGAGGGCCTGAAACGGGCCCGTGACAGCGGCGTTCGCCTGGGCCGCCCCCCTGCCAAGAAGCCCCGCAAGTTCCAGAGCGTGTACAATATGTATCTGCGAGGTGAGGTCAGCATCCGCGCCGCCTCACAGATGCTGAACGTCTCCCCCGGCACCTTTAAGCGCTGGAGCGTGGAGGAGGCGGAAAAGGCAAAGTGAGCTTCGCTCCTCTCCCAGCCCCCGGTCAGCGGGGGCTTTACTTTTACGGGGAAAGACGGTATACTTTTATTAGCTGTTAGCTGTTGGCTGTTAGCTGTTAGTGACCCCTCAGTCGGCTGCGCTGACAGCTCCGCCGTCAAGCGGCATTTCCGCTGCGCTCCCTACCCTTTCAGGGGGAGCCAATGACGTAGCGGTCACAACAACCTTTTTCCTCCCCTGAAAGGGGAGGTGCCCCCGCAGGGGGCGGAGGGGTCACTAACAGCCAACAGCTCCGCCCCGCAGGGGCGTCTGACCACTAACCACCAGCCACGAACCTCCCCGAAAGGAGCCTCACCCATGCCCACCCCCCGCCTGGACGCCATCAATCCAAACGAAGTGCTGCTCTACCTGGGCTACAAGTCCGGGGCCGTCCCGCCCCAGGTGGAGGCGGAGATCGCCGCCTGCTCGGAGGCGATTTTGCAGACCGCCCGCCCCCGTGCGGTGTGGCGGGTCTTGGCGCTGGAGGGCACAGCGGTGCCCGCCGCTGGGCTGACCCTGGAGGGGGAGGACATGAAAACCCTCCTCTCCGGCTGCGGAGAAGCGGTGTTCCTGGCGGCCACCCTGGGGCCGGAGGTGGAGCAGATCCTCCGCCGGGCGGAGGTGGTGGACATGGCCCGGGCCCTGACCCTGGACGCGGCGGCCAGCGCCGCCATCGAACGGGTCTGCGACAATCTGGAGGCTGACCTGCGGCGGGACTACGGCGCAAGGGGCCTGCATCTGACCGACCGGTTCAGCCCTGGCTACGGCGACCTGCCCCTGAGCCAGCAGAAGGACTTCTGCGCCCTGCTGGACACCCAGCGGCGCATTGGCCTGACCCTGAGCGGCAGCTGCATCATGGTGCCCCGGAAGAGCGTGACGGCGGTGATGGGGGTGTCCCCCACGCCGAAGCCCCGCCGGGCCAGGGGGTGCCAGCACTGCAATCTGTTCCGCTCGTGTCCCTATCGGCACGACGGGCGAAGCTGCGGGAACGCATAAAAGCAGAAACCGCCACCCTGGCCGGTGACGGTTTCCATGCTTGCAAAGTATTGGCTTTTCACATTCTGCAATGGACTGTGTCAATCAAAGTAACAAGCAGAAGACCACCACCGGGCAGAGTAACGGTTCCTTTGTGAAACACTAACTTTGCTTTAGGGCTGACCGCTTGTCGCAACGCCCTTTTCTATCTTTATGATAGGGCATGAAAGCCCATTTGTCAAGCCCCGGAAAAAGGGACTGTCCTGCACGATTTTGGTTGCATTTTGTCTCATTCTGTGCTATTCTGTCTTTGGCTCCGATTTATTTTGGAGCCAGGGCGCTGCATAGTGGCAGGCGGTTGGTCACATTCCCCGAAAGGGGGTGAGATCGTGCCTATACGTTGACGTTTCACATCCTGAACTGGACTGTGTCAATCAAGGTAACGAGCAGGAACCGCCACCGGGCCAGGTGACGGTTCCTTTTTTAATTAAAAGACTGAAAACCTTGGACTAACCGCTTGTCGCAGCGCCCTTTTTCTATCCTTATTATAGACGCCTGCGGGCCTTTTGTCAAGGGCCTGTAAGCAGTTCCCACGGAAATCAATTTTCACACAATTCCTTGTGGAATATGCTATAATAGGAAGTA
>JAJQCJ010000010.1:3615-54336 GCA_021202775.1 Clostridiales bacterium | reverse complement strand
GGAATCTCCTCCTGTTGGGCCTGGGTCACAGTGTGGGATTCCTTCCGCCGGGCCTGGGCCGCGGCATGAGCCTCCCTGCGCCGGGCCTGGGCCGCTTTGTGGGCCTCCTCCCGCCGGGTCTGGAAGGCGGCGTGGGCCTCCTTCCGCTGGGCCTGCTCCTCTGCATGGTCCTCCTCCCGCCGGGCCCGTTCTGCCTCGCCCTCCGCCCTGCGCTTTGCCGCCGCTTTGCGCCGGGCGGCGCTGTCCCGCTCCTCCTGAGCCAGGGGGTCCACCTCCCGGTGGAAGAACTGCTCCCGCCAGGCCTGCCGGGGAGAAATTTCCCAGGGCGCATTGGTCTCCGACCGGGAACGCCCCTCAAAGTCATCTGTGTAACGCATGATACTCTCTCCCTTTCGTGCCTGCCGGTCCATACGGCGAAGCTGTGCCGATACGTTTTGTATAAAGAACACTCAAAAAAACGGAACGTTATTCGGAGCGGGTCAGGGTAAAGACGAACTCTGTCACGCCGTCCTGACTGGTGACGGTGATGGTCTCCTGGATGCCGCTCAAAATCGTCTTGACGATGTACAGCCCCAGGCCGACGCCTTCCTTGTCCAGGCTGCGGGAGCGATCGCTCTTGTGGAACCGGTCAAAAATGAAGGGCAGCTCCTCGGCGGGGATGGTCTCCCCGATGTTGCGGACGGTGACATAGACCTTCTTCCCCTTGGGCACCACATAGAAGCCGATGGAGGTGCCCCGATGGGCGAACTTGGCGGCGTTGTCCAGCAGGTTGTAACAGACCTGGGTGATGGAGTCCTCATCCCCCCAGACCATGGTGGACGCCTCCGGCAGCTGAACGTCCATATCCAGCCCCCGCTGGGTGATCTTCCGCTCCAGGCTGATGATCACCTTCGCCACCGTCTCGTTCAGGTCAAACTGGGTCTGGGATTGGGGTGGGCCGGACTGGGTCTGAGCGGCCAGGCGGCTGGCGTCCAGCATCCGCCGCACCAGACGGGAGAGCCGCCGGGTCTCATTGGAGATCAGCTGGAGGGATTCCCGCTCCTTCTCCGGCGGGATGGTGCCGTCCAGCAGGCCGTCGGCAAAGCCCTGGATGGTGGTCATGGGGGTTTTCAGCTCATGGGAGATGTCGGAGACGAACTCCTGCCGCTGCTGCTCCGAGGCGGCGATGGAATCCGCCATGCCGTTGAAGGCGGTGGCCAGGGCCCCCACCTCATCCTTGCGTTTGGTGTAGGCGGGGTCCACCCGCAGCTCATACTCCCCCATGGCAAACCGGTTCACCAGGCTGGTCATCTCCATCATGGGCTTTGCGGAGCGCCGGCAGGTGAACCAGGAAAAGAAGAAGGCGAAGCACAGCACCGCCAGGGCGGTGGCCAGGAAGGCAAACTCCATGGAGTTCCACAGTTCGGAGAAGGTGTCCATATTCGCGGCAATCAGGAGGACACCCAGAAGGGTGTTCTCCGCGCCGTTCTGCTCCGACTGGTAGATGGGGATGGCCACCACCAGATGCTTCTTCTCATAGAGGCCCAGGGTGCTCATGCCGTCGTAGCCGCCCTCTGTCAGGGTTTCGGAGATGACCTCCTCCGAAACCGTGCCGGTAAGGACGTTGACCTCCTCCTCACTGGTGTAGGAGAAGCGGATCACGCCGTCCAGATTGCAGAACAGCACGTCCTCCGCCCCGGCGGCGGCCACGGAGAGGGCACTGGCGTCAAAAATGTCATCCTGATTCAGATTGACGTCCATAATACGGACCAGCTGGGTGGAGACGAAGCTGGCGTGCTCCGCCATGGTGTCCTTCTTCTCCTGGACGATGCACTGATAGCTCAGCATCAGGAACACCGACCCCAGGATGGCGAAGGACAGGAGGATGATGGCCACCATGGCGGAAAAGAGCCGTCGAAAGCTGGTATTCATCGCGCTCAGCCTTCCAGCAGCTCGAACTTGTAGCCCACGCCCCAGACGGTTTTCAGGCTCCACTTGTCGCTGACGCCCTCCAGCTTCTCTCTCAGCCGCTTCACATGGACGTCCACGGTGCGGCTGTCGCCGAAGTAGTCAAAGCCCCAGACCTCGTCCAGCAGCTGGTTGCGGGTAAACACCCGGTTGGGGGTGGAGGCCAGGTGATACAGCAGCTCCATCTCCTTGGGGGGCGTGTCCACCCGCTTGCCGTCCACCAGCAGCTCATAGGAGTCCATATTGATGACCAGTTTGTCGAAGGTCAGCTTCTTCTCCTTCTGCTCCACGGTGCCGTAGCGCCGCAGCACCGCATGGATGCGGGCCAGCACCTCCTTCATCTCGAAGGGCTTGGTGATGTAGTCGTCCGCGCCGTTTTCCAGACCGTTCACCTTATCGCTGGTCTCGCCCTTGGCGGTCAGCATGATGATGGGGACCTGGGAGGTCTCACGGATTTTCCGGCAGACGGCCCAGCCGTCCATGACGGGCAGCATAATGTCCAGCATGATCAGATCCGGCGCAAAGCTGTGAAACAGCTCGATGGCCTTGCCGCCGTCCGGAGCGATGGACGTTTCGAAGCCCTCCTTTTCCAGATAGAGCTGAAGCAGCTCTGCAATGTTGGCTTCGTCCTCTACAATTAAAACTTTCAGTGCCATATCAGTTCCTTACCTTCCTGCCAGAGGCGGTGTGCTCCGGCTGCACCTCCCGCCCGACGGAGGGCAGGCGCAGACCGGCGTATTATCTTTATTATACCGTATCCTGCGGCATTTGCGTGAATATTTTGTAAATCACAGCGTTTGCAGCCCCTGCTCCAGCACCCGGCAGGCGGCCCGGGCTGTGCGGGGCGGCAGGCGCTGGGGGGTAACGCGCCAGACAGCCTCAGCCGCCGCCAGCAGGCTTCCGGCCAGCGGCAGACTGCCCGCCTCCCGCTCCAGGCACTCCGCCAGGGAGAGGAGCAGCGCCTGCTCCTGGGCCGTGTACCCCTCCGACGGCCTGTCGCCGCCAAAGGCGGCCAGCCGCCGGGCGGTGTACCGCAGCAGCCAGCCCGGATTTTCCCTGTCCTGCCGGGCCGCCAGTCCGGGGTCTGGGGCTTTGCCCCTGCCCAGCAGCGTCAGGAGCCGCCAGTCTTGGGGGTGGATGGCGGCCGGATAATCGGGCGGCTGGGTCTGCCGCGCCCCCTGTGGGTGCGTTTCCCACAAAAGCGCCGCATCCTCCACGCTGCGGTACCACTCCGGGGACAGGGCGAAGTTGAGATAGCCCCCCTGGGCCTCCACGCCGGAGAAGCAGCTGCCCGTCAGGGAGAGGCTGCGGGCCAGCCCGGCGGCCAGGGCCTCCGCCGGCTGTCCGGCGTCCCTGGCCAAAGCGAAGGCTGCCGGGCTGGCGATCCTCTGTCCCCGCAGCCTTGCCCCCGGCCTGCCGGTGAGCCGGTCGGCGGCGGCCCGGGCCAGGGTCAGCGGCCCTTCCATAGGCGATGCGCTCCTTTCTGACGCAATGTCATCAAACTTAAGGAGATTATTTATTTTAGGAAAAGTGGCTTATAGTGAGGAACACCCAGCGCTCCCACCCCTCAGGCTGGCTAAAAGCCAGCCAGCTCCCCTTTCAGGGGAGCCAAAGATGTGGTGATTCCTGCAACTCCCCTGCCTCCCCTGAAAGGGGAGGGGGACCGGCGTTAGCCGGTGGAGGGGTGGTCAATAGAACATTCCCTGCTAGTTGATGCCATTGCTTTCTTTCGTGGACGGAATCAGGCCGTGTGTTATTGGGGGAGGGTGGCCTCCCGCACGTTGACGTAGAGGGAATTTTCCCCGGCCATAGCGTGGTCGATGTCGATGGAGAAGTCGATCTCCATATCCCCGCCGGAGTCCCCCATGCGGTTCAGCACATGGCGGGCGCAGACCCCCACCTGCATCTGACCGTAGGGGGTGGAGTACAGGGCGGTGTGCCGCCGCCCCTCCTCAAAGAGCATCTGGTTATTCACCGGCCCGGAGCGCATCAGCAGGATACGCTTGGGGGTGATTTTAAAGGTAGTGGTGGTGCCCTGGAGGCCGGTCAGCTCGGTCTCCTCATAGCTGAGATCATAGTGCCCGGCCTTCTCGCCGATGGCGAGGGTGCCGCGGGTGATGAGCTGAACGGCGTCCTCCTCCTGCCCCTCATAGGTTGGCTTGCCCTGAATGGTAATGGTCACATCTTTGACTGTCATGGCGTGTAGTCCTTTCCGGGGGCGAATTTTCCGGCACCCCCGTTGTGCCTTCATCATATAATAAACTGCCCCGGAAAACAAGGGCCATTTCAAATTTTCCTGCCAAAGGGGCAGCTCGGAACATTTCCATTTGACAACAGCGGAAAAATGCATATACTATACTGTATGGTATGACCTGTTTCCCCGCTGGGGGAGCGGGGGCGGTTTCCAACTCTGGGACGTCTCCCGTGTGCGTTTTTTGGATGGAGTACCTGATGATGAAACTGGAACTGACAGAAAAACAATATCGCCGTCTGCTGGACATGGCGTATATCGGCAACTGGGTGCTGAACTCCGCCCGGGGGGAGGATCGCTTCTCCGACTATGACGAGGTGGAATCCCTCCTCTTCTCCAAGGCGCCGGACCTGGGAATGCAGGATTTGGCGGAGTGGTGGAACGGAGAGGTGGTGCCCTCTCCGGCCTTCGTGGCCGGGGGCATCCATGAGGCCATTGCGGACTATGAGGACGCCGTGTTCTTCGACATTCTGGCGGAGGAACTGGCCCGCCGGGATATGCAGGACGCCCCCATTGACGAGCATAACCTGGATGAGCTGAACCGCCGCATCGACGAATACATGACGGAGTTTGAGGCCCACGGCACCGACCATGTACAGGTGACGACAGATACGGATTCCTATTGAGGGGACCCATAAAAACCGCCGCAGCAGATTGTTCTGCTGCGGCGGTTTTCGGTTTTTTCCATTTTCCGTGCGGATTATCCGGCAAGGCACAGGAGCAGCCCCGCCAGGGCCAGCACGACGCCCCCTGCCCGCTCTGCGGTGAGGGCAACCTCCGACGGCTCCGCACCCTTGTACCGCCAGCCCCAGCCCAGGACAGGCTGAGGACATCCAGATAGTCACCCTCCGGTGTGCCGGAGCCGGACGCACTCATACCGACGTACTCCACGGTGGCGGTCTCCCCGTTGGGATAGGTGACGGTCAGGGTATACCCGCCGGAGAGGGCGGCATAGTCGTAACAGTACACGTCCTCGCCGCAGGTGACCGTCTGGGCCTCTGTGTCAATGGTGACGGCATGCCCATCCACCGTAGTTTCATAGGGGGCGGAGGGCTGGCTGCCTGCCCCGCAGCCGCAGAGCAGCATCAGGCAGAGCAGCAGCGGGAAAATGCGGGCTTTCATAGCAGAGTCCTCACTTTCTTTATCATAACCTTATTATATCACATGGAATATTTTTTGCCCAGTAATCAATATTAAATTTTAATAAAAGCGAATGACAAACCGTCAGCAGGCAGGATGCCGCCGGAACCCCAGAAAGCGGCTGCCCTGAAAGGTCAGCGTCCCCACATCCCCTTCGGAGAGGAGGCCGTACTGCTGTCCGGATACGGACAGCTCCAGCCGGTCATTGGAGTGGAACTGAAAGGTGACATAGTAGTGGGCCTGGGTGGTGTGGTGCATGGCGCCGCCTCCGGTGTCGTGGATGTGGGTGGTGAAGTCCTGCTGTTTGGAGACTACGGCGGCCTCCACGTCCAGCACCGGGGACCGGTTGTTCCGGTGCCACTCCCTCACGCCGCCCACCACGTTTATCAGGATCACCACCAGAACAACGGCAAAGACTGCGAAAAACAGGACAGAAAACGTCACATCAAACAGAGCCATAGAGGATACCTCCTTTTTTGTCATGGCCCTATTATAGCAGATGCGGACGTTTCCTGTCCTTTAAGAAATATTAAAATTTGCGAAAAACAGATGAAATTTTCTCAGCGGGCAGCGTGCCGCCGCCAGCGCCGCCTGCCCCACCCCAGCAGCGCCGCCCCCAGCAGGACGCCCAGGGTGTTCAGAATCAGGTCAGCCAGGTCGGAGACCCCCGTGCCAAAGAGATATTGTCCCGCCTCGATGGCGAAGCTCAGCCCGAACCCGGCCAGGGTGACCTGCCACAGCCTCAGGCCGGGCCACCGCCAGGACAGATAACCCCCGAAGGGGAGAAAGACGCCGATGTTGCCGAAGAACAGGTAGCAGGCGGTGCCGTAGACCCCCGCCCGGAGCCAGTTGTAATATTCCAAAAACGGGGTGGGGGAGACGACCCCGTTTTGCCCCAGCCCGGTCAGGGAAAAGCCGGGGCGGAACACGGTGATGCGCAGCAGGAAGGCCAGATAGAGGAAAAACAGGAGGGCCAGCAGGCGTTTTGTTCGTTTTTCGTGCATAGTGTGTCGTCCTCCCGGCAGAAGTGGATTCCGTCGCCTATTATAGGCGCTGGCCGGGAAAATTGCAACCCTGTTGGATGAGGCCGCGCAGCGAAAAACCGGCAGCCCGTGGCGGGCTGCCGGTGGGGGCTTTATTCCGATGGGGGGTCGCTCTCCAGCAGGAAGCTGTCAAAGACCATGGTGACCAGGGTCTGCCCTTCGCTGGTCAGCTCCGCCCGGAGCAGGCCGTGGGTGGTCAGGTCGAACCAGCACAGGGCGGTGCAGGCGGGGTTCTCCGGGTTCTCAAACTCGGCGTACAGCTCCGCGCCCTCCGCCTCCAGGGAACATTCCAGCAGCAGCCCCGTGGTGGTGCAGGTCAGGAGGGTGGGCATGGCGTCCACCGGGGAAAGGCCGTCCCCGTTCAGGTCGCCGGTGTCCAGCGTCACCTGCTCCCAGTCCAGCACGGTGCCGGTTTCGTCCCAGCTGACGGAGCAGCCGGCGATGTTGTCCGGCCCGGTGACGGTCATCACCCCGCTGGTCAGGTCGCCGGAGAAGTCCGCCTCGTAGCTGTAAACCCGGCCGCTACAGTTGGCGGTGATGGCGGCGGAGGCGGTGTAGGCGGTCAGGCTGCTGTAGCTGGCCCGGACTGCGTCCACCTGGTCGGTGGCCGAAGCGCCCCCGCCGCCGCAGCCGGTGAGCAGGGCGCAGAGCAGGGTCAGGGTCAGCAGGTTCTTTGGTACACCTCTTGCAAGGTGCATGGGGTTCCTCCTTCTGTTTTATTCAGGTCAGACGGGGGTTTCCAGCTCCCGCCAGACTGTGGGGAGCTGACCGATCAGGTCGGAGGGGGTCATCCCCCGGTGGCCGAACCGCTCCGCCGCCAGATCTCCCGCCCAGCCGTGTACCCAGACGGCGGCGGCAGCGGCCCGGACAGGCTCCATCCCCTGAGCCAGCAGGGAGGTCAAAAGCCCGGCCAGCACGTCGCCGCTGCCCCCTTTTGCCATGCCGTCGTTGCCGGTGGTGTTCCGGTACAGGGCGCCGTCCGGGGCGGCGGTCAGGGTGCGGTGGCCCTTCAGCACCAGCACGCAGCCGTGGGCCTGGGCGAAGGCGGCGGCCTCCGCTGCCCGGTCCGGGCCGGGGAGACGGCCTGTCAGCCGTTGGAACTCCCCGTCGTGGGGGGTCAGCACCGTGGGCGCGTCCCGCCGGTTCAGTACAGATATATGCCGGGACAGGATAGTTATGCCATCCGCATCCACCACCGCCGGGCAGCGCAGCCGGGCCAGCACCTCCGGCACCAGCGCCTCCGTCTCCGGGGACTGGCCCAGCCCCGGACCCACCAGCGCCGCGTCCGGTTTGGTTTTGTCCAGAAAGTCCGCCGCGCTGCGGACGGGGTAGGGCATGGCCTCCACGCAGCTGCCCGCCACAATGCGGTAGGCGGTGTCCTCCCCAAAGGCGGGCACCCCCAGAAAGACCAGGCCGCAGCCGCCCCGCACCGCAGCCCGGCTGGCCAGCACCGGCGCGCCGGTGAAGCCCACGCTGCCCGACAGCAGATTCACCTTGCCAAAGATGCCCTTGTGGCCCTCAACGGGCCGGGCCGGGAGCCAGCTCCGCACCAGGGCCTCCGTCACGTCGCAGACGGCGTACTGTTTCATATCTGTCCCTCCAGTTCGCTTGTTTTGTGGATATTATAAATGTATCAAACGGAAAAAGCAACGGATTTCTGCTCTGCGCCATGGAAATCAAGTTTTAGGTCAAACATACTAAAGAAACCCCTCAGTCTGGCCTTGCGGCCAGCCAGCTCCGCCGTCAAGCGGCATTTCCGCTATGCTCCCTACCCTTTCAGGGTAGTAGAATGTGAATCCTAAATCTTTGCTTTTCTGTAGGGGCGGCCCCTGGCCGCCCGGGGCAAGCTTGCGATTTCTGCGGGCGACCAAGGGCCGCCCCTACACACACAGTTGCAAAAATCGGAACTTTTTGCCTGTCTGAACAGCATCATTGGCAATTCCGTTGTCATTTTGCGGCAATTGAATGAAGTGAAGTCTTAGTTTTCACGCTGTAGTAGGGAGGCGCAAAGCGCCGGAAATGCCGCTTGACGGCGGAGCAAATGACGTGGTGATTCCCTCAGTTCTTTTCCTCCCCTGAAAGGGGAGGGGGACCGGCGGCAGCCGGTGGAGGGGTTCCCATGCGGAGCGAATTTCAAAATTGATTTCCGTGGCCCTGCGCCCACCGGCGCAGATTCCCGTCAACAAACTTGTGAAAAATCTGTGGTGCTTTCCCCCAATCTGTGTTATGATAAAGGCAAGATTTCCGGAAAGGGGGGCGGCTCCATGGGCCGGATACGCCATTGGAAGGTGCAGCTTTCCCGCACGAAGCTGATTATGCTGGGCTTTGTGCTGCTGATTCTGGTGGGGACGCTGCTGCTGATGCTGCCGGCGGCCACCCGAAGCGGGGAGGAGACCGACTTCCTGGGGGCGCTGTTCACCGCCACCTCCGCCACCTGCGTCACCGGGCTGGTGGTCTACGACACCTGGACCCACTGGACGCTGTTTGGGCAGCTGGTGCTGCTGACGCTGATTCAGATCGGCGGTCTGGGCTTTATCAGCATCGGCACCTTCGCCCTGTCGCTGCTGGGCAGGAAAATCGGTCTTGGTGGCCGGGAGCTGATTCGGGACAGCCTGAGCACCCAGCAGATTCGGGGCAGCATCCGGCTGGTTCATCGCATCGTCCGGGGGACGCTGGTCTTTGAGGGTACCGGGGCGGTGCTGCTGGCCATCCGCTTCGTGCCGGAGCTGGGGCTTGCCCGTGGGTGTTACTATGGCGTCTTTCACGCCGTCTCCGCCTTCTGCAACGCCGGATTTGACCTGATGGGCTTTCAGGGGGAATATTCCTCCTTCTGCAACTACGCTGACGACCCCATTGTGAACCTGGTGCTGATGGGGCTGATCATCGTGGGGGGCATCGGCTTTCTGGTGTGGGACGACCTGCTGACCCACCGCTGGCACTGGCGGCGCTACCGCCTCCAGACCAAGGTGGTGCTGACCGTCACGGCGGCGCTGATTCTGGGAGGGACGCTGCTGTTCCTCCTGTCCGAGCGGAACAACCTCTTTGCCGACATGAGCTGGGGGGAGCGGATTTGGGCGGCGCTGTTCTGCGCCGTGACCCCCAGAACGGCGGGCTTCAACACGGTGGACACCGCTGCCCTGACCAGCGGCAGCAAGGTGCTGACCATGATGTTAATGTTCATCGGCGGCAGCCCCGGCTCCACGGCGGGCGGCATCAAGACCACCACGGCGGTGGTGATCCTGCTCTATATCCGCTCCTACCTCTTTAGCAATGAGGACTGCACCGTGTTCCGTCGGCGGCTGGACAAGGACGCCATCAAACGGGCCAGTGTGGTGGTGTTTATCAACTTCTCCCTGGCGCTCTTCGCCATTCTGGTGCTGCTGATCGGGCAGGACCTGCCCCTGGCCGACGTGCTGTTCGAGGCGTTCTCCGCCATCGGAACGGTGGGGATGTCCACCGGCGTGACCAGGGAGCTGAACACCCTGTCCCGGCTGGTCATCATTCTGCTGATGTTCTGCGGCAGGGTGGGGAGCCTGAGCTTCGCCATGTCCTTCACCGAGCGGCGGCACGCAGGTAAGCTGCGGTACCCGGAGGAACAGATCGTTGTGGGCTGACGGCCCGCAACCGGACAATCAAGGAGGGAACAGCGTATGAAATCCATTCTGATGATCGGGCTGGGCGATTTCGGCCACTACCTGTGCCGGGACCTGGCGGAGCTGCGGAACGAGATCATGATCGTGGACAAGGAGGAGACCGCCCTGGAGGACCTGCTGGACGTGGCCACCAGCAGCCTCATTGCCGACTGCACCCGGGAGAGCGTCCTCCAGCGCATCGGCGTGGCCAACTTCGACCTGTGCTTCGTCTGCATCGGCGGCAGCTTCCAGAGCAATCTGGAGATCACCAGCCTGCTGAAGGACCTGGGGGCGAAGTATGTGGTCAGCCAGGCCAACAACGAGGTCCACGCCAAATTCCTGCTCCGCAACGGCGCGGACGAAATCATTCACCCCAACAAGGACGCGGCCCTGCGGGCGGCGGTGAAGTACAACAACGACCACGTCTTTGACTATATCGACCTGCGGGACGGCTACTCCGTCTATGAGATCACCCCCCTGCGGGAGTGGGTGGGCAAGAGCATCCTGACCTCCAACATCCGGGCCAAGTACGACGTCTACGTCATCGGCATCCTCAGCAAGACCTCCGGCGACAACATCATGCCCTCCCCCCAGGCCGTCATTCAGGCGGAGGATCACCTGATGGTGCTGGCCCACGAGTCCACCATGGAAAAGCTGATTCGCAAGCTGGGGAAGTGAAACCCCACAGAAAAAGCGCCTGCCGCGTTTTGGCAGGCGCTTTTTTTGAGATTGAGGAGACGTCAGTACCAGGCGGTGTAGCCGTACCAGTTCCCCTCGATTTGCCAGGTTTTGCCCCGGTTGTCCCCTGTTCCCGTCCAGGTCCAGCCGTCCTCCGTCTCCACCAGGTCGGCCCCGGATTCGTCTGCCACCGGCACGCCGTTGACGGAGTAGTACAGCCCGGCATAAGGGGTCAGCGTGCTCAGGGACGGGGTAGAGAAGTCGATGATGGGATCTGTGCGGGTGGACAGATAATCCACCAACCGGGCCATGCCGATGTCGTGGTCGGCGAGGCCGTCCGCACTCTCTGCCTCCAGGATGGTTGCGACGGCGGCGTTCAGTTCCTCACGATTCCGCTGATACACCTGCCTCGGGGACAGCCACCACCGGACGGCGGAAAACAGCACCGCAAGGACAAGGACGGCGGCCAGAAAGCTGCCGATTTTTTTCCATACTTTCATGTTGTGTGCCTCTTTCCTGTTCACCCCTCCGTGCCGGGGACGTGAACCTCCTGCAAAAAGAGGTTCAAATCCGCATAGGCGTCCATGGAGGCGGGATTCTTCGCCAGGGCCGCCAGACCTGCCATCAGCGGCTCCATATGCTCCCTGGCCCGCTCCGGCTGGTAGAGCAGGTAGGCGTGGACCCGGCCGCAGGTCTGGCGCATCTGGGTCGGCATCTCCTCCAGCTCCCGGGAGGCCCGGTAGAACTCATGAAAGGCGGCGGCGCCCTGCCGGAAGGCGGCCTCCTCCCGGTTGTCCTGATAGTCGGTGAAGCTGCTCAGGGCGCTCTGGGCCAGGTTTTTGGCGTCCTGCACCTGGCTGTTTTGGGTATAATACCGGCAACAGCCAAAGACCAGCAGCAGCGACGCCAGCAGCATGGTCATCAGACAAAGAACAGTGCGGCGGGTCATCCCCCGGGATTCGTGCATGGAAAGCGCCCCCTCTGTGCCGCCCACAGGCGGCGAAGCAACCAGTAAAACAGATAGCCCAACATCACACCCAGGGTATTGAGAATCACATCGTCTATATCGGTGCTGCGTCCGATGATGTATTGCAAAATCTCCACCGCCAGAGTAATGCGCAGGCCCGTCCACAGCACTTGCTTAGGACTTTTGTATTTCGCCCAGAGCATTGGGAGGAAAAAACCGATGGGGCTGAACAGCAGCACATTGCCTAGCAGGTTGAGAATGGAGGTTTCTACGACCTCATCCCCGTTGACAGGAATTTGGCCGGAAAGCTGGGATAGAATGGTTTTCAGGGGAATCAAGTTGACATTATCCAACAGGCCGCATCCATTGAAAGAGCACTCCACCCGAATGCCTCCAGACGAAGAACGAATCAAATGGACGCCAAGGCCTCGGAGGTAAAAATAGAAATAAGGTTCTCCCTCATAGTTGGCGATAAGCCAAGTGGGAAAAATTGTTTGGGAGGCCAATCCCACCAGGTAGGACACAAACAGACAGAGCATCAGTTCCCGTTTCCAGTTCACCTGCCTGTGCTTTACGCGGATATAGATGACCCTGGCGACTGTGTACACCAGCAACCCAATCCATGCGTAATGTAGCATATCGGATAGATACATTTCAATGATAGACATAAAAATAGCTCCTTCGATAATCTGTTTCCGAACTATCTGCATTATAGCAGAACCCCCACGAAAAACAACCGCCGAATCTTAAGGCTTTCTGAAGGTTTTCTGAAGATTTTCCACCCCGCCGCCGAGAGGACAGCGGACAGAAAAGCAGCGCCTCCGGACTGCTCCGGGGGCGCTGTGATACTGTTTGGTTGGGGAATCAGCCGTTCAGGGCCTTGGCCTCGGCGATGGCCTTCTCCTGGGCGGCGGGGGGACACTGCTCATAGCGCAGGAAGTGGAAGGTGAAGGAACCCCTGGACTGGGTCATGGCCCGCAGGTCGATGGCGTACTCGCTCATCTCGGCCATGGGCACCTCGGCGGAGATGATCTGGTTGCCGCCCTTGGCAGGCTCCATGCCCATGACGCGGCCCCGGCGCTTGTTCAGGTCGCCCATGATGTCGCCCATGTAGCTGTCAGGCACCGTGACCTTCAAATCGCCCACCGGCTCCAGCAGCACCGGGGAGGCCTCCGGCAGGGCGGCCTTGTAGGCCAGCTGAGCGGCGGTCTTGAAGGCGATTTCGGAGGAGTCCACCGGGTGGTAGGAGCCGTCGTACAGCACGGCCTTCAGGTTCACCACCGGATACCCGGCCAGCACACCGTGGAGGCAGGCGTCCCGGAGGCCCTTTTCCACCGCGGGGAAGTAGTTTCTCGGCACGCTGCCGCCGAACACCTCCTCGGCAAAGATCATTTCCTCGGACTCGTCGGTGGGCTCAAAGCGGACCCACACGTCGCCATACTGGCCGCTGCCGCCGGTCTGCTTCTTGAACTTGCCCTGCTTGGACACCACCTTGCGGATCTTCTCACGATAGGGCACACGGGGGGTCTCCAGCACCACTTCCACATTGAAGCGGCTCTTGAGCTTGGAGACGATGACGTCGATGGCGATGTCCCCGGCGGCGGAGACCACCAGCTGATGGGTCTCGGCGTTGTTATTGATGGAGAAGGAGGGATCCTCCTCATTCAGGCGGTTCAGGCCCACGCCGACCTTGTCGTCCTGGCCCTTGACCTTGGGGGAGATGGCCTTAGAGTACACCGGCTCGGCAAAGGGGATGGGGTCCAGCTTGTAGCCGGCCACGGAGAGGGTGTCGCCGGTCTTGAGCTTGTCCATCTTGGAGATGGCGCCGATGTCGCCGGCGTTCAGTTGCTTCAGCTCGGAGGCCTTCTTGCCGCACATGGCGTAGAGGCGGCCGATCTTCTCGGTGGAGCCGGTGCGGCCGTTGATGAGGGACATATCCGGGGTCAGGGTGCCCTGCAGCACCTTCACATAGGAGTACTTGCCATACTGGTCGGAGACGGTCTTAAAGACGTAGACCACGGTGTCCCCATCGGCGCTGACGGCCACCTCCACAGGCTCGCCGTCGGCGTTCACGCCGGTCATGGGGTTGGTGTTCATGGGATAGGGGCCCATGGTGATGAGGCCGTGCATCAGGGCCTCGGTGCCCATGCCGGTGAAGGCGCTGCCGCAGTACACGGGGACGATGGTGGCCTCTTTGATGCCGGCCAGCAGGCCCTCGGCCACCTCCTCAGTGGTGAACTCCTCCCCGGCGAAGAACTTATCCATGAACTCCTCGGAGTACTCGGCCACGGACTCCATCAGGGTGGAGTAGGACTCGATGACGAAGCTCTTCTTGTCCTCAGGGATGGCGATGTGATGGCTCTTGCCGTCGTCATGGATGCCGTAGGCGCAGCGCTCCAGCACGTCCAGCACGCCGATGGCGTTCTTTTTGGCGTCCAGAATGGGGGAGACGATGGGGGTGACCTGGTTGCCGAACTTCTCCTTCAGCTCGTCCACCACGGCGTTGTAGTCGCCGTTCTCCTCATCGCACTTGGAGATATAGAACATACAGGGGAGATTCCGCTCCCGCACCATGCGGTAGGCCCGCTCCGCGCCCACGGGGACGCTGCCCTTGGCGGGCAGGACGATCACCGCCAGATCGGCTACCTGCAAAGCCTCGGCGACCTCGCCGTAGAAGCCGAAGTGACCCGGGCAGTCAATGACGTTGAACAGATGATCCTTGTATTCAACGGGGATAATGGAAGCGGAGATGGAGATCTGACGCTTGATTTCCTCCGGGTCATAGTCAGAAACCGTAGTGCCGTCCGGGGTCTTGCCCAGCCGCTGGGTGACGCCGGTGACGTTCAGCATGCTTTCCACCAGCATGGTCTTTCCGGAACCGGAATGGCCCAGCAGGCAGATGTTACGGATTTGTTTTGCAGAATAGCTCATGTCGTTTACGCTCCTTATCAATATGGTGGATTTTCACTCGGAGCGCAGGCTCCGTTGTATTATACCCTATTGGTCATTATACACGAACCTGCCGTAAAACGCAACTATTGTTTTGTGATTTTTAAAGCGTTTCTTTGAAAGCCATTTTGACACTAAATTTTCCTAAAAAACGCTGTTTTTCCCGGAGAATCCATGGGAGGCGAACAATGCAGAAAAGCTGACAACCACCCTTGCCCTGCCGGGTATTTTGTGATAAACTACGGAAAACAGACTGTGACAGGGGGAGGAAGGAGATTTCATGGCAAAAACGATCTTGATTACCGGGGCCAGCCGGGGCATCGGCGCAGCCGCCGCCCGGCGCTTTGCCGCAGAGGGCTGGAATGTGGCGGTGAACTACTGCCGCTCCCGGGAACGGGCGGAGGCCCTGTGCCGGGAGCTGGGGCCGGGGGCCTTCCCGGTGCAGGCCGACGTGGCCGACTGGCGGCAGGTGCAGGCCATGACGGAGGCGGCGGCGGAGCGGTTCGGCGGCCTGGACGCCCTGGTCTGCAATGCGGGCATCGCCCTGCCCGGTATGGTGCTGCAGGATGTGACCGGAGCGCAGTGGGAGCGGCTGATGGCGGTGGATGTGAACGGGGTCTACCATGCCTGCCGGGCCGCCCTGCCTTACCTGCTCCGGCAGCATCGGGGCAGCATCGTCACAGTTTCCTCCATCTGGGGGCAGGTGGGGGGCAGCTGTGAGGTGGCCTACTCCGCAGCCAAGGGGGCGGTGCTGAGCTTCTCCCGGGCGCTGGCCAAGGAGGTGGGGCCCTCCGGCATCACCGTCAACGTGGTGGCCCCCGGCGTCATCGACACCGACATGATGGCCTTCGCCGACGGGGAAACCCGTCAGGCCCTGGCGGAGGAGACCCCCCTGGGGCGGCTGGGCACGGCGGAGGAGGTGGCGGCCGCCATTTACTTCCTGTGCAGCGGCGACGCCGCCTTCATCACCGGGCAGGTGCTGGGGGTTAACGGGGGGTTTGGGATGTGAGGCTGCCTTGCGTCCCGGAACAGGATGAGATTCCTGATTTGGTGAAAACCCGTGCTTGACGCTCAACGCAAATTGCGTTACAATGGCAGAAAAGGAGCTGATACTATGGAAAAGACGGCAACCCTGAATCTTCGTGTGAATCCCACGGTGAAGCGGGAGGCGGAGGAAGTCCTCAAGCAGTTGGGGATTCCCATGGCGACTGCGGTGGATATGTTTCTTCGCCAGGTGTCTCTGACCGGCGGCATCCCCTTTTCGGTATCGCTGCCGAAAGCGCCTGCCTCCGTCAACGCTGACCGGATGTCTGCTCAGGAGCTTCACAGCGCATTGCAGGCCGGCGTTGACGATATGGAACATGGGCGCACCCAGGACGCCGCTGCCGCCTTTGCGGAGTTCCGGGAAACCCACACATGAAACAATACAGGATAGAAATTACCAATCAGGCGTTAAGGGATATGGAGGCAATTTACCATCACATTGCCATCGTATTCCATGCGCCGGATACCGCCATGAAACAGTATGACCGCATTGCCGGAGCGATTGAAACGTTGGAGCAGCTGCCGGAGCGCTGCCGCCTGCTGGAATCTCAGCCCGAGCGGGAGCGGGGAATCCGCCAACTGCTGGTGGATAATTTTTCGGCGTTTTACGTGATAGAACACAACAGGGTGACGGTTTTGCGGGTGCTTTACAGCGCCTCTGACATTGCCGTCAGACTGCGGGAGCAAGAGGGAGAGAAACTATGCTGACTGTTAAATTGATTGCCCATACACCGGAGCCGGAGCGGGTGGTGGCCGCCGCCGCGAAACTGTGCTACAGCCCTGTGGGGGTGGATGAGCTGCTGGAAAACCTGACGCCGGAGAAAACGGCGAAATTTGTCAAAATGCTGGCGTCCATGGGCCACGAAAGCCCCATTGAGCACGCCTCCTTCACCTTCGCCATCGAGGGGGTCAGCCGTTCCCTGCTGGCCCAGATCACCCGCCACCGCATCGCCTCCTTCTCCGTCCAGAGCCAGCGCTATGTGCGGCTGGACGACTTCCGGTTCGTGATTCCCCCGGAGGTGGAGGCCGACCCGGCCTCCAAAGAACTGTTCCTGGAGGCCATGCGGAAGCAGGGGGAGGAGTATCTGTCCCTGTGCGCCTCTTTGCAGGAGAAGCACACCGCCGAGCTGATGGCCCAGGGCCTCTCCCAAAAGGAGGCGGAGCGGAAGGCGGAGAAGATGGCCAACGAGGACGCCCGCTTCGTGCTGCCCAACGCCTGCGAGACGAAGATGGTCATGACCATGAACGCCCGGAGCCTGAAGAACTTCTTTGCCCTGCGCTGCTGCAACCGGGCCCAGTGGGAGATCCGCGCCCTGGCGGAGGAGATGTTCAAACTGGTCTACCCCGTGGCCCCCAACCTGTTCGCCGCCGCCGGGCCAAGCTGCGTGGCCTGCGGCCACTGCACCGAGGGGAAGATGTCCTGCGGCAAAATGCAGGAGGTGCAGGAGAAGTACCGTGCCATGAAGGAATCCGCGGCAATGACCCGGCCCTGAAAGGCGGCGGCGGGATGAACATACAGATTTTCGGCAAGTCCAAGTGCTTTGACACGAAGAAGGCCCAGCGCTACTTTAAGGAGCGGCGCATCCGCTTTCAGAACGTGGACATTTTAAAATACCCCATGAGCCGGGGGGAGCTGACCAGCGTCATCCGGGCGGTGGGCTTTGACGCCGTCATCGACCCGAAACACCCGGACGCCAAAGGGCTGTCCTACCTGGCCTATGATGAGCAGAAGCTGGAGCATCTCCTGGAGGACCCCAGGCTGCTCCGCACCCCCATCGTCCGCAACGGCAAACAGGCCACCGTGGGCTACTGCCCGGAGGTCTGGAAGCAGTGGGAGGAAGCGTGATGGACGGGCTGTCAAAAGGAGTACTGATTTTTTATCTGTTGGCGGTGAACGTGGTGACGTTTTGCATGTATGGCATGGACAAGTCCAGGGCCAGGCGGGGCTCATGGCGTATTCCGGAACGGGTGCTGCTGACGGCGGCCTTCATCGGGGGCTGCGTGGGGGCGATGCTGGGGATGCAGGTGTTCCGCCACAAGACGCGGCACGGGACGTTCCAAGTGCTGGTGCCCCTTTCCTGCGTCCTCTGGTGCGTCATTCTGGTGCTGCTCTGGCGGGTGCTGGGGTGAGAAAACCGCAAAGTGTACTGTCCTCGTCTGCGGGACAAAAAATGCAGCGGCGCCGCAACCGGTGCCGCTGTTTTGCGTCTTTCAGAGTAAGAGCACCCCTCACCGGGGAAGAAACGGAGGAATCAGAACATGAAGAAGTCCATCGCAATTTTCACCGCAGCCATGGCGCTGCTGGTGGGCCTGGCCGTGGGGCTGATGGTCGGGCGGAACACCGCCCAGAGCGCCGCCGGCACCACCTTCTATGCCACCATTGACGGGGTCAATCAGGATTACAGCAGCCTGACCGTCACCGGGCTGGAGGTCAACAGCGTCAATTTCCGGGGCAGCTTCTCCTTCTCCGCGGAGGACGCGGCGCTGGAGTGGCGGGGCACAGCGCTGACCTTTGACGAGCTGCGGGAAGGGCAGACCGTCTCCGTCACCTTCACCGGCGACGTCTCGGAGACGGACCCGGCGGGCCTCAGCGGGGTCGTCCGGGTGGAGCTGCTGGACGACAGCAAGTGACAAAAACAGCGCCGGAGCCTGGCAAACCGCCAGGCTCCGGCGCACTGCGTTTTTTGCGCGGCCCTTCCCTCACAGATTCAGCTCCAGCTCCACGGGGCAGTGGTCGCTGCCGAACAGCTCAGTGTGGATTTTGGAGTCCCCGATTTCCGGCGCCAGCCGGTCGGACACGATGAAGTAGTCAATGCGCCAGCCTGCGTTGTTCTCCCTGGCGTGGAAACGGTAGCTCCACCAGGAATAGGCCCCCGTCAGCTCCGGGTACAGGTAACGGAAGGTGTCAGTGAAGCCGCTGTGGAGGAGCCGGGTCATCTTCTCCCGCTCCTGGTCGGAGAAGCCCGCGTTGCCCCGGTTGGTCTTGGGGTTTTTCAGGTCGATCTCCTCATGGGCCACGTTCAGGTCGCCGCAGTACACCACCGGCTTCACCCGGTCCAGCCCCATCAGGTAGGCCCGGAGGTCGTCCTCCCACTCCATCCGGTAGTCGATGCGCCGCAGGCCGTCCTGGCTGTTGGGGGTGTAGCAGCAGACGAAGTAGAACCCCTCAAACTCCAGGGTGATGAGCCGCCCCTCGTGGTCGTGGGCGTCGATGCCCATACCATAGCGGACGGACAGGGGGTGCAGCCGGGTGAACACCGCCGTGCCGGAGTAGCCCTTCTTCTCGGCGGAGTTCCAATACTGCTCATAGCCCGGCAACTCCAGCGTCACCTGCCCCGGCTGCAGCTTCGTCTCCTGGAGGCAGAAGATGTCGGCGTCCAGACCGTCGAAGGCCTCCTGAAACCCTTTTTTCAGACAGGCCCGCAGGCCGTTCACATTCCATGAAACCAGTTTCAGCATGGGAAAATCCCCTCTTTTCTGTGTGCTTTCCCTTACTGTATCATATTTGCATACGCTTCGCAAGGAAAAAACAAAGGCAATACGGGAATCAGAGTTTCGGCCAGACTACACGGCGATTTTATTGTCCTTTGGTCGATGAAATCTGACGGTAAGGGTGCGTTCTTGCATCTAATGCGAAAAGTAATGGACAAGCACGCTTTTTGATGAGAGGTTGTGACCTTGCGGTTCAGGCAGATGTTATCTATCATTGGATAACAAAATTGCCGCCACGTTACGCCCGCCTTCGGCAGGGCGGAGCGAGAAAAGTAGGCCCCGCTTCCTGGCAAGGGTAGGGAGCGCAGCGGAAATGCCGCTTGACGGCGAAGGCCAGAC
The DNA here is from genome assembly GCA_021202775.1 of Clostridiales bacterium. GTDB lineage: Bacteria > Bacillota > Clostridia > Oscillospirales > Oscillospiraceae > Onthomonas. The sequence continues at coordinate 34,854 of JAJQCJ010000010.1, read as the reverse complement.
AAATTCTTTATAGCAAACTTTGTCTAAGGAAGAGCCGCCGGGGGCAAGAGCTGATTCCCCTGCAAAGGCAACCTGTCCTTCTGTCCGGGACAGGTTGCGCATAGACTGCCCTGAGGTGAGAGGATGAGAGAACGGGAGAGCTTTGTGCAGTCCGCCTTCCTGCTGACGGTGGTGGGAGTGTTTACCCAGGTGGTGGGGTTCTTCTACCGGATGCTGCTGTCCCGCACCATTGGGGCGGAGTACATAGGGCTGTATCAGCTGGTGCTGCCGGTGTACGGCGTGCTGCAATCGGTGGCCGTCTCCGGGCTGGCGGTGGCGGTGTGCAACCGGACGGCGGCGGAGGCCGCCCGGCAGAACCGCCGGGGGGCGGCAAGGCTGCTGAATACGGCGCTGTGGCTGCTCTTTGCCGTGTGGGCGGTGCTGGCGGTGGCGGTGGTGTTGCTGGCCCGGCCCCTGGCCACACAGGTGCTGGGGGACGGGCGGACGGCCCTGGCCCTGCCCTGCCTGCTGCCCTGCCTCCTGCTCACCGGCGTGGAGAATCTGACGAAAAACTATTTTTACGGCTTTGGGGAGACCCGCATCCCCGCCGCGGTGGAGCTGGCGGAGCAGGTCATCCGGGCGGCGGCGGTGTTGGGGCTGTTATGGCTGCTGATGCCCCTGGACGGGGCCCATACGGTGGCGGTCATCGTGCTGGGAATGGGGGTCAGCGAGGTGTTCTCCTCCCTGGTGCTGACCCTGACCCGGATCGCCCGGCAGCGCCGCCCGGACGGACAGACGGGGCGGGCGGCGGAGGCGGGGGTCGCCCGCCGTTCCCTGCTCCAAATCGCCCTGCCGGTGGGGTTCACCGCCCTCCTGGGCAACCTGATGGGGTCGGTGAACGCCATTCTGGTGCCACAGCTGCTGGTGCTGGCGGGGTACACCGCCTCCGGGGCCATGGAGGCCTTCGGGGTGGTGTTCGGCATGACGCTGCCCCTGTTGAACCTGCCCTTCGCCTTTGTGAACGCCCTGTCCCTGTCCATCCTGCCCCGGCTGACGGAGTGCTGCACCTTGGGGCGGAAGGGGGAGCGGAACCGGTATATTGAAACGGCCCTCGGCTCCGTCTCCCTGCTGGTGCTGCCGCTGATGGCCCTGCTGGTGACGCTGGGGGGAGACATTGGGGCGCTGCTCTTCCATGACAGCCGAGTGGGGGCGCTGCTGCTCCCGTTGAGCATTGGCGCGGCCCTCTCGGCCTATGAGGCCGTTTTGGGCACCGTCCTCAACGGCATTGGCCGGCAAAAACAGGGGGCTGCCATCTCCCTGTTCTGCGGCGGGGTGCAGCTGGGCTGCACCCTCCTGCTGACCGGCAGGCTGGGCTTCTACGCCTACGCTCTGGGGACGGCGGTCAGCTCCCTCCTGGGCTTCTGGCTGCGGATTCGGGTGGTGGTCCGGCAGGGCGGGGCGGAGATCCGCTGGTTCCCGGTGGTGACGGCCCCGGCCCTGTCCGCCCTCCTGATGGGGTCGGTGGTGAACCTGCTCTACCGCAACCTGCGGGGCAGCGGGACGGGGCTGTGGGGAGCGTCGGCGCTGGCGGCGCTGGCGGGCTGCGCCCTCTACCTGGCCGCCCTGCTGGCCCAGGGGGTGAACCCGTTTCAGCCGCATACGGAGGACAGCCACCCCTTCACCGTCCCCCACAGCTCCAGACAGCGGAAACGCAGCTCATAGCCCTCGTCCGCCTGGGTGATCAGCCCCGCGTCCTCCTCCGCCATGACGGCGGCGGCGTCCGCCCCGGCGGAGAGGTCGGGGAAGAGGACGCACCACCAGTTGTGCCCCTCCCCCTCACCGATAATGATTTGCAGGCTGACGTACTCCCCGGCGGGGAGGGAGACCCCCTCCCCGTAACGGGTGGAGTAATATCGGCGGTTCAGGGCCGCGGTGACGGTGCCGGAGCCGCCGGAGGCCCGGAGGGCGTCGGCCCCCGCCTGGGCCAGCTCCTCCAGGTGGGCGGAGAGGATGGCCCGGCTGTCCCCGGCGGAGTCCGCCTCCGCCAGCAAAGACCGGGTGGCGGCCAGCACCGCGTCCCGGACCAGCAGCTTCTGCCGCTGGTCCGCTTCGCTGTCGGAGGCGGCCACCACATGAAACCGCACCAGCTCCTCCGCCAGCGCCGCCTGGCGATAGCCCGCCCAGCTGGCCGTCAGCAGCAGGCCGGACAGCAGCAGTGCGCCCCAAAGCAGGGCAGGCCGGGAGCGCCTCCCCGGCAGACAGCGGACAGAAGGTTGATTTGACATAAAAACACCGCCTGAATTGGGATTTCTCCCAGTTTAGACGGTGTTGCTTCATTTTATACCAGTGTTCCTCATCTAAGGAGAAACCGTGCCCGGGCGCACACTGTGCGCCCGGGCAGCCTCTTGGCCTTCCACCCCTCAGTCAGCTTCGCTGACAGCTCCCCTTTCAGGGGAGCCAAAGACGTGGTGATTCCCACAGTTTTTTTCCTCCCCCGAAAGGGGAGGGGAACCGCGAAGCGGTGGAGGGGTTGAAACACAGCGTTCCCGTTCGCAGGATGCCGGGCGGCCAAGGGCCGCCCCTACAGAAAAGCGAAGATTTCGCCTTCATGCTCTACTACTGAGAACCGGAAACGGCAGTCATCATGACACTGGCCTGACCACAAAGGTCTCCCGGTGAGCGGGGGCCAGCACTGCGGCGGCCCGCCGGGCCCCCTCCTCTGTCTCGAAGATGCCGAACACGGTGGGGCCGGTGCCGGACAGGCAGGCCCCCAGAGCCCCGGATTCGATGAGGCTCTGGCGAATCTCCCGGATGGCGTTCCCCTGCTGGGGGGGAAGGACATCCTCAAAGACGTTGTACAGCCGCCGGGCTACCCCCTGCAGGCTGCGCTCCTCCAGTGCCTTCAGCATCCCGGCGGTGTCCGGGTGGCAGCGGAGCTTAAAGCTGTCAATGCGGTGGAACAGCTCCGGCGTGGAGACGGCGAAGGAGGGCTTGCACATCACAATGGCGCAGTCCGGCAGGGCGGGGAGGCGCGTTAGCCGCTCCCCCCGGCCCTCGGCCAGGGCGGTGCCCCCCAGCACGCAGTAGGGCACGTCGGAGCCGACGCCCTCCCCGATTTTGGCCAGCTGCTCAGGGGTCAGCCCCGTCTCACAGAGGCGGTTCAGCCCCCGCAGCACGCCGGCGGCGTCGCTGCTGCCGCCGGCGGTACCGGCGCAGACGGGGATATGCTTCTCGATGCGGATGCGCAGGCCGCCCACGTCCACGCCGGTGGCCTGCTGAAAGGCGTTTGCGGCCATGACAGCCAGATTCCGCCCGTCTGTGGGCAGAAAGGAGAAGTTGGTGGCAAGGCGAATCCCCGGCTCCTCCGTCAGGGTCAGCACAATGTCGTCATGAAGGGAGACGCTCTGCATCACCATCCGCAGGTCGTGAAAGCCGTCCGCCCGCCTGCCCAGCACGTCCAGGGTCAGGTTCAGCTTGGCCCAGGCGGGCTCGGTCAGCGGGGCGGTCACTTGATTCTCCTCGCTTCCAGGTAGAACCGTTTGTCCTGGGCCTCCCCCATGGAGAAGGTCTTGCGGGGCAGTGCCCCGTCGTGGATGACCGTCTTAAAGAGCTGGTCCTTGCCCATGGCGGGGAGCAGGAAGGCAATGTTCCCCGGCTCGGCGCCCAGGCCCTCCGCCACGTCCGCGCCGTGGACATAGTCGATGCTGCTGCCCACATGGGCCCGGAGCCAGCCGTCCAGGAAGGTTTGCAGGGTGCCCACCGCCAGCTGGGCTTTGGGGTTGGGCACGGTGATGACCCCCTGTTCCTGGGCGGTGACGTATTGGAAGCTGTGGCCATCCCCCGCGCCGTAATGGGCCCCGGGGTAGAAGGCCATCAAATCGTCCAGCAGCTGTTTGGGGTCGATGTGGAACACCACCCGGTGAATGGCCTCAAACTCCAGCGCGTCCTCGTGGAGGTTCTCCAGCTCCACCAGGGCGTAGCGGGAGAGCAGCTCCGTCCCCTCCGGCGCGGCCAGCTTCTCCTCCTCGTACAATGCCTTGGCGGAGGCCAGGGAGTGGTTGCCGTCCCCCACGGCGAAGAGCAGCTGGGGCATCCCCGCCGCGTCATAGCGCCGGGCGAAGGCTTCCTCGTCCCGCAGACCCTCGATCATGGCCAGCACCTCCTCCTGCTGGCTGGGCGTCAGCAGGTAGCCGGTGATGTGGCCGCCGTCCGCCACCAGGTCAAAGTCATAGAGCTGTTCCATCTCGTCCGTCTCGGCGGTGAGATGCTCGATGATCTGCCGCTCCGGGTCGTCCATCAGCATGAGGATGTGGGGCAGCTCAATGGGGGCGTGACGGCGCACCGCCACCCTGGGGGGGATGCGGCTGAGGACGGTGCCCTCAGTGGCGCGGATCAGGGTCTGGGAGCCGGGGGTATAATCGTACTGCTCCAGATCCACGGCCCCCACCAGCCCCCGGCGGAGCTTGCCATTGGACAGCCAGCGCTCCACATAGATCAGGGCGTGGGGAATCGTTTGAAACACACCGGCGTCCAGATAGCGCTGCATGGCATCGGCGATCTCCAGATTGTGGAGGCTGGTTTTCCCGTCGCTGAGGAAGGCCTCCGGCAGCATCAGCCGCAGGGTGGAGGGGGCGTCCCCCAGGGAGCGGTGGATACGCTTCCAGTACTCCGGCTGGGAGGCGTACTGGTCGCAGGCCACAACGCTCCATTTGGTCATGTCGCAGTCTTTGGGCAGCAGGATGTCCGCCGGGACGAAGCAGGGGGCGTCAGGCAGATGGCTCATAATCGTTCTCCTTCTCAAGTAGTTGGCATCGGTGCCGCCGCCTCTCTCGGTGCGGCGGGGCCGACAGGGTCAGTCCATGGCCCTCCGGATGGCGGCCAGCAGGTCGTCAAAGGACTCGTAGGCGGCCAGCTCCGGGTGGTCGGCCTGAATCTGGGGGGTGCTGCGGAAGAGGAAGCCCGCCTTGCTGGCCTGAATCATGGCCAGGTCGTTGTAGCTGTCGCCGCTGGCGATGGTCTCGTAGCCGATGGACTGGAGGGCCTTCACGGTGGACAGCTTGGACTTGGCCACCCGCATATGGTAGCCGGTGATTTCACCGTCCGGGGCCACCTCCAGCTGGTTGCACATCAGGGTGGGATAGCCCAGCTTCTTCACCAGGGGCATGGCGAACTGCTCAAAGGTGTCGCTGAGCACCACCACCTGGGTGAAGCTCCGCAGCTCGTCCAGGAACTCCTTTGCGCCGGGCAGGGGGTCGATGGTGGAGATGACGGCCTGAATCTCCGGCAGGCCCAGGTGATGCTCCTTCAGGATGTTCAGGCGGTAGCGCATCAGCTTGTCGTAGTCTGGCTCATCCCGGGTGGTGCGCCGCAGCTCAGGGATGCCGCTGGCCTCGGCAAAGGCAATCCAGATTTCGGGGACCAGGACCCCCTCCATATCCAGGCAGGTGATGTACATCATAATAGCTTATTCTCCTTCATTCAATTTGTTCGTTCGGACATTACCGATGCTTCAGGAAATGCTCCAGCCGCTCCAGGGCGGCGGCCAGCTCCTTCATGCTGGTGGCGTAGCAGCAGCGGGCGAAGCCCTCCCCGCCGGGGCCGAAGGCGGAGCCGGGGATGATGGCCACCTGTTCGGCCTGCAAAAATTGTGTGCAGAACTCGTCGCTGGTCAGGCCGGAAATTTTGGTGACGTTGGGGAACATATAGAAGGCCCCCTTGGGCTCAAAGCACTCCATCCCCAGGGTGCGGAACCCGTCCAGCAGGAACCGCCGCCGCCCGTTGTACTCCGTCCGCATGGCCTCGATGTCGTTGTCGCCAAATTCCAGGGCCTCGATAGCGGCGTACTGGCTGACAGTGGGGGCGGACATGATGCCGTACTGGTGGAGCTTTACCATCTGGCTGCAAATCTCTTTCGGGGCGCACAGGTAGCCCAGCCGCCAGCCCGTCATGGAGTAGGCTTTGGAGAAGCCGTTGACCACGATGGTGCGGTCGTACAGCTCCGGCAGGTTGGCGGGGGAGACGTGGTGGCTGCCGTAGGTCAGCTCCGCATAAATCTCATCGGAGACGATCATGATGTCGGTACCCTCCAGCACCTGGGCGATGGCGGCCAGGTCTTCCCGCTCCATAATGCCGCCGGTGGGATTGCAGGGGTAGGGCAGCACCAGGGCTTTGGTCCTGGGGGTGATGGCGGCTTTCAGCTCCTCCGCCGTCAGGCGGAACTCGTTTTCCGCCTTGGTCTCCACAAAGACGGGCACGCCGCAGGACATACTCACCAGCGGGCTGTAGCACACGAAGGAGGGCGTGGGGACGATGACCTCGTCCCCCGGCTCGATCAGGCAGCGCAGGGCCAGGTCGATGCCCTCGCTGCCGCCCACGGTGACGAGAATCTGGCTCATGGGCTCGTAGTTCAGGTCGAACCGCCGCTTCATGTAGGCGGAGATCTGCCGTAGCAGCTCAGAGAAGCCCCGGTTGGGGGAGTATTTTGTCAGGCCCTTTTCCAAGGAGTAAATACCGGCGTCCCGGATGTGCCAGGGGGTGGGGAAGTCCGGCTCCCCAATGCCCAGGGAGATGGCGTTGGGCATATCCTCCAGCAGGTCAAAGTACTTCCGAATGGCGGAGGGGGGCACGGCCTGAATCCGCCGGTTCATAATCGTGCTGTAGTTCATACGAAGTAAAACCCTTCCTCCTGCTTTTCCAGCACCTTGAAAATCAGATGATTCTCCTTGTATTTTTTCAGGATAAAGTGGGTGGCGGTGGCCTTCACCGCGTCGATGGCGGACAGCTTCTGGGAGACGAACATGGCCACCTCCTGCAGGGTCTTGCCGGAGATGATGACGGTCATATCAAAGTCGCCGCTCATGAGATAACAGGCCTCCACCTCCTCATACTGGTAGATGCGCTCCGCCACCCGGTCAAAGCCGTCCCCACGCTGGGGCTCCACCTTGACCTCAATCAGGGCGGTGACGTCCTCCCGCTTCACCGCGTCCCAGTCGATGACGGCCTTATAGCCCAGGATGATGTTTTCCTCCTCGTAGCGGCGGATCGATTCCCCGATCTTCTCCTCCGAGGTGCCCACCATGGCGGCGAGCTGTTTATGGGACAGGGTGCAGTCCCCCTCCAAAAGCTGTAACAGTTGATCCATATCGCAGTTCCTCCTTGAAACACGCGGCGGAGGGTCCCGCCGCGCAAAAAGCCAAAAATTGGGGATACGGGGAAGGTTTGCAAAACTTCCGCGCACCACCAATTTTATTATAGCTTGTTTTTTCCGCGAATACAACCCTCATTTTGCAGGAAGAATTGCGGAAATGGGGAGGACGCAGGGTGTGCGCCCGGCTGACCTTCCCTCCTTAGAAAAGGAGCGATAAACGAACTACGCTGGAATCTCCCTCTGTCCCACTGGCGGCTCCGCCTTGTCTCTCAATGAAGTGGTCTGTTCCGTCAGAAACGATGTGACCTGACAGACCACTTATAAATTGGACAGCGCGAAGCCCCGGCGGGACAGGAGGAGGGTTCTTAGGGAGGAGCGAGGCCACGAAGCTCCTCCCTGAGCCGCCTTCTTTTGCTACTTTTCTTGGCGGAGTAATTTACGGCGTCCAAAAATGTGCCAGTGGCACATTTTTAGCCGGAAACCGATGCCAGCTATGCTGGCGAGGGTCATTGACCGAGGAGGATACCATAAATGGTCAGCAGGCGGTAGTCAAGGCCATGCCCTGGCAAGGGCAAACGCTCTATTTCCTTCCAGTATCCTCATCTAAGGAACGAACGGCTGCCTTTCGGGCAAAACGCAGTTCCTTTCTCTTTCCTTTCCTAAGGAAATCGACCCCACCGAAAGCGCAAAACCTGCCCACCCGAAAAATCAGAATTAAAATTTAAGGTGGGTTTAAAGTTCCAGCGTTATAAAATAGATTAGAATTTCCGCACAGGGGGAATCGTGATGAATACGAAAAGTAAGCAAAAAGGAAAGTCGAACCGCCGGGCCCGGCGCATCCGCACCGTGATCATTGTGGTGGTGATCGTGGCGGCCATTCTCACCGGCCTGGTGCTGTACGCCCAGCGGATGGTGGCGGAGAATTTCGCCTCCACCGATGACACCATCGAGAACGCCGAGGTGACGGTGGGCAGCATCAGCACCACCGTCTCCGGCTCCGGCACCCTGGCCAGCGAGGGGGTGGAGGATGTGACCTTTCCCAGCTCGGTGACGCTGGACACCATCTATGTGGAGGAGGGGGACACCGTCAGCGAGGGCGACCTGCTGGCCTCTGTGGACGCCGCCTCCGTCCTCTCCGCCATGGCGTCAGCTCAGGCGTCGCTGGACGCCCTGGATGAGGAGATCGAGGCGGCCGCCGAGGACGAGGCGGACGAGGAGGTTACCACCGCCCTGGACGGCCGGGTGAAGGTCATCTACGCCGAAGAGGACGACGATGTGGCCACCGTCATGTATGAAAACGGCGCGCTGCTGCTGCTGAGCCTGGACGGCTACATGGCCGTGGACGTGGATGCCGGCGGCCTGGCCGTGGGAGACAGCGTCACCGTCACCGACTCCGACGGCAACGAGTATGACGGCACCGTGGACGCCGTGGCCGCCGCCGCCACCGTCCTCATCGACGATGACAGCGCCGCCTACGGCGACACTGTCACCGTCACCGACTCCGACGGCAGCACCGTGGGCACCGGCACCCTGTACATCCATGAGGAACTGAAGGTCACCGGCTACGCCGGCACCGTAGAGGAAGTGGAGGTGGACGTGGACGACGCCGTGGACGCCGGGGACACCCTGCTGACCCTGACGGATACCGCCTACTCCGCCAACTATGATTCCCTCCTGAAGGAGCGGGCCGAGCTGGAGGAGACCCTTCAGGAGCTGATCGCCCTCTACAAGCAGGGGGCGGTGTACGCCACATTGTCCGGCGTGGTGGACAGCATATCCTACTCCACAGGCAGCACAGCTTCTTCCATGGGCAGCACCTTTGACACCGCCTCTGCCACGGCCTCGTCCTCCAGCGACGGCGGGGAGACCACCCTGCTCTCCATCGCCCCGGATGAGACCATGACCGTCTCCCTCAGCGTGGACGAGACGGACATCCTCTCCCTGGAGGTGGGCCAGGAGGCGGCCATCACCATTGACTCCATCGGCACCGACAGCTACACCGGCACCGTGACGGAGATCGACACCACCGCCACCAGCTCCGGCGGCGTCACCCAGTACACCGTGACGGTCACGCTGGACAAGACGGACAGCATGCTCTCTGGCATGAGCGCCTCCGTTACCATCACCATCGAGGGGGTGGAGAACGCCCTGCTGCTGCCCGTGGACGCTGTGACCCAAACCAGCTCCACCGCCTACGTCTACACCAGCTACGATGAGACCACCGGCGAGCTGGGGGACATGGTGGAGGTCACGGTGGGCCTCTCCAACAGCAGCTACATTGAAATCACCGACGGCCTCAGCGAGGGAGACACCGTCTATTATGACGCGTCCAGCAGCAGCGACAGCTCCGACTTCAGCTCCATGTTCGGCGACATGAGCAGCAGGGGCGGCGACATGGACTTCAGCAGCACGGGCGGCGGCAATGACACCAGCGGCTTCAGCGGCGGCGGAGACGCCGGCGGATTCAGCGGCGGCAACGTCGGCGGCGGAATGCCGGGCTGAGGAGGCGGTTCACCATGATCGATTTGAAAGACGTCTCCCGCGTGTACCAGGTGGGCGGCGAAAAGGTGTACGCCCTGGACAAGGCCAGCCTCCACATTGACGATGGGGAGTTTGTCAGCATCATCGGCCCCTCCGGCAGCGGCAAATCCACCCTGATGAACATCATCGGCTGCCTGGACATTGCCGACTCCGGGGAGTACCTGCTGGACGGCACCCCCATCGAGGACTATACCGAGAACGAGCTGGCCCAGATCCGCAACCGGAAAATCGGCTTCGTGTTCCAGAGCTTCAACCTGATCTCCAAGCTCAACAGTGAGGAGAACGTGGAGCTGCCCCTGATTTACCAGGGAGTGAAGGCTGCGGAGCGCCGGGTCCGGGTGGCGGACGCCCTGGAGCGGGTGGGGCTGACCAAACGGGCCAAGCACCTGCCCACCGAGCTGTCCGGCGGCCAGCAGCAGCGGGTGGCTGTGGCCCGGGCCATCGTCACCCGGCCCTCCCTGATTCTGGCGGACGAGCCCACCGGCAACCTGGACTCCAAAACCAGCGTGGAGATCATGCAGCTCTTCCACGAGCTGCATCAGCAGGGGAACACCATTGTCCTCATCACCCACAACGAGGACATCGCCCGGCAGGCGTCCCGGGTCGTCCACATCCTGGACGGCCATCTCTCGGAGGTGCAGCTATGATACAATCCTTTAAAATGGCCCTCAAGTCCATTTCCGGCAACAAATTCCGGGCCTTCCTGACCATGCTGGGCATCATCATCGGCGTCATGGCCCTGGTGATTCTGGTGAGCCTGGTGAACGGGGCCACCAGCACCGTCACCGACACCATCTCCAGCCTGGGCAGCGACCTGGTCAGCGTCACCGTCTCCGACGACAAGGGCTCCCCCGTTACCCTGGACACCCTGGACGAGTGGATGGATGAGGAGGGCATCGGCCTGGCCGCCCCCTATGGGGCAACCAGCGTCACCGGTAAGTATGATGCCACCAGCGACACGGTGACGGTGTACGGCACCACCCCAGCCTATGCCGACATTCAGGGGCTGTCCGTTCTGCTGGGCCGGTTCCTGAAATCCACCGACGTGGACAACAACAACTATGTCTGCGTCATCACGGAGACCACCGCCACCACCCTCATCGGCTACACCGACTGCGTGGGGGAGGAGCTCTCCCTGGACGGCCTGAAATTCACCGTGGTGGGAGTGCTGGAGGAGGACGACTCCTCCCTGACCTCCTCCCTGATGGGGGATTCCCTGACGGCCTACATTCCCTACACCACGCTGATGCGGCTGTCCTCCACCGTGTCCTCCAGCATCACCAGCTTCTATGTCAGCGCGGAGGACGGCTCCGATATGGAAACCGCCGAGGAGGCGGTCACGGCGCTGCTGCTGGAGCGGTTTGAGGAGGACGAGGACGCCTTCACCGTCACCACCAGCGATGTGCTGGAGGAAGCCATGAGCAGCGTCACCTCCATCCTGGCGGTGCTGCTGGGCGGCATTGCGGCCATCTCCCTGATCGTGGGGGGCATCGGCATTATGAATATCATGCTGGTCACCGTCACCGAGCGCACCCGGGAGATCGGCATCCGGAAGGCCATCGGGGCCAGCCGGGGGGTCATTTTGCAGCAGTTTTTGCTGGAATCGGTGGTGCTGTGTATGCTGGGCTGCGCCATCGGCATCTTCCTCTCCTGGGGCGTGCTGCAAATCATCTCCGTGGTGGTGTCCAGTTTGAGCATGACCTTCAGCATGGAGATGAACGTGGTGTTCATCGCCGTGGCGTTCTGCTTCGCCATCGGGGTCATCTTCGGCCTGTATCCGGCCAACAAAGCCGCAAAGCTGCCGCCCATTGAGGCGCTGCACTATGGCGGCTGACGGGAGGTGCGTACTATGACAGCGACAAAGAAAACCACGCAGGGAATGGTCACACTCAGGCCGAAGCGCACGTTTGTTTACATCATTTTGATTGCCCTGTTCACAGTGGTGCTGTGCCTTGACGTGGTAAACGTTGCCACCTTTCCCGCCGTCTCTGTCGGCATGACCGGTATGACCGGCCAGTTCACCATGGAAACGGGTGATGCGGACGCCGACACCAGCGGCACGGAGGCGGAGTTCGGAGGCATGACCAGAGACTTCTCCGACGCCGACACCAGCGGCACAGAGGCGGAGTTCGGCGGCATGGCCGGGGGCTTCTCCGGCGCCCCCGGCGGCGACATGGGGGACATGGCCGACCAGAGCGGCGTCACCGCAGAGGTGCCCTCTGACGGGGAGATGGCCCAGGGGGCCGGCGGCATGGGCCGATCTGGCGGCACAGCCGACGGGGCTGCCTCCGATACCGCCGGTGAGGAAATGACCCTGCCGGACGGGATGTCGGACAGCGCCTCTGCCGGGAGCGTTGGGGCGCTCTACACCGTCCGCAGCGCGTTGCGGACGGCGTGGATTCCCATCCTCATCGTCTGTGTTTTGGGGGACGGAGGCTGCATTTTCCTGCTGCTCCGGGCCCGCCGGTACAACCGGCAGCTGCTGGCGGCCTCTGCCGCCCAGCCGGAGGCGGAAAACGGGGACGGGGAGGAGGATGAGCTGTCCCCCCGCCGCAGAAAAAGACGCCTTTGGATGATTCCCGTGGCCCTGCTGCTGGTGGTGGCTCTGGTGCTGGGGCTGCTGCCCACCCTCAGCACCTCCTCCACCAGCTCCGTCACCGTGAATACGGAGATCCTCTCCGGCACGGTGGAGACCGGCACACTGGACACCGTCCTCTCCGGCACCGGCACCCTGGAGGAGGAGGACGCGGTGGAACTGACCCTGCCGGACACCGTCACCGTGGAAACCTACTACGTCTCCAACGGCGACACGGTGGAGGAGGGCGACCTCATCGCCGCCGTGGACAGCGTCTCCGTGGCGGTGGCCATTGTGAACCTCCAGGCCGACCTGGATGCCCTGGATGAGGATTTGGCGGAGGCCGCCGAGGACACCCTCAGCGACACCGTCACCGCCACCGCCGGGGGCCGGGTGAAGGTGATCTACGCGGAGGAGGACATCAGCGTGGTGGACACCATGGACGAGTACGGCGCCCTGATGCTGGTCTCCCTGGACGGGCTGCTGGCGGTGGATGTTTCCGCCACGGACAGCCTCACTGTGGGCGACAGCGTCACCGTCACCCTGCCCGACGGCACCGAGGAGGACGGACGGGTGGCCCAGCTGCTGGACGGGGTAGCCACCGTCACCGTCTCCGATGAGGACACCGACTATGGCGACAGCGTCACCGTCACCGACGCCGACGGCAACGAGCTGGGCAGCGGCGCGCTGTACATTCACAGCGAGCTGAAGGTCACCGGCTACTACGGCACCGTGGAGGACATTGAGGTGGACGTGGACGACGCCGTGGACGCCGGGGACGACCTGCTGACCCTGACCGATGTGGGCGGCTCCGCCGATTACCTGAGCCTCCTGTCCCAGCGGGAGGAACTGGAGGCGCAGATGCAGGAGCTGTATCTGCTCTACATGGACAACAACGTGTATGCGGAAACCGCCGGTGTGATCTCCGGCCTCAGCGACAGCGCCGCCGCCTCCACGGACAGCGACGACAGCGCCGACAGTACGGATTCCACTGACAGCGCTGATTCCGAGGACAGCACCGACTCCTCCGAGACCACCGCTGCCGAGACTGCCGCCTCCACCGTGTCCTTCGTGCTGAACCTGCTGACGACTGCCGACACAACAGACCGGACTGCGGCGGAAAGCGTGACCCTCAGCGAAACGGAGCTGACCCTGACGGAGGGGGAGAGCGTGCAGCTCACCGCCGCCGTCTCTCCGGAGGACTGGAGCGGTGAAATGATCTGGGCCTCCAGCGATGAAACGGTTGCCACCGTGGACAGCGGCGGCCTGGTGACCTGGGTTTCCGTAGGGGAGTGCATGATCACCGTCACCGCGGACGACCAGATGGCCGCCTGCGCCGTGACCTGCCAGGAGGCGACGGAGGTGGACAGCCTGACCCTGAGCACCAGAAAGCTGAGCCTGGCGGCAGGGGCCGCCTTCCGGCTCACCGTCACCGTCTCCCCGGGGGGCTGGAGCGGTGAGGTGACCTGGGCCTCCGGCGATGAAACGGTTGCCACGGTGGACAGCGACGGCCTGGTGACCTGGGTTTCCCCGGGCACCTGCACCGTCAGCGCCACGGCGGACGGCTGCACCGCCACCTGCCTTGTGATCTGCCAGGAGGAGACGGAGGCGACAGAGGGCAGCGAAGGCAGCGCCCCCGGTGAGGACGGGTCAACCGCCTCCGATGGGAACGCTGAAACCGGTGCCGCCCCCGACGCCGCCGACGGCACGGAAACCGCAGGGGACGCTGACGCCGACGGCATGACCGACCAGACCGACAGCGACGGGACGGAGGATATGACCGGTATGACGGAGGATATGACCGGCATGACGGACAGCGCCGACAGCACCGATACCGCCGACATTGACACGGAGGCCCTGTATGAAAGCGCCCTTGAGGAGGCCGCCTCCAGCCTGGCAGACGGCACCTCCGACACCTCTGACGGCTCTGGCACCGCCGCGGCGGAAGAGGAGGGCATTGGCACCTACTCCGTAGGGGAGCAGACCATCCTCTCCATCACCCCCCAGGACACCATGACCATCTCCATCAGCGTGGATGAGCTGGATATTCTCTCCCTGACCGAGGGGCAGGAGGCCGTCATCACCCTGGACGCCCTGACCGGCCAGTCCTTCAGCGGCACCGTCACCGCCCTGGACACCAGCGGCACCAACAGCGGCGGCAACACCAAGTTCACCGCCGAAATCACCATGGAGCGCACCGGGGAGATGCTGGTGGGCATGAACGCCTCTGTCCTGATCACCCTGGCCACCACGGAGGATGTGCTGGTCATCCCAGAGGCCGCTCTGGTGGAGGAGGGCAGCACCACCTATGTCTACACCAGCTATGATACGTCCAGCGAGACCCTGGGCGACCTGGTGGAGGTGGAGACCGGCGTCTCCGACGGCACCAACGTGGAGATCTGCTCCGGCCTGTCCTCCGGCGACAGCTACTATTACAGCTACGCTGACAGCCTGAGCTACACCTTCGTCTCCGGTATCAGCGGCTTCTGGAGCTGACAACAGAACAAAACGCGCCGAAGCAGCCGCTTCGGCGCGTTTTTGCATGGTCCGGCCAGGGCGTACCTCACCCCAGCGCCACGTCCAGCACCATCATCAGGGAGAACCCCACCGCGAACAGGATGGTGCCGATGTCGGAGTCGTTCCCCTCCGACTGGTCGGGAATCAGCTCCTCCACCACCACATAGAGCATGGCCCCCGCCGCAAAGCTCAAAAGATAGGGCAGTACGGCAATCAGCCACCGGGCCGCCAGAATGGTGAGGGCGGCCCCCACCGGCTCCACCACCCCGGACAGGGCGCCGTACAGGAAGGCCCGCCGCTTGCTCACCCCTTCGCCGTACAGCGGCATGGAGATGATGGCCCCCTCCGGGAAGTTCTGAATGGCGATGCCGATGGCCAGGGCCAGGGCCCCGGTCATGGTGATGGTGCTGCTGCCGGACAGCCAGCCGGCGTACACCACCCCCACCGCCATCCCCTCCGGGATGTTGTGAATGGCCACCGCCAGCACCAGCATAGTGGTGCGGGCCAGGTGGCTTTTGGGGCCCTCCGCCTGACTGCTGTTCCTATGTAAATGGGGAATCGCATGGTCCAGAAACAGCAGGAACAGGATGCCCAGCCAGAACCCCACCGTGGCGGGCAGGAAGGACAGCGTCCCCATGCCCTCCGACTGCTCCAGCGCCGGAATCAGCAGGCTCCAGATGGAGGCCGCCACCATCACCCCCGCCGCAAAGCCGGACAGCGCCCGCTGGAGCAGGGGATGGATGGCCCCCCGCAGGAAGAGGACGCAGGCGGAGCCAAGGGTGGTGCCCACCAGGGGAATCAGGATGCCGATGATCACTTGCAGATTCATTGTTGCTACCTCCGAATTGATTCGCTGTCCCGCCCCGGGCCGGGACACAGTATTCTATGCCGCTTCCGACAGATTGCGCCTTACAGCTGTGCTGTGGCTCTGCCGTCACGGGGAGCCTTCCGGCTCCAGTTCCACCAGCACCACCTCGGTGGGATTCCCCCACCGGGGCAGCCCGGCGGTGCTGTGGAGCCCGGCGGAGACCACCAGCCGCCCGCCGTCATACACGCCTCTGGTGTACTTTGGGAAAAACCCCTGGCCGGGGGCGTAGACCCCGCGGCCCAGCAGCCGAATCTGCCCGCCGTGGGCGTGGCCGCTGACGGTCAGCTGAATCCCGGTGGGCCGCACCAGCGGCTCATAGTATTCCGGGTGGTGGCACAGCAGGATTTTGTACCCGTCTTCGGCGGCGAAGGCGGCGAGCCAGTCCTCATCCGGGCAGGTGGACAGCCCGCCCAGACGAACCGCCATGCCGTCCCTGGTGTACACCGTCACGGCGCGGTTGTCCAGCAGGACGCCCCCTGCCTCCGCCAGGTCCGGCAGATCCTGGGGCTGGAGATAGAACTCGTGGTTGCCCAGGGAGAGGTAGGCCGGGGCGATTTGGGCTGCCTGCCGCAGAAAGTCCAGCCCGTGCCGCTCCCGGGGCATGGGGCGGCGTCTCTGCCGCAGGGCATCCATCCGGGGCCGCAGGTGGCGTTCCGGGGCCGGAAAGCGGGCCTGTCGATAGCGCTCCTGGATGTCCGGCCAGCCAAGGTTCGCCGGAGGGACGACGCGCTCCAGCAAATCCCCCGGCAGCAGAATCAGCCCAGGCGCCGCCTGCCGCAGCAGCTCCAACGCCTCCTCCCCCGCCTCGTCGTGGAGGTCGGCCACCACCGCGATGCGCAGCCGTATGCCCCTGGCGTTGGGAATCGCATATCGTGTCAGCACCGGTCTGCCCATAAAAGTCCCTCCTGAAAAGCCGGAATAACTGTATTGTAGCATGGCGTCCCGTTTCCGGCAAGCGGAAAGGGGCAGGGATGGGGCACAAAAGGGCAAAAAAGCAGGGGGAGATTGGAAAATATCCGGAGAAAATTTTCAGTCTGCTCTTTACTTTTTTGTAACTTTGGGTTACAATGTACTCATCGTAGCGTATCGTTCGCTGCCAGGCTTAGCCGATGGAGGTCCGATTCTTATGTCTGATCTTGATTACACGCGCCGCTTTAGCCTTTCCAATATGGAAGAGAATAAGACGCGCAGGGTGCTTTCAGAGGTATACACTTCATTGCAGGAGAAAGGCTATAATCCCATCAATCAGATTGTGGGTTATATTTTGTCCGAAGACCCTACCTATATCACCAACTTTAACAACGCCCGTACCCTGATCCGTCAGCTGGACAGGGATGAGCTGCTGCAGGAGCTGGTGCGCTATTACCTGGGGGTCTGAGCTTTGATGCGGTTTTGACAGATCAATAGGAGCCTTCCGTTGGGGGGACTCCTATTTTATTTGCCATCGGAAGCGATTTTTGTGCAATTTTTTTTGAAAAAAAGCGGAATTGGGCGAAAATGGCGGCGATAAAAGATTGACAACGTGGAAACAATGTGTTACAATTTGGTTACAAGTTTTGAAGGAGGTACTTGAAATGGCGGATACAAAGCCAATGGCTCTGAATTACAAAGGCCGTCCACTGCGCAGAAAAGGTAATTTGATTTATTACGGAAGTATGTCTGATAAGTATATCATCATGTTCCAGGTGCTCGCCACGAAGAAGGTTGGCGATCTGGATGTTGCCACAAGAGTTGGGATTCAGTTACAGCTGACGGCGGCGGAGTTAAAGGGCCGCGACCGCATTGTAAAGAAGGGCGAGCGGGGAAACCTCTACGCCGCCATGGATCTCGGCAGCGTCTGGCTGGAACGACAACTGGCCCGAGGCTGAGCGATACGCGCCGGCTGCAAAAGGGCCTCCCGGACTACGATAGATAAAATGGAGGTACCAATACACATGAAACAAGTGGCAAAATCACTTTTCTCTCTGATGCTTTCAATCGCGCTGGCAATTTGTCTGGCGGTATCCGCTGTGGCGGCGGATACCGCAACCGTAAATACCGACGGCGTCCGCGTTCGGCGCAGCGCCAGCACCGAATCCGATGCCCTGACCATGCTCACCAACGGAACGGTGGTGACACTGCTCTCCGAGGCGGATGACAACGGGTGGCTCGAGGTTTCCTATACCGACGACAGCGGAAGCAGCGGCACCGGCTATATCCTGAGCCAGTATCTGACCCTTGCCTCTTCCTCCGGGGAAGAGGAGGCGGCCGATGAGGCTGAGGAGAGCGCCGTTGAAGCTGAGGAGGCGGAGGAATCCACTTCCGGGGAAGAGAACGAGACAGAGTCTGACGCCGAAGCCGAGGAGGACGATTCCGAGGCGGAAGAGGCGAACAACGCGAAGGTCGGCAGCACCATCTCCACCAAGGTGAGCAGCACAGCCACCGTCAACGCCGACGGCGTCCGGATGAGAGCCTCTGCCACCAAGGATTCTGAGATGAAGACCACCCTCAGCGAGGGCGTGATTGTCACCATTCTGGAGAGTGCGGACGAGAACGGCTGGATGAAGGTTTCCTACACCGATTCCGACGGGGAAGCCCTGGAAGGCTATATGCTGTGCGACTATCTGGATGTCAACGCCATCGGCAGCGGCACCGTCAACGTCCGCTCCCTGATCATCCGCGCCTCCGCCAATGACGAGGCCGAGATCGTGGGCCTGGCCGCCGAAGGGGACGCCGTGGAGATCTACGACGCCCTGGACGGCTGGTATAAGGTCGAGTGCGGTGAGTACAGCGGCTATGTGGACAGCAGCTGCATCGATATGGACGAGACCTCCACCTGCGTGGGTTACGGCACGGTGACGGCGGACTACCTGAACCTGCGGGCAACCGCCAGCGAGGACGGGGAAAAGCTGACCACCATCCCTGGCGGTGTCACCTTCCAGATCACCAGTGAGGAAGAGAATGGCTGGTACAGCGCCATCTTCAACGGCTACAGCGGCTACGTCTCCGCGGACTATGTGGATGTGACGGACAGCGTTGACTCCGGTTACATCCAGGTCACCGCCAGCCAGCTGACCCTGCGCGCCGGCGCGGGCACCGAGTTCACCAAGCTGACCATGATTCCCTGCGGTGAGCTTCTGGAGGTGGAGGGTACCGTGGGCGACTGGTATCTGGTGACCTACAACGGCTTCACCGGCTATGCCAACGGCGCTTACGTCTCCGCCACCACGTCCAGCGGCTATCAGGCCTATCCGGACCGGGCGAAGATCACCGTCTCCAGCCTGTCCATCCGCTCCGACACCAGCACCAGCAGCTCCAAGCTGGGCAGCATTCCCCAGGGCGCTGTGGTGGCCGTCTCCGACATGGTGAACGGCTGGTATCAGATCACTTATGACGGCGTCACCGGTTACATCGACGCCACCTATACGGAGGAAACCACCGAGAGCGTTACCGTGGTCACCCACACCAGCTCTTCTTCCAGCAGCTCCAGCTCTTCCAGCAGCTCCAGCACGTCCAAGACCGGCGCGGCGGTGCTGGCCTATGCCCAGCAGTTTGTGGGCAACCCCTACAAGTGGGGCGGGACGAGCCTGACCAGCGGCTGTGACTGCTCCGGCTTTGTCAAGAGCGTGTATGCCCACTTCGGCGTCACCCTCCCCCACAGCTCCTCTTCCATGCGCAGCGTGGGCACCGCGGTCAGCGTGTCCAATATGCAGGTGGGCGACATCGTGTGCTACAGCGGCCATGTGGGCATCTACGCTGGCAACGGCAAGCTGCTCAGCGCCCTGGGCTCCAAGTACGGCATTACATACAATTCGGTCTACTACAAATCTATTTTGGCAGTCCGCCGCATCTTCTGATTCACGCGGAACGCCTCAGAACCCCCGCCGGTGGGCGGGGGTTCTTTTTGCGCCAGCGGATTGCTTTTTGCAGGAAAATAAGGTATACTGTGTCAAAAGGGGCGGCCCGGAACGGTGCGCCTCCGAGGAGGCGGCAGGATGCAGATCATCTATGAAAAGGCGACTGCGGCGGACCTGGATGAGGTTTATGCGGCGTCATGGAGCGCCACCGCCGCCATGCGGGCGGCAGGTATCGAACAGTGGAATGACTATTACCCCACCCGGGAGGATTTTCAGGCGGACCTTGCGGAGAATCACCTCCATGTGGGGCGGGCAGAGGGGCGGATTGCCGTTTTCTATGCGCTGGACCAGTGCTGTGATGAGGATTACCGGAACGGCTGCTGGCAGGTGGACGGGCCCTATGCCGTCCTCCATCGGCTGTGCGTCCACCCCGACTTTCAGCATCAGGGCATTGCCCGGGAGACGCTGCGCCATATCGAAGAAGCGCTGAAGCCGATGCACGTTCGGGCCATCCGGCTGGACGTGTTCAGCGGAAACTTCTCCGCCGTCCGGCTGTACTGGCGGGCGGGCTACACCCAGGTGGGAGAGGTGAACTGGCAGATGGGGCAGTTCTACCTGATGGAAAAGGTGCTATAATCCGGCAAAATGCGACAAAAACGCCCTCCCGGTTCTCCGCCGGGAGGGCGTTCACTCTGTTATGCCTGGGCGCTGGCCTCCAGCACCGCCTGAAATTTTGCGTGGAGGTCGGGGGCCTTCCGCTTCAGGTTGACGATGCGGCCCTCCCGGTCGATGAAGCAGTGCTCGCTGGTGCCGGTGGTGCGCAGTTCGCCGGTGGCCGCGTCCCGCACCTCGTAGCTGCACAGGAAGCGGATGCCGTTATACCGGGTGATGCGGAGGGTGATGGCCACCGTGTCCCCAAAGTGGGTCATGGTCTTGTACTCCGCGCTGACCCCCACCACTGGGATGATGAAGCCCCGCCCTTCCATGGCGGCGTAGTCAATGCCCGCCTGGGCCATATAGTCGATGCGAGCCTCCTCGAACCAGCGGATATAGTTGGAGTGATGGACGACGGCCATCTGGTCGGTCTCATAATACTTGACGTTGTGAAGATAGGGTTTCAGTTCCATTGTGTTTGCCTCGCCTTTCCTGATTCCAGTGCCACTGCCTGCTCCGTTTCCCCTGTGGTGACGGCGTGAACGGTGCCCGCCGTCACATCCAGAATGTGGGCGGCAAAGGATGTTTCCTGCTCCTCCGGCAGCAGGACGTGGAGCAGCACCTCCGCGCCGTAGTCCGTATCCGTCACCACGCCCCCGGCGGCGCTGACCTCCAGGGTCAGCTTCTGGAACAGGTGATAGCCGCAGGCCAGCTCCACCTTCACCCACCGCCGTACCACGGAGATGCCGGCTGCGTCCAGCGCCAGTTTGGCTGTCCCCTGATAGGCCCGGAGCAGGTGCCCCGCCCCCAGCAGCACGCCGCCGAAGTACCGGGTCACCACGCACACCGCGTCCGTCACCCCTGCCCGGGAGAACACCTCCAGCATGGGCTGACCGGCGGTGCCCTGAGGCTCCCCGTCGTCGCTGTACCGCATGACGCCGCTGCGGAGCAGGTAGCACCAGCAGTTGTGCCGGGCGTCGTAGTATTGCTTTTTCATGGCGTCGATAAAGGCCCTGGCCTCCGCCTCGGAGGAGACAGGGCGCACCTTGCCCAGGAAGCGGGAGCGTTTCTCCACATATTCCGCGTCGCCGGGGCCGGTGGGGATGTAGTATTCGGTCATGGTGTTCTCCTGGTGTTCTTTTGGTGTGTAGATGGGGCGGCGATGCTGTCAATTTAACGAAGTAATCTATCCTGGGTGAGGGGAAGAACGTATCCTTACAGTCAGATTTCAGCGACCAAAGGGTAATATAAAAGTTTGCCAGCCGCAGGGCGGCAGTCTCACCGCCTGAAAGTCATATCGTCTGTTGCCTGTGCTGCCACTGAACAATAGAGATAAGGCGCAAGCCGGTTGTCTGATACGGGGAGGTCCTTAGGAGGGGACGCACAGCGGCCCCTCCTGAGCCGCCTTCTTTCCCCTATTTCTTGGCGGAGCAAGAAATAGGGCCCGCCGGGAGGGCAAGAACTTATTTCCTTTCTCTATCCTTATCCAAGGAAAGCGTCCCCCTAAGTTGCTGACATCGCCCAACAAGCCGATTATACCACAGTTCCCCGTCTTGAACAAGATAAACGCAAAAAACTGCGGCGCAGATTCCCGCGCCGCAGCTTTTGTTATTCGGTTCGCGGTTTCAGTGCGAAGCCCAGCGCCCGGTCCAGGGGCACGAACAGCACCAGGGCCGTCACGAAATTCCCGACGCTGTGGGCCGCGTCAAAGGGCAGCCCCGCCAGCCACCAGCTGTAGGCCATCTTCACGCCCCCCATGACCACATAGGGGAAGGAGCAGAAGAAGCCGAAGGCCAGGCCGTACAGCCCGTTGACCGTCGCCCAGAAGAAGGCCCCGTGTCTGCGCCCCTTCCGGGACAGCAGCATCACTACGGCCCAGAGGATCGTCCACACATACAGGTACATGATCCACCAGATATGGAAGCCGTGCCACACCCCTTCCAGCAGGGCGAAGGCGTAGATGATGAACAGGGTTTTCGTCCGGAAGTGCAGGGTGTAGAGCAGAAACAGCAGGGACACCACTTCAATGTTGGGCAGGCTGGACAGGGCGATTTGCAGGGCAAAGACCAGCGCCGTGGCCAGGGCCAGGAAGGTGACGTCCCGGACGGCAAGTCCGGGACGGAAGGGCTGCTTAGTAGACCTCATACACCAGGGCGAAGCTGTCGCCGTCGGCCACGGGCTGACTGTCCACACCGTAGGAGCCGTACGTATCGTTGACGTAGATGGCCCAGTAAGCGCCGTCGGCGTCATAGTCGGCCTCCACCCCGTTGACGGAGGTGATGTAGAAGCCGTAGTCGCTCTCCTCGCCGCCAAGCTCCACGGTGGCGTCAATGGCGTCCTTCAGGTAGTCGGCCTCGGTGTCGATCTCGTAATTGTCGCTGCTGCCGTCGGCATAGGTGACGGTGAGGGTGATGTGCTTCGTCTCGGCGTCGGCGGTGCTGGACTCGGCCTCGGCGGCGCTGCTCTCTGCCGGGGCGGCAGATTCCTCAGCGGTGGCGGAGGATGCGGAGGCGTCCTCCGTGGCCACGCTGGAGGCGGCGCTGCCGGACGACTGGGAGGCGTCCGCGCTGCTGCCGCCGCAGCCGCTCAGCAGAGCGAGGGACAGCATCAGGGCAGTGAGCAGGGACAGAATACGGTAGTTGCGGGTTTTCATGGGTAGTTCCTTCTTTCCATAAATTACGGAACCATGCGCGGCACAGGGAGATGGCACCGTTTCCGTATCTGGAAATTGGGAAAAGGGCGCAAAAACCCTCTGCCATGTCCTCCATCCCGGTTCCGGCAGGACAGAGATGCCCGGCGCGTATCTGACTTAGCGTCTCCGGGGACGCCTCACAGTGACCGACTCGCGGGGCTTCTGACCCCATTCCGCGCTGGTTCGGGCATACAACGGCATTATAACCGATGACCGGCCAGGATGCAAGAGGAAAATAAAGAGGAACCTCTGAACAAATCAACTTCGGCGCCTTGCGGTAAATTTCCGCCATAAATGCGTTGCAAAGCCTTGAAATCCGTCAGGATTTCAAGGCTTTGCGCCTTTTTCTGAAGCGCAGGCCGAATGGCCAATTCCTCTTATGCGCGAATGCAGGGAGCAATGGCCGCAGGCCATGCGAGTCGCAGACGAAAATTTCCTCGCAATTCGCTCTCGTTCATTTATTCAGAGGTTCCTCGGAAACCTCCGATGCCCGGAGGTTCCTCAAAGCCTGTTATGGGAAAGTCAGACGTTCTTCGCGCCCGCCAGCAGCGCCCGCACATCCTCCACGCTGCCCTGGAGGAATCCGTCCTTGTCCACCAGCACCCTGGCCCCCTCTGTGTAGGACAGCGTCAGGGCGTGCTTCGTCTCCCGGACTTCGGTGACCGCTTCGTAGGGGATGGAGACAGCCTCCTCCGTCTCCGGCTGCACCAGCAGATGGTCCTCGTAGAACAGCAGCTCCCGGCAGGGGGCGCCGCCGCCGCTGCGGTTGACCATGGCCTGATAGGCCCGCTTGCACTCCATCCGGGGCAGGGCAATGCGAATCCAGCCCAGAACCAGCACATAGAGCACCGCCTCCATGCCCAGGGCGGAGAAGCTGCCGGACATAAACCACATGACCACCGCCAACACCGCCAGGGCCGCCAGCAGGGCCAGGGCCACCGTCGCCGTCATCCGGTTGTACTTCCGGCGCAGCTGGGGCCGGGCGCCCTCCCGGAAGAGGCGGAGGGAGATCTCCGTGTGGTTGCGTACCAACGGCTCTGTCATACGTCGTCGTCCTCCTCCGGTTCCTCCTCCTCGTAAAGGGGGGCCTGCTCCGGCATCTGCTCCCGGAGGGTCTTTTCCAGCTGGAAGGCGGTGTCCAAATCATGGTAGAGCAGGAAGTTGCCGAGAAACAGGATGAACCACATCCCGATCAGGGGCAGCACCAGCACGGACCAGGGCAGCAGCAGCGCCATCAGCAGCCAGAAGGCCACCTGAAGGGCGGCCACCCCCAGGGTGTGCCAGAAGTATTTCATGCAGAACAGCAGGCAGTTCTTGAGGCGCACGATGCCGGACTGCCGGAACAGCACCAGCTGGGGCCAGTAGGTGGTGAGCAGCATGGTGCCCAGCAGCACGCTGAGGAGGGAGATGACGATGGTACCCCAGCCGGGGAAGACCTCCGCCCACCAGAACATCAGCAGCGCCGCGAAAATCACCACCCCCAGGAACAGGCAGAGCACCACGCCGGGCAGCAGGGCGGCCTTCCAGTTCTCCTTCATCGCCTTTTTGTAGTTGCCCCACCACTTGCTGGGGGCGTCCCGCAGGGTGCGGAAAATCAGGTCATAGAGGCCGTACAGCGCCGGGCCGGCAAACAGCCCGCCCACCAGGGCGGCAATCAGCATCACCAGCACGCTGGTGGACAAAACGGCGTAAATCATACCCAGGGCGAAGGGCAGAAAACCTGCCAGCGTCAGCAGCCCCGCCAGAATATAGGAACCGAAGTTCTGTTCCAGCACCTCCCGGTACCGGTTGAAGCCGGTCTTTCGGCCGCCGGAGGGATAATCGTCCTCCGCAAAAAACAGTGCCATCGTTGCAGTGCTCCTTTCCCTTATTCCGCGTAGTGGAAGCCTTCCAGAAATTCCGTTAAAATGGTGTAGGCGTCGCCGTCAAAGCCCTCCTGACAGGCCAGCTCCACGTTGATGGCGTGGTTTTGATAGGCGGTGAAGGCGGACACGCCGGAGGCGTAGGGGTTGTCCTCGCCCTCTGTCTCGTAGATCAGGATGGTAAAGGTCTGGCCCGCGCAAACCGCCGTTTCCACGCTGAGGACGTTGTAGGCGTCCTCCTCCTGGGCCTGCCAGCCGTCCACGCTGGTCTGAGCGGCGTCCTCATCGTCGCAGTCCTGTAACAGCACATAGAGCTGGGCGTCGTAGAGGTCGATGGTGTCCCCATCCGAATTGACATAGTCCTCCGCTTCGCCGATGACCCAGGCGGCGTAGTACAGGCCGGAGGCGGTCAGGGCGTCCTTGTTGTCCAGCAGGGTCAGGCCGTTGCCCGGCTCCTCGATGCCGATGGTGGTGCCCACCAGGGTCCAGTCCGCGTCCCAGTCCTCACCGCTGTTGGTGGCGGTGGGGGCCTGCTGCACACAGCCGGTGAGGCAGAACACCAGCGCCCCGCACAGCAATAAGCATTTCATCCGTTTCATCGCACAGCCCCCTCCGTCAAGGCTTCCCACAGGGCCTCGCAGCCCTCCGGATTTTCCACCGTGTCCTCCAGGTAGAAGCACCGGCGGCCCAGGTACAGCGTCTGTACCAGCTCATTGCTGTCGCCGGTGGCGGTCTCCCCCATCAGGGAGATGGTATATTCCCCCAGGTCGATGCCCGCCAGCACCGGGCAGTTTGCCCACTGATAGACCTTGCCCATCCCGTCGGTGTCCGTATCCTCCGGACAGCCGCCGTCCTCGGTGGCCAGGAGCTGGTACTTCGTCTGGAAGTCGTCCGGGTCCTCCACCAGGAAGAAATAGCTCTCGCAGTCGTTGATGTCCGCAATCAGGGACACCTCGGAGGCGTAGGCGGTCATGGCCCCGGTTTCGTCCTCCGTATCGGAGGTGGTGTAATACTGGTTCACCTGCACCACCACCTGACCGTCCCCGTTCAGGTCCTCACCCAGGGCCTCCAGGGCCTCGCAGAGGGCGTCAACGGTGTCCTCCGGCAGCTCATCGGTGCCCACATAGGCCACCTGATAGTCCGGTTTGACCTTGCCGAACCCCAGCGCGCTGAACAGCAGGGAGACGCCCACGCCGATCACGATGACGATACACAGGACGATGCCCCAGTTGTACCGCATCCAGGTGCAGAATTTGGCCCACCTGCCGGGTTCCGGCCCCTTGTCCTCCGGGGCAACGTCCCGCTGTAACCATTTGGCATACTCACTGGGCATTTGCGTTCACTCCTTTGTGGTGCCGCCGGGGGCGTAGGTGACGGGCAGACAAACCAGTGTCGGCGTGTTGGACCAGTCCTGAGACAGCAGCATATCCACGCTGACCTCCGCCATCTTGTCCAGGGGCTGAATGATGGTGGAACAGTGGTAATCCTCCGAGATGTAATCCTTCACACCGTCATAGCCGATGACCTGCACATCCTCCGGCACCCGGACCCCCTGCTCCCTCAGGTAGCGGATGATTTTCACCGCCAGGGAATCATTTACGCAGAAAATGCCGTCAATGGCGTTCTCCCCTGCCAGGTGCCGCTGCAGGAAGTCGGTAAACGCGGAGAAGGGTGCGCCGTCATACAGCCGCAGCAGCTCATAGGACAGGCCGTGACCGGCGCAGTAGCTCAGGAAGCCGTCCCCCCGCTTCGTGGTCTCGTTGACCAGAGGGGAGCCGATGCTGAGGAAGGCCACATGGCGGCAGCCCAGCTCGTCCAGCCGCTGGGCGGCCATCTGGCCGCCGCTGAAGTTGTCGCTGGACACGCAGGGGATGGAGCCGCTGAAATGCCGGTCAATGGTCACGAAGGGGAGCCCCTCCTGCACCTGTAAGCCCTCGTTGTAGGACAGGCAGATGATGCCGTCCACCTTGTTCTGCTGGGCCATGGTGATATAGCTCTGCTCCATCCTGGTGTCCGCATTGGTGGCGCACAGCAGCATCCGGTAGCCCCGCTTTTCCAGCTCCCGGTTGATGTAGTAGGTCAGCCAGCCGAAAAAGGGGTTAAATGTGTCCGGGATCAGGAAGGCCACCGTATAGGTCTTATTCGTCTTTAACCCCTTGGCGTAGCTGTTCACCTGATAGTTCAGCTTCTGGATGGACGCCTCCACCTTTCGCTGATAGACCTTCCCCACAGGGAGGCCGTTGACCACCTTAGACACGGTGCCCAGGGACACCCCCGCGTCCTTCGCCACATCCTTCATGGTGGGGGCGGAATCGTATTTTGTCAAAAGGAACACCTCATTTCTCTTTCCGCAGCCCGGCAGACACCGGGCAATTCCGTGGCATTTAAAGGAATAACGTTTCATAAAATTGAACGGACAGTGGACGGAAGACATTTATCCCCGTCCTTGTTGATGGACCCATTATACACCTCTGATTTCCGTTTGTAAAGGGGTTTCATGAAATTTTATGAAACGATTTTGCAACAGGAGCTTTGTGCTTTTGCACAAAAATACCAATTCAAAATTGGCAATATCGACGAAAGTATATTTTTTCTCAAAAAAGCATTGACAAAGGTTTCGGAAATGTGTATTCTATTGCTATCAGGAAGAAAAAACGTTTCACGCGGGTGCAGCTGGCTGTTTTGCGGCAGTCGGGCCATTCGTTTTTCTTATCGGATAAATATGAAACGTTTTTCCATTCTTGGAAATCAGCACCAAAAACCGTGGGGAGGAGATGATGCAGATTCAGAATCTGATACCTGCTTTCGCAGCAAGAACAGAAAAGGAGTGAGCAAACAAGTGAGCGCAAAGACCTCAAAAAAGGCGCAGGCCGGGGCGGTGCAGGCTGTCCACAAGGTGCCCCTGAAAACCCGGCTGGCCGCTAACTGGCAGCTTTACCTGCTGCTGCTGATCCCGGTGGTTATCACCATCATTTACAAGTACATCCCCATGTACGGCATCCAGATCGCCTTCCGTGACTTTAAGGCCAGCAAGGGCTATCTGGGCAGCGAATGGGTGGGGCTTTACTGGTTCCAGCGATTCTTCAGCAGCCCCAACTGCGTGCGGATGATCCGCAACACCGTTCTGCTGAGCCTGTACAGCCTGCTGTGGAGCTTCCCGGTTCCCATCATCCTGTCCCTGGCCATCAACCAGCTCCGGTTCGGCAGATTCAAGCGGGTGGTTCAGACGGTGCTGTACGCCCCCCACTTCATCTCCACCATGGTCATCTGCGGTATGATCCGCATCTTCCTGAGCCCCTCCGGCGGCCTCATCAACCTGATCCTGGGGACGCAGACGGACTTCCTGACCCTGAGCGGCGCCTTCCGCACCATCTACATTTCCTCCGGTATCTGGCAGGACGCAGGCTGGGGTACCATCATTTACCTGGCCACCCTCTCCAGCGTGGACAAGAGCCTCTACGAGGCGGCCAAGGTAGACGGCGCGTCCATGTTCCAGCGTATCCTGAACATTGACGTTCCTGCGCTGATTCCCATGGCGGTCATTCAGCTGATTATGAGCGCAGGCGGCCTGATGAACATCGGCTTCGAGAAGGTCTGGCTGCTGCAAACCGACCTGAACAAGGCCACCAGCGACGTCATCGCGGTGTACGTCTACGAACAGGGTATTGAAAACGCCAAATACAGTTATTCCACAGCCGTGGGCCTGTTCAATACCTTAGTGAACATCGTCCTGCTGATTATCGTCAACAAAATCGCGTCCAAAGCCTCGGACGTCAGCTTTGTGTAAAGGGGGCGGAAGTTATGGCATCAACAACAAAAGCGGTCAAACGAACCAAGGGCCTGTCCGACAAGACCAGCGACGTCATTCTGGTGGTGTTCTGCTCCATCATCCTGCTGATCATCGCCTACCCGCTGTATTACGTCCTGGTAGCGTCGGTGTCCAACCCCTATGACGTGTACGCAGGCAAGACCTTCCTCCTGCCCAGCGGCTTTACCCTGGACGGCTACAAGGCGGTCTTTGCTGACAGCAGCATCGTCAGCGGCTATCTGAACAGCATCAAGTACACCGTGGTCGGCACCATTTTCTCCGTGACCATGATTTACCTGGTGGCGTTCCCCCTGAGCCAGCACGATATGCCCGGCAGAACGGCTATCAGCATCTTCTTCATCATCACCATGTACTTCGGCGGCGGCCTGATTCCCACCTACCTGGTGGTCAAAGACACCGGCCTGCTGGGCAATATGTGGTCCCTGTTCCTCCCCGGCGGCGTTGCCGTGGGCAACATGATTATCGCCCGGAACTACATTGAAAACAGCATCCCCAAGGAGCTGATGGAGGCGGCGGAAATCGACGGAGCCTCCAAGCTGCGCCTGTTCTGGAACATCGTCATCCCCCTGTCCCGCCCCATCCTGGCGGTTATGGTGGTGTTCAGCATGGTGGCCTACTGGAACGACTGGTTCACCGCCATGATTTATCTGAGCTCTGACCAGGCGCCCCTGCCCCTGGTGCTGCGTACCATCCTGATCAAGTCCAGCGCCAGCGCGGCCCAGGCGTCCACCATCTCCGGCGGCTATGCCGAGCTGAACAAGCTGACGGAAATGATCAAGTTCTCGTCCATCGTTGTGGCGGCGGCCCCCATGCTGGTATTCTATCCCTTCGTCCAGAAGTACTTCGAGTCCGGCTTTATGGCTGGCGCTGTGAAGGGCTGATACCCCATCGTTTGCACATCCGGCACTCCTTTGCGCCGGGGCAAAAATACACATCATTTTATAAAGGAGAATGAACCACTATGAAGAAGCACGCAAAAAACTGCTGGCTCTGCTGCTGGCCATGGCCATGGCCTGCTCCCTGCTGACCGGCTGCGGCGGAAGCAGCGACTCCGGCTCCGGTGACAGCAGTGAAGCCTCCACCCAGACCGAGTTCGACATCGTGGGCGGCCAGTCCGCTCTGTCCCCCGGCTATGACGACAACGAGGTGCTGAACGAGCTCCAGGAGAACGTGGGCATCACCATTAACTGGGAGACCATGACCTCCGACACCCTGGGCGAGCAGGTGAACATCCGTATCGCCGGCGACTCCCTGCCTGATGCCTTTATGGGCGTTGGCTTCTCCAACTACGACCTGAGCAACTACGGCGCAGACGGCACCTTCATCGACCTGACCCCTTACATCAACGAGGAGACCATGCCCAACCTGACCGCCATCCTGGAGGAGTATCCTGAGATCCGCTCCGCCATCACCATGAGCGACGGCTGCATCTACGGCCTGCCCGCCGCCGAGCAGATGGGTACCGCCGGCATCGGCGCTGATGAGGACTACTCCATCTACTCCATTCCCCAGTACAGCATGATCAATAAGGCATGGCTGGACTACCTGGGCCTGGAAGTGCCCACCACCCTGGATGAGCTCCATGACTGCCTGGTGGCCTTCGCCGAGAACGACATGAGCGCCACCTATTACGGCAACGACGCCGGCACCACCATCCCCATGAGCACCGGCTTTGACCAGTGGTGCTGGGGCCAGAACATCTTCTACGCTGGCTTCGGCTTCACCAACTGGACCAACGACATCTGCAACGACCTGCAGCTGGACAGCACCGGCACCGTCAGCTTCGCCTGCGTCACCGACGCCTACCGTGAGTGCCTGACCTACTTCCATGAGTGGTATGCCGAGGGCCTGATGGACGTGGAAATGTTCAGCCAGAGCGATACCCAGCTGATAGCCAAGTGCCAGCAGGGCTATGTGGGCGTGTCCACCTGGTGGTACATTGAAGAGCTGATGGGCGACTACGCTGACGACTATGTGTTCCTGCCCATTCTGGAAGGCCCTGACGGCACCTACAACGTCACCCTCCGCACCGGCGGCGCTACCAACAGCGGCAACCTGAACATCACCTCCGCCTGCGAGAACCCCGAAGCCCTGCTGGCCTTCTTCGACCAGTGGTATGACGGCGAGGTCGTCATGCAGCTCCAGTATGGCCCCATCGGCACTTACTTCACCGAGCAGGATGAGGACGGCATGTGGGTCTCCATCTCCGAGGAGGAGAGCCAGGAGCTGTACGGCAAGGGCGCCGGCGAGCTGAAGAGCTACTATGAGGTCTATGGCCCCAAGCTGATCCTCAGCGAGTACTACAGCGAGTACTTCTACATGGAGGACCGTGCCATCGAGCGTCTGACCGACCTGTATGAGTACTGGATGCCCTTTGTCTCCGACACCTCCGCCTACCCGCTGGACTGCGTGTATACCTCTGAGGAGCTGGAAACCATCGACCTCTACAAGACCGACTTCCAGGATGCCGTTGCTGAGCAGGAAGCTCTGTGGCTGAAGGACGGCGGCCCCACCGATGAGGAGTGGGAAGCTTATCTGAACAAGCTGGAGGGCAGCTGCGGCATGAACGAGCTGCTGGAGGTCTACCAGGCCGCCTATGACCGTTATGTGGAAGCGGCGGAATAATCTGACAGAATAGAACAGTTTTGACCAACCACCCGTCCGTGCAGGGCACCGCCCCGCGCGGCACGCGACAAAAAAAAATTAAAAACTTGGTCAGCCCAACACACCAGATAAATG
>JAJQCJ010000010.1:0-3605 GCA_021202775.1 Clostridiales bacterium | reverse complement strand
TCTACCCGGCCGCCTATGACGGTTTTGTGTAAGCGGCGTAATATTTTCTTTTAAAAGAAATTTTTTCACAAACCACCGGTCCGGGCAGGGCACCGCCCTGCACGGACGGCGAATATCACGATTCATACGGATTCTCACACAAAACCACTTTTGATTGAGCAATCGTATCACTTCGACTTTGGAGGATCTCTCTTTATGACAAGCGAAACGCTGCAAAAGGCCCGCGACTACGAGGGGCCGTACCCTGAAAACAGTGCGTCCCCCAGGCCGTGCTACCATCTGACCCCCCGCATCGGCTGGATGAACGACCCCAACGGGTTTTCCTGCTACAAAGGGCAGTACCATCTGTTTTATCAGTACCACCCCTACAGCACCCAGTGGGGGCCGATGCACTGGGGTCATGCGGTCAGCCCTGACCTGCTGCACTGGACCTATCTGCCCTGCGCCCTGGCCCCGGATCAGCCCTACGACGCAGGCGGCTGCTTCTCCGGCTCCGCCATCGAGCTGCCGGACGGGCGGCAGCTGCTGATGTACACCGGCGTCCGCCGGGAGGCCCAGCCCAACGGCACCGTCCGGGACGTGCAGACCCAGTGTATCGCCATCGGCGACGGTCTGGATTATGAAAAGCTGGACTGTAACCCGGTGCTGGACGAGACGGATCTGCCCGAAGGCGGCAGCCGATATGACTTCCGGGACCCCAAGCTGTGGCGGGAGGCGGACGGTACCTACCGCTGCGTGGTGGGCAACCGCACGTCGGACGGCAGCGGCTCCCTGCCCGTCTATCGGTCGGAGGACTGCATTCACTGGCAGCTGGAGACGGTGCTGGACCGGTGCTACAACGAGTTTGGCAAGATGTGGGAGTGCCCGGACGTGTTCTCTCTGGACGGCAAGACGGTGGTGCTGGTCAGCCCCCAGGATATGACCCCCGTGGGGCTGGAATTCCACAACGGCAACGGTACGCTGTGCCTGATTGGAGAGCGGGACCCAGCCACCGGCGAGCTTCGGCGGGAACACCTCCAGGCCATCGACTACGGTCTGGACTTCTACGCCCCCCAGACCATCCTCTCCCCTGACGGGCGGCGCATTATGGTGGCCTGGATGCAGAACTGGGACACCTGCGTGGTGCAGCACCCCGGGCGCTGCTGGTTCGGCCAGGTCTGCACCCCCCGGGAGCTGTCCGTGGAGAACGGACGGCTGGTCCAGCGCCCCATCCGGGAGCTGGAGACGCTGCGGGGCCGGAGGGTGTACCACTCCGCCCTCATCAGCGACGAGGTGGTGCTGCCGGGGGTCTCCGGGCGGGTGGTGGACCTGAACGTGACCCTCCGCCCCGGGCAGCCGGACGCCTACCAGATGTTCCGCATCAAGGTGGCCTATGACAGCACCCACTATACCATGATCACCTACAAGCCCCGCACCTCGGTGCTGCGGGTGGACCGGGGCCACTCCGGCTTCAACCGGGACTTCATCCACGAGCGGAAATGCCTGGTGCGCAGTCAGGGCGGGGCGCTCCAGCTGCGCATCCTGCTGGACCTGTGCAGCGTGGAGGTGTTTGTCAACGGCGGGGAGCAGGCCCTCTCCACCGTCATCACCACACCGGTTTCCGCAGACGGCATCAGCTTTGAGGCCATCGGCGGACAGGTGATGATGGAGCTGGAAAAATACGATTTGACTTTGGACGGATAGGAGGCAATGCACTGTGTACGACGTAACCGCAATCGGTGAACTGCTGATCGACTTTGCCTGTACCGACACGGACAGCGACGGATATCCCACCCTGGCCGCCCATCCCGGCGGCGCCCCCGGCAACCTGCTGGCGGCCCTGACCGCCTACGGCTGCAAAACCGCCCTGCTGGGCAAGGTGGGGGAGGACGCCTTCGGGCAGCTGCTCTTGGGCACCCTGTCCCAGGCGGGCATTGCCACGGAGGGCATCGTCACCGACCCTGATTATTTCACCACCCTGGCCTTCGTCACCCTGGACAGCACCGGCAACCGGACCTTCAGCTTCGCCCGGAAGCCCGGCGCGGACACCCAGCTCCGGGAGACGGAGCTGGCGCTGGAACTGATCGACGACTGCCGGGACTTCCACTTCGGCACCCTCAGCCTGACGGACGACCCGGTGCGCACCGCCACCCAAAAGGCGGTGGCCTACGCGAAGGAGCGGGGCAAGTTGATCTCCTTCGACCCCAACCTCCGCAGGCCCCTGTGGAAGGATTTGGAGGAAGCGAAAAAACAGATCCTGTGGGGCCTCTCCCAGGCGGACATTGTCAAAATCAGCGATGAGGAGGTTTCCTTCCTGTGGGGCTGCCCCCCGGAGGAAGGGGCCCAGCGGCTCCACCGGGACTGCGGCGTGAGCCTGGCCTTCGTCACCCTGGGGCCGGAGGGCTGCTACTACTCCGCCGGGACGGTGTCCGGCAGGGTGGCCAGCCCCACCGGCATCCATGTGGTGGACACCACCGGCGCCGGGGACATCTTCGGCGGCAGCGCCCTGAGCCGTCTGCTGGCCCTGAATAAGCCCCTGGAGGACATCACCGGTGACGACCTGGAGGCGGTGACCCGGTTCGCCTGCTGCGCGGCAAGCCTCTCCACCCAACACTACGGCGGCATCTCCAGCGTGCAGCCCATGAGCGCTGTGCTGGAAAAGGCCGGACTGTGAGGAGGAACCTGAGCAATGAGAAGAAAGATTTTGAGCGTGCTGCTGCTGGTCTGCGCCGTCCTTGTGGTGGCCCTGTCCGGCTGCGACACGACCACCACAGACGGCGACAGTGAGGAGGACCTGCTGCTCTACCTGACCTTTGACGAGGGCAGCGGCACCACCATCACCGACGCCAGCGGCAATCTGCCGGACGGCGAGCTGAACTATGTCTACACCAACGCCCTGTACATGGACAGCCAGGACCCCCAGTGGCGGACCTCGGCGGTGTACGGCGGGGCGCTGCTGTTTGACGGCAGCTCCACCAGCATCACCTACAGCAAGAGCGCCCTCCAGGTGGAGGGCTCCACCTTCTCCATCAGCGTGTGGTTCGCCCCCCGCACCTTTGAGTGGGACGACCCCTATGCTGAGGAGAACGGCACCCAGCTGATCACGGGCATCATCTCCCAGTGCTCCACCAACAACTGCACCGGCTTCCAGCTGGGCTACCAGCGGTACGGCAAGCTCTGCTTTGAGGTGGGCACCGGCGAGGAGTGGCTGACCCTCTGGGGCGACGCCAACCTGGAGAAGTACGAGTGGAACTATGTCACGGCGGTGTTCGACGGCGAGAACGGCCTGATGAGCCTGTACCTCAACGGCGAATGCGTCGGCAGCATGGAGATCGAGCAGGGCAGCGCCATCGCCGCCGCCAACCGGCAGATGGTGGTGGGCCGCACCTGCGAGGCGGAGCAGATGAGCGTGGGCTACCTCAATATGTGCAGCGGCCTGATGGACGAGCTGAAGCTGTACTCCAGCGCCCTCTCTTCGGAGACGGTGGCGGAGTCCTACGCCGAGGCCGATGTGCCGGAGATCGCGTTCAGCGACATCTGGCTGCAAAACATCCTGACCGAGGACATCTACAAGCCCCAGTACCACGGCGGCCCCTATCAGTACTGGATGAACGAGCCCCACGCCC
>JAJQCJ010000024.1 GCA_021202775.1 Clostridiales bacterium | reverse complement strand
TTTTTTGATGGTTTGCCGGTTGCTGTCACGTTGCCGACATTTGGGGCGAAAACCACTGATATTTCAGCATCGGGGGATTAAGATTTTTTTTAACCTTGTTGGACACCCGCCCCGCATTGGTCAATATGACCCCAAAACTGGCTAATAAACCCCCTGGAAAATCCCTCCGAAGTGAGTTATCCTATAGATGCTGAAGGGAACGGACAGCCGCCCAAAGCCATCCGCTGCCGGCTTTCCCCTCCGGGAGCTGTCCTCCGTCAGTATCGGAACCAAATCCACGATTCCATATTTTTGAATTGAAAGGTGATTATGATGAAAACTTCTAATTCCTTCTCCCATAACAAGTCCGCCAGAAAGCACAACACCAACCTCTTTGACCGTCTGCGCTATCTGAACGGCGGCATCACCAGCCCGGAATACTTCTCCGGCGCACTGGAGGAGCAGAAGGACCACTCCTCCCTGGGCCTGTAATGGGGCCTGACCTGTGACGCGGCAGCGGAACCTGAGGGCTGCGCCCCTTGCGCAGCCCCTGCAAAAGAATGCCTGACGTTGGCTGAACTGCCGCCGTCAGGCGTTTTGTGTCTATTCTGTGGCTTCGCCGTCCTGCCCCTCCGGGGCATGGTGGCTGTGGCCCTTCCGGGGGGCCCGTTTCCACTGGCCCTCCCAGCTCTCCAGCAGACGGCTCAGCAGCACGTCCAGCTGGCGCTGCTCCTCCTCCGTCAGCACGCTGAACAGCTCCCGCTCCCGCTCCCTGGCCTCCGTGTACCGGGCCACGTCCGCACGGCCCTCCTCCGTGATGGTCAGCAGGATGTGGCGCTTGTCCACATCGTCCCTGGTGCGGGTGATCAGCCCCTTGGCCTCCAGCTTTGCGGCGATCTCACTCATGGAGCCGGCCTGAATATCCAGCCTGTCCTGCAGCTCCTTCTGGGTCAGGGGGCCGCTGACGGATAGAATCTTCAAAATCTTCCCCTGGCCCCGGCCACCGCCGCCATGCTGCCGATGGTAAAGGAAATGGGCGCAGCGGTCCAGCTTCGCCCCCAGGCTCTCCCCGGCCCCGTGTTCCTGCGTGCGCCCCCTGTGACCATGCTCTGTCCCTGTCCGGCGCTCCGATTCCTCACTCATGCGGTTTCGGCTCCTTTCGATAATTACTTTTGTGATATTATACCAAACCCTGTCCATGTTGTCAAGGTACCAGAACTTTAAAATCTCCTGCATTTTCCATGGAAACTGACAATTCCAAATTGACTTTTTCTTGTAAAACAGTTACAATAAAATGTACCTTACGTGCGCTGTTCCCTGTTCCGGAACACTGCCGTTTGAAAGTGAGGCTACAGGCTCGTGCATAAAGTGATTTCTGCGGGACAGATCTGTATGGATATTTGCCCTGCCTTTTCTCCTCTGGCAACCTACGCCCACCCCAGCGACCTGCTTGACCCCGGAAAGATCATTCAGGTGAAGCGGGCTACCGTCCATACCGGCGGCAGCGTCGGCAATACCGGCCTGGCCCTGAAGCTGCTGGGCAACGAGGTGCAGCTCATCGGGAAGATCGGCTCCGACGCCTTTGGCCGCATCGTCCAAAACGATTTGCAGCACGCCGAGGCTGCCGACCACCTGATCGTTGACAAGAGCAGCTCCACCGCCTACTCCATCTTCATCTCCGTCCCCGGCACCGCCCCCTTCATCCTCCACAACCCCGGGGCCAACGAGGGTTTTGTGAACACCGACGTGCCGGACAGCGCCCTGCTGGAGGCGGAGCTGTTCCACTTCGGCTATCCCCCCATCATGCGGGGGATGTACCAGGACGACGGCATTGAGCTGACCACCCTGTTCCGCCGGGCAAAGACCTTCGGCTGTATCACCTGCATGGACTTTTCCTCTCTGGACCCGGATTCCGACGGCGGGCTGATTGACTGGCCCGCCATCCTGAAAGAGGTACTGCCCTATGTGGACTTCTTCATCCCCCGCTTTGTAGACCTGTGCTGGGTGCTGGACCGGGAACGCTATAACGCCCTGCTGCAGGGCGGGGCCCCTTCGGACATCATCGACCATGTGGTGCTGCGCCGGGACGCCGCTCCCCTGGCCCGATGGGCGCTGGAGCAGGGTTGCGGCGCCGTCCTGGTGAAGAGCGGCACCACCGGCCTTTACCTGCGCACCAGCTGCCAGGGGCGGGTGGCCCGGTTCTGCGACGGACACGGTCTGAACGCCCGCCTGTGGGCCAACCGGGAGATCATTCAGCCCAGCTTCAAGGCGGACACCTTCCTCTCCGACACCGGCGCCGGTGAGGTCTGCGTCGCCGCCTTCCTGACCGCCCTGCTGAACGGGGAGCGGCCTGACGCCTGCGTCTCCCTGGCGGCGGCGGAGGGGGCCAGCTGCGTCTCCAGCTCGGAGGTGCTGGGGGGGCTGCTGACCATCCCCCAGCTGAAGCGGCTGATCCTCGCCGGGTGGGAGCGGAACCCCTCACCGGAGGAGTGAAGGGGGCCTTCCATCTCCCGGATTGCCCACCCCTCCATCGGCTAACGCCGGTCCCCCTCCGCCGTCAAGCGGCAGTTCCGGCGCTTTGCGCCTCCCTACCCTTTCAGGGGAGGCAAGCGAGCTGTGGGAATCACCACGTCATTGGCTCCCCTGAAAGGGCGTAAGTGCCGCAAAGCGGTAGAGCTGGCTGGACGCAAGGCCAGCCTGAGGGGTGGGCAAGCCGGACAAATTCTTTATGGCAAACTTTTCCTAAGAAAACCAGGGTCCTAAGCTGATTCCATTTGGGTTCCACGGAATGTTGGAAACTTTCTCCCCCTGCTTGCCAAAAAAATGTTGACAAAACCGCCCCGTGCGCATATAATGGTTTACAGTTAAATATCATCCATGAAACCG
This sequence comes from Clostridiales bacterium, assembly GCA_021202775.1. Lineage (GTDB taxonomy): Bacteria > Bacillota > Clostridia > Oscillospirales > Oscillospiraceae > Onthomonas. Next base: position 6,104 of record JAJQCJ010000024.1, on the reverse strand, counting down.
TTGAGGTGGAAGTAAAGGCGCGAGAGGTGCTCACAGAGAGTCGGCGGGGCTGGGAAGCCGACAGCGGCCGCGTGTCACAATGGTCCACTGAGGGCGCGGGGAACGGAGCGGGCACGCTCTCAGTATGCCGCGACGTGCGGCTCACGTCAGCAGCCGGAGATATGCTGGTATCTCAAAAAGTGCGTGGAATTCCACGAAGCAAGGTGGCACCGCGGAGCAATCCGTCCTTGAGAATTTCTTCTCATGGGCGGTTTTTTTCATGTCACAAAAAGGAGCGACGACACATGAGCATCACCTACCTGCCCACCCTGGAGGAGGCCAGGGGCTACCGGGACGACTACCGCTGCATCCCCGTCAGCCGCACCATCCTCTCCGACTGCCGCACACCGGTGGAGCTGCTACGGATTCTGAAATCCGTCAGCCGCCACTGTTTCCTGCTGGAATCCGCCGAGCAGCAACAGACCTGGGGACGCTACACCTTTCTGGGCTACGACCCCAAGCTGGAGCTGACCTGTCAGGATGGGAAGCTGAAACTGACCTCCGGCTTCACCATGACGGTGGAGACCAGGGACCCCGCCCAGTATATCCGCCAGATCGTGGCCGACAACCGCGCTCCCCGGATTCCCGGGCTGCCCCCCTTCACCGGCGGACTGATGGGCTACTTTTCCTATGACTATATCAAATACGCCGAACCCAGCCTGAACCTGGACGCGGAGGACGTGGAGCGGTTCAACGATGTGGACCTGATGCTGTTCGACAAGCTGATCTGCTTTGACAACTACAAACAGACCATCACCGTCATCGTCAACATCAAAACCGACGAGCTGGAGGAAAACTACGGCAAGGCCCTGCTGGAACTGGACCAGATGGTGCAGCTCATCCAGCACGGCACCCCGAAGCAGAATCAGCCCCTGGTGCTGAAAAGCGACTTCCGCCCCCTCTTTGACAAGGACGCCTACTGCGCCATGGTGGAGAAGGCCCGGCACTACATCTATGAAGGGGACATCTTCCAGGTGGTGCTGTCCAACCGGCTGGAGGCGGAGGCGGAGGGCAGTTTGTTTGACACCTACCGGCTCCTCCGGGCCAGCAACCCCTCCCCCTATATGTTCTACATGGTGTCGGACGACATCGAGATGGCCGGGGCCTCCCCGGAGACCCTGGTGAAGCTCCAGGACGGCGTCCTCCACACCTTCCCCCTGGCGGGCACCCGCCCCAGAGGGGCCAACGAGGCGGAGGATCAGGCCCTGGAGGCGGGCCTTCTGGCCGACCCCAAGGAGTGCAGCGAGCACAATATGCTGGTGGACCTGGGCCGGAACGACATCGGCCGCCTCTCCAAGTTCGGCACGGTGGAGGTGGAGCAGTACATGGAGGTGCTGCGGTACTCCCACGTCATGCACATCGGCTCCACCGTCCGGGGGGAGATTCGGGACGACCGGGACGCGGTGGACGCCGTGGGCTGTGTCCTCCCGGCGGGCACCCTGTCCGGTGCGCCCAAGATTCGGGCCTGCGAGATCATCAACGAGCTGGAGAACAACAAGCGGGGCATCTACGGCGGGGCCATCGGCTATATCGACTTCACCGGCAATATGGACACCTGCATCGCCATCCGGCTGGCCTTCAAGAAGAACGGCAAGGTCTTTGTCCGCTCCGGGGCGGGCATTGTGGCCGACTCCGTGCCGGAGAAGGAATATCAGGAATGTATCAACAAGGCGGCGGCCTGCGTCAACGCTGTCCGCGCCAGCGAAGGGGGCATTGACTGACATGATTCTCCTGATCGACAACTACGACAGCTTTTCCTACAACCTGTACCAGCTCATCGGCGGCATCGACCCGGACATCCGGGTGGTGCGGAACGACCAGATCACGCTGGAGAACATTGCCGCCCTGTCCCCCTCCCACATCGTCCTGTCCCCCGGTCCCGGGCGGCCCGGAGATGCGGGCATCTGTGAGGAGGCCGTCCTCCGCTTCGCCGGGGAAATCCCCATCCTGGGGGTCTGCCTGGGCCATCAGGCCATCTGCGAAGCCTATGGGGGCACCGTCAGCTACGCAAAGGAGCTGATGCACGGCAAGCAGTCCCAGGCCGCTCTGGACCCCGCCTCCCCCCTGTTCCGGGGCTGCGGGGAGACGGAGCCGGTGGCCCGGTATCACTCCCTCTCCGCCGTGGCGGACAGCCTGCCCCCCTGCCTCCGGGTCACCGCCCGGACCGACGACGGGGAGGTCATGGCAGTGGAGCACACTTCATATCCTGTCTTTGGTCTGCAATTCCACCCGGAGTCCATTCTGACCCCCTGTGGGAAAACCATACTGCAAAATTTCATTCAAATTCAAATCAAAAATGGAGGTAACTGAAATGATTAAGGAAGCCATTGTAAAAATCGTCAACAAGGAAGACCTGACCTACGACGAAGCCTATCAGGTGATGGGCGAAATCATGCGGGGCGAGACCACCCCCACCCAGACCTCCGCCTTCCTGGCGGCCCTCTCCACCAAGAGCGCCAAGGCGGAGACCGCCGATGAAATCTCCGGCTGCGCCGCCGCCATGAGCGAGCTGGCCGTGCCGGTGGACGGCGGCGGGCTGAAAACCATGGAGATCGTGGGCACCGGCGGCGACAACGCCCACAGCTTCAACATCTCCACCACCTCCATGTTCGTCATGGCCGCCGGCGGCATCAAGGTGGCCAAACACGGCAACCGGGCCGCCTCCTCCAGCTGCGGCACCGCTGACTGCCTGGAGACCCTGGGGGTCAACATCCAGGAGGGGCCGGAGACCTGCGCCCGCCTGCTCCAGGAGATCGGCATCTGCTTCATGTTCGCCCAGCGGTTCCACCCCGCCATGAAATACGTGGGTGCCATCCGCAAGGAGCTGGGCTTCCGCACCGTGTTCAACATCCTGGGCCCCATCTCCAACCCCGCCAAGCCCTACTATGAGCTGCTGGGCGTCTATGACGAGTATCTGGTGGAGCCTCTGGCCCGGGTGCTGACCAGCCTGGGCGTGCAGCGGGGCATGGTGGTCCACGGTCAGGATAAGCTGGATGAGCTGTCCATCAGCGCCCCCACCACCGTCTGCGAATTCCACGACGGGGAGTATTGGAGCTATGTCCTCAAGCCGGAGGACTTCGGCCTGACCCGGGCCACGAAAAAGGACATCGAGGGCGGCACCCCGGCGGAGAACGCCCAGATCGTCACCGACATCCTCACCGGCAAGCTCACCGGCCCCAAGCGCGACGTGGTGCTGATGAACGCCGGTTCGGCCCTCTATATCGCGGAGCAGGCCCCCTCCATCGCCGACGGCATCAAGCTGGCGGGCCAGCTCATTGACTCCGGCGCGGCCTATGAGAAGCTCCAGGCCCTGATTCGGGAGTCCAACCGTGAGTAATATTCTGGACGCCCTGGCGGATTACGCCAGGGTGCGGGTGCTGCGGGACAGCGAGGAGACCTCCCTGGACGTGATGCAGGAGCTGGCCCAGCAGGGCGGCCTGGCAAACGGCGCCGCCTTTGACGCTGCCCTGCGGCGTGAAGGGATGCGCTTCATCTGCGAGGTGAAGAAAGCCTCCCCCTCCAAGGGCATTATTGCGAAGGATTTCCCCTATCTGGACATTGCCAGGGACTACGAGACGGCGGGGGCGGACTGCATCTCCTGCCTGACGGAGCCAAAGTGGTTTTTAGGCTCTGACCAAATCTTTACAGAGATTCGCGCCGCCGTCTCCATCCCCATGCTGCGGAAGGATTTCGTGGTGGATGAGTACCAGATTTATCAGGCCAAGGTCATGGGGGCCAATTGCGTGCTGCTGATCTGCGCCATTCTGGACACCGCCACAGTGGCCCGGTACCTGGAGCTGTGCCACCGGCTGGGGCTGGCCGCCCTGGTGGAGACTCACGACGCGAAAGAGGTCGCCTCCGCCGTGGAGGCGGGGGCCTCCATCATCGGGGTGAACAACCGGAATTTGAAGGACTTTTCCGTGGACTTTTCCAACGCCGCCCGGCTGCGGGATTTGATTCCCCCGGAAGCCCTCTATGTGGCGGAGTCCGGGGTGAAAACCCCGGCGGACGTGGCCGCCCTCCGGTCCATCGGGGCGGACGCCGTACTGATCGGGGAGACGCTGATGCGTTCCCCGGATAAAAAACGGATGCTGGACGCCCTGAAAGGGGGCTGACCCATGACGAAAATCAAGCTCTGCGGCCTGCGGCGGCTGGAGGACATCGCCGCCGTCAACGCCGTCCGGCCGGACTACGCCGGGGTGATTCTGGCCCGGAACCCCAAGTTCTGGCGGGCCGTCTCCCCGGAGCAGGCCGGGCGGATGCGGGAGGAACTGGACAGCGCCATCCCCCTGGTGGGGGTGTTTGTGGACGACGACCCGGCCTATCTGGAGGGGCTGCTCCGGGCCGGGGTCATCGACATCGCCCAGCTCCACGGCCACGAGACGGCGGACACCATCCGTGCCCTGGCCGACGCCGCGGGAAAGCCCGTCTGGAAGGCCTTCCAGGTGAAGACCCCGGCGGACGTGGCCGCCGCCGTCCGGACCCCGGCAGACATGCCCCTGCTGGACAGCGGCACCGGCTGCGGCGTCACCTTTGACTGGAGCCTGGTGGCGGGGGTATCCCGCCCCTTCCTGCTGGCAGGGGGGCTGAACCCGGAGAACCTGGCCGCCGCCATCGCCCAGGTGCATCCCTGGGGGGTGGACATCTCCAGCGGCATCGAGACGGACCGCCTGAAGGACCCGGACAAGATGCGCCGGGCGGTGGCCGCCGTCCGCGCCCTTCCATGAACGCAACGTCATTAATTTAAGGAAACACACCCCTCCACCGGCTAACGCCGGTCCCCCTCCCTCTTCGGGGGAGGCAAGGAAACTGCGGGAATCACCACGCCATTGGCTCCCCTGAAAGGGTAGGGAGCGAAGCGGAAATGCCGCTTGACGGCGGAGCTGGCTGGCCGCAAGGCCAGACTGAGGGGTGAGAACGCCTTTTATTTCCTCTATAGCAACTTTTCTTAAGAGAACCAATCTCCTTAAGTTGATGACATTGCCCCTGAATGGCTATTTTACAAGTAAAGGAGCAATTCCCCATGTCAAACGGAAAATTCGGCATTCACGGCGGGCAGTATATCCCGGAGACGCTGATGAATGCAGTGATTGAGCTGGAGACAGCCTACAATCAATATAAGGACGACCCGGACTTTCAGGCCGAGCTGACCACCCTCCTGAATAACTACGCCAACCGCCCCTCCCTGCTGTACTACGCGGAGCGGATGACCAATGACCTGGGCGGCGCGAAAATCTACCTGAAACGGGAGGATTTGAACCACACCGGCGCCCACAAAATCAACAACGCCCTGGGCCAGGCCCTGCTGGCGAAGAAGATGGGCAAGACCCGCCTGATTGCCGAGACCGGCGCAGGCCAGCACGGAGTGGCCACCGCCACGGTGGCGGCTTACCTGGGCATGGAGTGCGACATCTACATGGGCAAGGTGGACATGGAGCGGCAGGCCCTGAACGTCTACCGGATGCGGCTCATGGGGGCCAGAGTCCACGGGGTAGAGTCCGGCACCGCCACGCTGAAAGACGCCTGCTCCGCCTGCTTCCGGGAGTGGACCAGCCGCATTGACGACACCCATTACCTCCTGGGCTCCTGCATGGGGCCTCACCCCTTCCCCACCATCGTCCGGGACTTCCAGGCCGTCATTTCCCGGGAAATCAAGGCCCAGATTCTGGAGGCCGAGGGGCGGCTGCCTGACGTGGTGCTGGCCTGTGTGGGCGGCGGCTCCAACGCCATCGGCACCTTCTACAACTTCCTGGAGGACAAGGACGTGCGGCTCATCGGCTGCGAGGCAGCAGGCCGGGGCATCGACACGAAAGAGACCGCCGCCACCATCAACACCGGCTCCCTGGGCATCTTCCATGGCATGAAGAGCTATTTCTGCCAGGACGAATACGGACAGATCGCCCCGGTGTACTCCATCTCCGCCGGGCTGGACTACCCCGGCATTGGCCCGGAGCACGCCTGGCTCCACGACATCGGCCGGGCGGAGTACGTCAGCATCACCGACGAAGAAGCCGTCTGCGCCTTTGAGTACCTGAGCCGCACCGAGGGCATCATTCCCGCCATCG
>JAJQCJ010000141.1 GCA_021202775.1 Clostridiales bacterium | reverse complement strand
CCGTTTGTCAACGGGTTTTTTCGCATTTTTCGCGGGTTTTCTACACGCAGCCGTGGGTGTCAAAAAACTGCCGGTTTTTCATACAAAAACCGGCAGTTTTTCGTTCTCTCTTACCCTAAAAGGGACACAAGCGCGGCGAACAGGGGCAGCGCCCCGATGCTCAAAAGGGTGGAAATCACCACCATCCCCGCCCCCAGGGCCTCCTCATAGTGATAGCGCACCGCAAACACCGAGGTAATGCTGGCGCAGGGGCAGGCCGACAGCAGCACCACCACCGCCCCCACCATGCCGTTCACCCCGGCCAGGCAGCACAGCCCCAGCGTCACCGCCGGAATCACCAGCAGCCGCATCCCCACGGCCAGCCACATCCGCCAGTCCCTGGCCGTGGTTTTCAGGCTGCTGCCTGCCATCACCATGCCGGTGATGAACATGGCCATGGGGGTGTTCACGTTGCTCAGCAGCCCGATGGGCTCCGCGATCAGCTCCGGAATGGGAATCTGCCCGAAATAAATCACCAGACCGATGACCATGGCGATCATGGTGGGCTTCTTCAGCACGTCCACCACGGCGGAAAGGCCATGCCCCGTTTTTTCCCGCTCCAGCTGGCGCACACCCACCGTCCACACAAACAGGTTGTACACAGTGTGGAACACGCTGGCGTACAGCAGCCCTTCGCTGCCGAACAGCGCCGAAATCAGCGGAAAGCCCATGTATCCGGCGTTGCAGAAGCCCATGGCGAAGCGCATCAGCGGCGCGTCGGCGCTTTTCACCCGGGCGCAGACCAGGGCGCTGATGCCAATGCTCACCAGCAGGGCCGCCGTGCTGGCCGCCAGGGTGACGGCCAGGTTGGCCGAGATGCTGGGGTCGTACTCCGTCAGGTAGGAGTTGATAATCATGGCGGGCAGGATGATGTTCAGCAGCAGGTCGGACAGGCCGCTCCGCAGCTCCGCCTTCACCGCCCCCGACTTCACCGCCGCATAGCCCACCAGCACCAGCAGGAACATGACCAGCACCTGCTGGGCAGCGATGGACACCAGATCACCGCTCATACTCTTTTTCCTCTCTCATCATGCTCTCATGCCTGCGCAGGAAGTGGGCTACCATCACGGCGCAGTAGCACATGGCCAGCCCCCAGGCCATTGGGTTCGTGACGCCGATGACGGCAAAGCTGGTCAACGCGACGGCAATGCCGGAACCGACGCTGCGGCCAATCAGCTCCGCCACGCCGGACAGCAGGGCGTAGGAGCTGTATCCCATCCCCTGCAGGGTGTTGCGGAAAATCATCAGCATCCCCAGCAGCAGGAACAAGGGGCTGATCAGAGTCAGATACTGAATCGCCCCCAGGGCGGCGTCGCTGGTGGAATCCCCCAGCACCAGGGCCACGAAGGAGCGCTTGCCCAGGAACAGCACCAGCCACGCCAGGACGCAGTACACCGCCTGAATCAGCAGCCCGGCCCGGATGCCCTGCCGGATGCGGTCCAGCCGCTTCGCCCCGAAGTTCTGCCCCACATAGGTGGCCATGGCCATGCCCACGCTCTCCATGGGCAGGGTGAACATCTGGCGAATCTTCTCCCCGGTGGTCTGGGCAGCGATGGCGGTGGTGCCCAGGCTGTTGATGGCCCCCTGCAGCACCACGGCCCCCAGGGCGGACACCGCGTATTCAACCCCCATGGGCAGGCCCACCACGCACATCCGCTTCACGTGGCGCCCGGAGAACTGCCGCTCTCCCGGCCTGGGGGCCACCACGTCCGTTTTGCCGTGGAGCCACCAGAGGCACAGCGCCCCGCTGAGGGCCTGGCTCAGCACGGTGGCCAGGGCCGCGCCCCGGACCCCCATCTGGAGGGGCGCCATAAAGAGGTAGTCCAGCAGGATATTGACCCCGCTGGAAATCAGCAGAAAGTACAGCGGGTGGCGGGAATCCCCCACCGACCGCAGGGTGTTGGCCTCGTAGTTGTAGAAAATCGTCACCGGCAGCCCCAGAAAGATGATGCGGATGTAGGCCATCGCCTCGCTGAAAATATCCTCCGGGGTCTGCACCAGCCGGAGCAGCGGCCCGGCGAACAGGGTGGTCAGGGCGGTCATCACCACCGCGATCACCGCCGACAGGTACCAGCCGTTCCAGTAGTACCGCCGCAGCTCCTCCGGCTCCCCCGCGCCGTAGCTCTGGGACAGGGGGATGCTGAAGCCCACATAGGCCCCCTGGATGAATCCCAGGGTCAGGAAGTTCAGGGAATAGGTGTCCCCCACCGCCGCCAGGGCGTCCACCCCCACAAAGCGGCCCACCATCACGGTGTCCACAAAGCTATAGAGCTGCTGAAACAGCGTCCCCGCCACCAGGGGCAGGGCAAACAGCAGGATTTGGGTCAGCGGCCTGCCCTGGGTCAGATCTCTGGTCTGTCTGGATGCGTTCATACGGGAATCCCCTCGTTTTTCTTATGGTAAAATCATTGTATAACGGCGGGGCTGCCAAAAGCAAGGACATTTCACGGCAGATTTGTCACAATCCGGCGTAAAACGCCGGCTCATTCCTCCAGCGCGTCCTCAATGCAGTGGATGGCGTCGGTGATGCTGTCCTGGGCCTCGGCCAGGGCGTCGCACCGCTCCTGAATCTGTTTGCTCTCCCGCTTCGTCTTGCCTTCACAGGAGGCGTCCAGAGCCTCCAGCACCTCGTCCAGCTGGTCGGAGAGGGCGGCCAGCTGGCTCATGGTCCAGTGGAGCCGGGCCTCCAGTTCCTTTGTCATGGTGTTCACCTTCAATCGTCCATCAGTTCCTTCCCCACATGGGGCTGGATGAACTGTGTTCTGGCGTAATTCCACAGGGCTTCGCTGCCCTGGGGGGTGATCTCGTTCCGGGTCAGGACGTTGTGGAGATGCACCCAATGCTCCGCCCAGGATTTGCCGTCGGTGGCGTGGTTCAGCATCAGGGGCTGGAGGTTGTCCATCACCCGGGCGAACTTCGCCTCCGGGGTGGTTCTGGCCTCAAACTCCTCCCAAAGTCCTTTCATGGCGCGGCCCTGTTCCTCCGGCAGCAGGCCGAAGAGCCGCTCCGCCGCCGCCTGCTCCCGCTGGGCCTGGGTGGCCTTCCCTGCCTCGTCATAGGCGTAGGTGTCCCCCGCGTCGATCTCCACCACGTCATGGAGGAGGATCATGGTCACGGTTTTCAGCACGTCCACCGGCTCGTTGGCGTACTCCTGCAGCAGAATCGCCATCAGCGCCATGTGCCAGGCGTGCTCCGCGTCGTTCTCCCGCCGCTGGCCGTCGGTCAGGTAGGTCTGGCGCTGGATGAACTTCTCCTTGTCCAGCTCCAGGATAAACCGGAACTGCTGCTCCAGCCGCGCCTCCCCCTCGTCCTGCTCCGTCAGGATGGCGATGGCCTGACGGTACTTCTCCTGCCGCGCCAGGTCATGCTCCGTCACCTTGTCCAGCCGGGTCAGGTCGCTGTTGTGGCGGAGATCCGCCAGCTTCACCTTCCGGGCCACGGGGTTTGCCTTGAGCCTTCGGACATAGTCCAGGTACGGCTCCGCCGGGTCGTGGGTCAGGAGAGCCAGGGGCTCCAGCACCTCCGGCAGGAATCCCTCCGCCGCCAGGGCCTCCAGGGTCCAGCTTGTGTCCTCCACCACGTCATGGAGGAGGGCCACGGCGGTCTCTACCTCTGTGTCCATCTGCTCCGCCAGGTGCCAGGGGTGGGAGATGTAGGGGATGCCGCAGTCCTCCGTCTGCCCCTGATGGGCGGCAAAGGCCAGCTTCGCCGCCTGCTTGGTCAGCGCTGTGTAGAGCATGCCGCCGCCTCCCCAGGGATGGCCGGGACAGAGGCGCAGCGGACGTTGCCGCCCACGGTCTGCACCCAGTTTCTGTCCGCCTCGTGTTTGGCCTTGTCGATGGCGCTCACCGCCTGCACCCGCTTCACCGCCCGCCGGTTCAGCTGCTCCAGGCTGTCCCCGGCGAACTGTTCCGGCCGGGGGGCCTCCGGGTAGAGCCGTTTGCGCCACCCCGCCTCCAGCAGCACCGGGCCGTCCAGCCGCTGAATGGTGACCTCGCCGTTCAGGGCCTCCAGCCGCCGCACGTCCACCTTACCGTCCGTCACCCGGCCCACCAGCAGGTGGAAGGAGCAGTCCGTCCGGTACAGGCGGCTGTTGGCCCTGGTGGCAGGCCCCACCATGCCGCCGATGCGCTCCAGAGCGGTGGCCAGGCTCCGGTCCGGGTTCCGGAGCATCCGGGCCGCCGCCGAGGGGTAATGGACCCCGCCGAAGGTGACCAGGCCGCAGCAGCACCACACCGTGTTCTGCTGGGGGTCGGAAAACACCTTCCGGCCGCCGAAGTGCAGCCCCAGTTTTCCGGGCTGCAGGGTGATGCGGCTGTCCCCGGCCACGGAGACGCCGTTTTCGTTGGCAAAGAGACAAATGTACGACATAGCGCTTCCTCCTTTTTGATTTCTGCCTCAGGTGAAGGGGGTTTCCCACTCCCGGCCCTCCCGGAAGGCCCGTATCATGTGGGCGGTGATGGATACCTCGTCGTCCGGCACAGGCACCTCATCCCGCCGGAACCAGCAGCCCTCTCTCAGCTCGTCCTCCTGGAGGGTGATGGTGTCGTCCCCGTCCAGTTCACAGTAGTAGCCCAAGGTCAGGTTGCCCTCACAGCCCCAGGGCTGGGAGCCTGCGTAGCGGATGCGCTTCACCCGGAGGCCGGTCTCCTCCAGCACCTCCCGGGCCACGCACTGCTCCGCCGTCTCCCCGATCTCCACAAAGCCGGCGATCAGCACGAAGTGGCGCACAGACCGATGGGCGGGCTGGTACCGGGTCATCAGCAGCCGCTCCCCGTCCGTCACCGCCACGATCACCGCCGGGTTCAGCCGGGGATAGATCACATTGCCGCAGTTGGGGCAGACCAGTTTCCGCTCGTCATGGCCGGGGACGGTCTCCCCGCCGCAGCGGCCGCAGAAGCGGTTCTTCCCGTACCAGTCCGCCAGGTGCATGGCGGTGAATCCAGCCAGCGCCCGGTACATGGGCCGGGCGTTTCGGGCCGTCTGCCGGGCGGGCTGCCAGTCGTAGCCTCTGGCCCCCAGCATTGCCAGCTCCGTCAGGCAGAGGAAATATCGCTCATCGTCCGCCTCGAAGAGATACCGGAACTCGGCGTCGGTCATGTGGGGAATCTCCCACCGCATGGGCAGCTCCCCCGCCTCGTTTACCAGCACGCCCCCGCCCCTGGGGATGTATATTCTGTCCTCCGGGCTGGGCTGAATGTCCCGCCAGACATTGGAGAACTGCGCGCCCTCCAGATCCTGAATCACAGCGGTTCGCTCCTTTCCGTTTGGGTTCTGCTGCCCTTATTGTACTAAACTTGGGGCGGCAATGCAATTCTTTTTTGCGTTTCGTGAGGATCGACTGTCGTTTTGCGTTATGGCTGCCCGTCCGGCAGTCATCCCTGCCCCGGCAGGGACAGGAACCGCTTTCCTTTCTCACTCCTTGTCTGCGGAAAGGAACGCTCTGACGCTGCTGCCCTTTTCCCTCAGGGTTCTCTCCCTTTCTTAATCTTTTCTTAAATTCCGGGAACGCCGCTTGACAGCGGAAGTCGAGGGGTATAATAGTTATAGTCCGAAAAGTAAAATTCCCCCAATTTATTTCACACCTGAGAGCCGGGAGGTGAACCCCATGAAAAAGCGAATCGTCCTGACCCTTCTGGCGGCGCTGACTGCGCTGACGCTGCTCACCGGCTGCGTCCCCGTCAATGGAACTCAGTCGGGGGATGCCGGCACCGGCACCTCTCAGGCGGAGAGCTCCGCCTCCCAGACCCAGACGTCCACCAGCTCCTCCTCCCACCATTCCGATTCCCACCACAACGATTCCCACGAAAATCATCACAGCTGATGAAAAATCCCCCGCCCACAGGAAGGGATTCCTTCCGTGGGCGGGGGTGTTGTCTTTTCGTCAGGGGGTACGTCCTCAGTCCGGAATCTGATCCAGGGCCTGGGCCAGGTCGGCGATGAGGTCCTCTTTATCCTCAATGCCGCAGCTCATCCGCACCAGCTCCGCCGGGACGCCGGCCTCCTTCAGCTGCTCATCGTTCATCTGACGATGGGTGGAGGAGGCGGGGTTCAGGCAGCAGGTCCGGGCGTCGGCCACATGGGTCTCGATGGCGGCCAGCTTCAGCGCCTTCATAAAGACGGAGGCCGCCTCCCGACCCCCTTTCAGGCCGAAGGACACCACGCCGCAGGAGCCGTTGGGCAAATACTTCTGGGCCAGGGCGTGATACTTGTCGCCGGGGAGGTCGCAGTAGTTCACATAGGCCACCTTGGGATGGCTCTGGAGGAAGGTTGCCACCGCCAGGCCGTTCTCACAGTGGCGCTGCATCCGGACGTGGAGGCTCTCCAGCCCCAGGTTCAGCAGGAAGGCGTTCTGGGGGGACTGGATGGAGCCGAAGTCCCGCATGAGCTGGGCGGTGCATTTCGTGATGAAGGCCCCTTCCTTGCCGAACTTCTCGGCGTAGGTGATGCCGTGGTAGGACTCGTCCGGGGTGCAGAGGCCGGGGAACTTGTCCGCATGGGCCATCCAGTCGAACTTGCCGGAGTCCACAATGGCGCCGCCCACGGCGGCCCCGTGGCCGTCCATGTACTTGGTGGTGGAGTGGGTGACGATGTCGGCCCCCCACTCGAAGGGGCGGCAGTTTACCGGGGTGGCGAAGGTGTTGTCAATGATCAGGGGGACGCCGTGGGCGTGGGCGGCTTTGGCGAACAGCTCAATGTCCAGCACCGTCAGGGCGGGGTTGGCGATGGTCTCCCCAAAGACGGCCTTCGTGTTGGGCTGGAAGGCGGCGTTCAGCTCCTCCTCGGTGCAGTCCGGGGAGACGAAGGTGGTGGTGATGCCCATCTTCGCCATGGTGACGGAGATCAGGTTGAAGGTGCCGCCGTAGATGGAGGAGGAGGCCACGATATGGTCGCCGCACTGGCAGATGTTGAACAGGGCAAAGAAGTTGGCCGCCTGGCCGGAGGAGGTCAGCACGGCGGCGGTGCCCCCCTCCATGTCGGCGATCTTCGCCGCCACCATGTCGTTGGTGGGGTTTTGCAGCCGGGTGTAGAAGTAGCCGGATGCCTCCAGGTCGAACAGCTTGCCCATATCCTCGCTGGTGTCATATTTAAAGGTGGTGGACTGGACGATGGGGATCTGCCGGGGCTCGCCGTTGCCGGGGGTGTAGCCGGACTGGACGCATTTGGTGTTCATTTTGTAATTGCTCATGGAAGTCCTTCCTTTCATTCCGACCTGGAAACGCCTACAGTGCAGGAATGAGGTTCTTGCCTTTTCCTGTCAAATGTGGTATCCTGTGAATGGCCTCTCCGGAGGCTGGACGCTGTCCAATACGGTAGCGGTTTGCCCCTTTACGGGGGCAGCTTCTTGCCTCCGTTTCTGAGGAAGGGGGCTGCCCAATGAATACGTCAGAAGTATTTCAGCTCTGTCTTGTAATCATCGGCATTTGTAATCTGTTCATTCAGATCATCAAAAAGAAGTAACCGCCCCTCGCTGCAACTTGTGGCGGTTACTTCTGTGACATAGGGGCGAACCGTTACCGGACAGCGTCCTTGTTACGTTTATTATATCCCATATGCCGCAGTTTGTCAACGAAATCCATGCAGGTTTTCCGCGCTGGGAAAATCATCTTGCCTTTTGGGGAGAGCTGTGGCATTCTGGCAATGGCTCTTCTTTGTAAGAGCTGGCGCTGTCCAATACGGTGGCGGTTTGCTCCCTCTGCGGGGGCAGCTTCTTTGCGTCCCCTGCTCGAAGGAAAGGGGGGCTGCCCGATGAGCACGATGGAAGTTTTAACTCTCTGTCTTGTAATCATTGGATTATGTGGATTGTTTCTGACAATTTACTATAACAAAAAGAAGTAACCGCCCCAGCCTAATAGTGCGGTTACTTCTGTAGCTATTCACTCGGGGCTAACCGTTACCGGACAGCGCCCTTGCTATGCTTATTATACCCCATGTGCCGCAGTTTGTCAACGAAATCCATGCAGGTTTTCCACACAAAGAAAACCATCTTGCTTTCCGGGGAAAGCTGTGGTATTCTGTCAATGGCTCTTCTTTGTAAGAGCTGGCGCTGTCCAATACGGTGGCGGTTTGCTCCCTCTGCGGGGGCAGCTTCTTTGCGTCCCCTGCTCGAAGGAAAGGGGGGCTGCCCGATGAGCACGATGGAAGTTTTAACTCTCTGTCTTGTAATCATTGGATTATGTGGATTGTTTCTGACAATTTACTATAACAAAAAGAAGTAACCGCCCCAAGCCCAAAAGTGGCGGTTACTTCTTAACCTACTACGGGGGCTAACCGTTACCGGACAGCGCCCTTTCTATGTTTATTATAGGCCAGCACGGCCGGTTTGTCAACCCCAGGATTCCTCCTGGGGTTTTGTTCTGCGCCGTCAGCAACGGGAACAGCCCCCCTGTTCACATGAACAGGGGGGCTGCCCGATGAGTACATCAGAAGTTTTGACACTTTGCCTTGTCAAGATTATTATAGCTCAGCGCGGCCGGTTTGTCAACCATGAGATTACTTACCCTGCACCGCCCGGCGGGCCGCTGCGGCCCGTTCCGGCTGCGGAAAACTGTCCCTGCCTTTTGGGGAAAGCTGCGGACGCCAATTCCCGCAATCGACCCATTTCTGTTTCTCCATCCCTAAGCGCTAAGCGCGAAACGCCCCCATTTCCCGACCGCTTCCGTCCGCCGCGTCCTCTATAATGGGAGGGACAGAGGCCCCCTCCGCCACAGGCGCGGGGCAAAAGGAGCAGATGGGAATGTTTACACGGGAAACACGGCAGGGGAAGCCCACCGCCCCTGTCCGCAAACGGAAGAAGCCGGTGTGGCGGCCCTGGGTGGCGCTGCCCCTCCGGATGGCGGGGGCCTTCTGGCTCAGCCGGAGCCTGGTGCTGGGGAGCTATTCCCCCTTCGCCCTGGGCTTTGTGGCGGCCTCCGGCCCCGGCCTGAACGGGCT
>JAJQCJ010000003.1 GCA_021202775.1 Clostridiales bacterium | reverse complement strand
AATTCCTGGTGATGAACGGCATCGAGCTGCCCATGGCGGTGATGATGTGCATCCCGGAGCCCTGGACCAACGACCAGAACATGAGCCGGGAGAAGCGGGACTTCTACCGCTACTACGCCACCATGATGGAGCCCTGGGACGGCCCCGCCTCCATCATCTTCTCCGACGGCGACATCCTGGGGGCCGTGCTGGACCGGAACGGCCTGCGCCCCTCCCGGTACTACGTCACCGATGACGACCAGCTGGTGCTGGCCTCCGAGGTGGGCGTGCTGGATGTGCCCTCGGAGAAAATCGTCATGAAATCCCGCCTCCAGCCCGGCCGTATGCTGATGGTGGACACGGTGGCGGGCCGCCTGGTCACCGACGACGAGCTGAAGGAGAAGTACGCCCGCCGCCAGCCCTACGGAGAGTGGCTGGACATGAACCTGATTGAGCTCCACGACCTGCCCATCCCCAACCACCACATTACCACCTACACCCAGGACGAGCGGGACAGGATGTACAAAGCCTTTGGCTACTCCTACGAGGAGGTAAAGGACTCCATCCTGCTGATGGCCCAGACCGGCGAGGAGCCTACCGCCGCCATGGGTGTGGATATCCCCCTGGCAGTGCTGTCCGAGCAGCACCAGCCCCTGTTCAGCTACTTCAAGCAGATGTTCGCCCAGGTCACCAACCCGCCCATCGACGCCATCCGGGAGGAAGTGGTGACGGACACCGCCGTCCACCTGGGCAGCGGCGGCAACCTCCTCCGGGAGGTGGCGGAGAACTGCAAGGCCCTGCGCATCAAGCACCCCATTCTCACCTCCATCGACCTTCTGAAAATCCGCAGCATGAAGCAGCCCGGCTTCAAGGTAGAGACCATCTCCATGCTGTACTATAAGAACACGCCGCTGGAGCGGGCCATTGACCGGATGTTCGTGGCGGCGGATCGGGCCTACCGGCGGGGGGCCAACATCCTGATCCTCTCCGATCGGGGCGTGGATGAGAACCATGTGGCCATCCCCTCCCTGCTGGCGGTGTCCGCCCTCCAGCAGTACCTGGTGCGGACGAAGAAGCGCACCAGCCTGTCCGTGGTGGTGGAGACGGCGGAGCCGAGAGAAGTGCATCACTTCGCCACCCTGCTGGGCTACGGCGCGTCCGCCATCAACCCCTATCTGGCCCAGGAGTGCATCATGGAGCTGGTGGAGAAGAAGCTGCTGGACAAGGAAGTCTCCGTGGCCATTGACGACTACAATCAGGCCATTTTGAAGGGCATCGTGAAGATTGCCTCCAAGATGGGCATTTCCACCCTCCAGTCCTACCAGTCCGCCCAGATCTTTGAGGCGGTGGGCATCTCCAAGGAGGTTATTGACAAATACTTCACCAACACGGTCTCCCGGGTGGGCGGCATCGGCCTGAAGGAAATTGAGGAGACGGTGGAGTATAACCACAACCACGCCTTCGACCCCCTGGGCCTGACCATCGACACCACCCTGGACAGCCCCGGCACCCACAAGTCCCGGGCGGGCAGGGGCACCGAGGACCACCTGTACAACGCGAAAACCATCGCCCTGCTCCAGCAGGCCGTCCGCACCGGCAGCTATGAGACCTTCCAGGAGTACGCCCAGACGGTGGACGACGACTCCGTCCCCCACACCCTCCGTGGGCTGATGGACTTCAAGTTTGACGAGAACGGCGGCGTCCCCCTGGACGAGGTGGAGAGCGAGTACGAAATCGTCAAGCGGTTCAAGACCGCTGCCATGAGCTACGGCTGCCTCTCTGCCGAGGCCCACGAGTGCCTGGCCATCGCCATGAACCACCTGGGGGCGCACTCCAACACCGGCGAGGGCGGCGAGCCCGCCGACCGCTACGGCACCGAGCGGGCCTGCACCATCGTCCAGGTGGCCTCCGGACGGTTCGGCGTCAACTCCCAGTACCTGATGAGCGGCAACGAAATTCAAATCAAGATGGCCCAGGGGGCGAAGCCCGGCGAGGGCGGCCACCTCCCCGGCAAGAAGGTGTACCCCTGGGTGGCAAAGACCCGGTTCTCCACCCCCGGCGTGTCCCTGATTTCTCCGCCGCCTCACCACGACATTTACTCCATTGAGGATCTGGCCCAGCTGATTTACGACCTGAAAAACGCCAACCGGGGCGCCCGCATCAACGTGAAGCTGGTGTCCGAGGCCGGCGTGGGCACCATCGCCGCAGGCGTGGCCAAGGGCGGCGCCCAGGTCATCCTGATCTCCGGCTACGACGGCGGCTCCGGCGCGGCGCCGAAAAGCTCCATCCACAACGCCGGCCTCCCCTGGGAGCTGGGTGTGGCGGAGACCCACCAGACCCTGATTCAGAACGGCCTGCGGTCCCGGGTGGTCATTGAGGCGGACTCCAAGCTGATGACGGGCCGGGATGTGGCCATCGCCTGCCTGCTGGGGGCGGAGGAGTTCGGCTTCGCCACCGGCCCCCTGGTGGCTATGGGCTGCGTCATGATGCGGGTGTGCAACCTGGATACCTGCCCCATGGGCATCGCCACCCAGAACCCCACCCTTCGCAAGCGCTTCCAGGGCAAGCCGGAATATGTGGAGAACTATATGCTTTTCATCGCCCGCCAGCTCCGGGAAATCATGGCGAAGCTGGGCTTCCGCACCGTGGAGGAGATGGTCGGCCGCAGCGACAAGCTGGAGGCCCGGCAAAACCGCATCACCCAGCGGGCGGACACGGTGGACCTGAGCGCCATCCTGAATAACCCCTACATCGACAGCGAGGAGCGCCACTTCGACCCCGCCAGGGTCTTTGACTTCGAGCTGGAAAAGACGGTGGACGAATCCGTGTTCCTGAAGAAGATGGGCCGGGCTCTGAAGAGCGGCAAGCCCGCCTCCATGGAGCTGAAGATCAGCTCCACCGACCGCACCCTGGGCACCATCTTCGGCAGCGAAATCACCCGCCTCTACGGCAGCAGCCTGCCGGATGACACCTACCGCATCAAGTGCTACGGCGGCGGCGGCCAGTCCTTCGGGGCCTTCATCCCGAAGGGGCTGACCATGGAGCTGGAGGGCGACTCCAACGACTATCTGGGCAAGGGCCTCTCCGGGGGCAAGATTGTGGTCTATCCTCCCAAAGGTTCCCGATTCAAGGCAGACGAGAACATCATCATCGGCAACGTGGCCCTCTACGGCGCCACGGCGGGCAAGGCTTTCGTGGCCGGTGTGGCCGGCGAGCGGTTCTGCGTCCGGAACTCCGGGGCCTACGCCGTGGTGGAAGGCGTGGGCGACCACGGCTGCGAGTACATGACCGGCGGCCGGGTGGTGGTTCTGGGCGGCACCGGCAAGAACTTCGCGGCCGGTATGTCCGGCGGCATCGCCTATGTGCTGGACATGAAGCGGGACCTGTACCTCCGGGTGAACAAGAGCATGGTCAACATCGACCTGGTGGAGCAGAAGCACGATATTCAGGAGCTGCGCACCATGATTCAGGAGCACGTGGCCGCCACCGGCTCGGAGAAGGGCAAGATGATTCTGGCGGACTTTGAGCATTACCTGCCCTACTTCAAGAAAATCATGCCGGTGGACTACAACCGGATGCTGAAAGCCATCGCCCGGGCAGAGGAAAAGGGCCTGACCCATGAGCAGGCGGAAATTGATGCGTTCTACAGCATCGCAGCGAACTGAGCAGGAGGGAACAGACAATGGGTAAACCGACCGGATTTTTAGACTATGAGCGCAAGGAGAACCCCGCCATCCAGCCCCTTGCCAGGATTCAGAACTTCAACGAATTTCACCCCATGCTGGACAGAGAGGAGCGGCGGGAGCAGGCGGCCCGGTGCATGAACTGCGGCGTCCCCTTCTGCCAGAGCTGCATCCAGCTCTCGGGGATGTACTCCGGCTGCCCGCTCCACAACCTGATTCCGGAGTGGAACGACATGATCTACAAGGGCAACTGGGAGCACGCCCTGACCCGCCTGTGCAAGACAGCCTCCTTCCCGGAGTTCACCGGGCGGGTGTGCCCGGGGCTGTGCATGGCGGCCTGCACCTGCGGGGCCAACGGCGACCCCGTCACCGTGAAGGAGAACGAGCTGGCCCTCATCGAGTACGGCTGGGAGAACGGACTGATTCAGCCCCGTATCCCCGCTGTGCGGACGGGGAAGCGCATCGCCGTGGTGGGCTCCGGCCCCTCCGGCCTGGCGGTGGCGGACCTGCTGAACCGCCGGGGCCATTCGGTGACGGTGTACGAGCGGTTTGACCGCATCGGCGGCCTGATGATGTACGGCATCCCCAACATGAAGCTGGAGAAGTCCATCGTAGACCGCCGGGTGAACCTGATGCGGGAGGAGGGCGTCACCTTCGTCACCAACGCCGACGTGGGCAACACCGTTCCCGCCGGGGAGCTGATGGAGCAGTATGACGCGGTGGTGCTGTGCTGCGGAGCCTCCAACCCCAGGGACCTCCAGGGGCCGGGCCGGGACGCCGAGGGCATCTACTTCGCCGTGGATTTCCTCCGCCGCAACACCAAGAGCCTGCTGGACTCCGGCCTCACCGACGGCAAAAACATCTCCGCCAAGGGGAAGGATGTCATCGTGGTGGGTGGCGGCGACACCGGCAATGACTGCATCGGCACCTGTATGCGCCACGGCTGCAGGAGCATCACCGCGCTGGAGATGATGCCGGAGCCGTCCTCCACTCGGCTCCCCTCCAACCCCTGGCCCCAGTGGCCCCTGGTGAAAAAGACGGACTACGGCCACGAGGAGGCCATCGCCGTCTTTGGCCACGACCCCCGGCTGTACCAGACCACGGTGAAGGAATTCCACAAGGACGAGAACGGCCAGCTCTCCGCCGTCACCATCGTCCATCTGGAGAGCAAGGTGAACGAGACCACTGGCCGCCGGATGATGGTGCCGGTGGAGGGCAGCGAGGAGACCCTGCCCTGCCAGCTGCTGCTGATCGCGGCGGGCTTCCTGGGCTCTCAGCCCTACGTCTCCGAAGCCTTCGGGGTGGAGCTGAACCAGCGCACCAACGTGAAAACGGCAGCGGGGAAGTACAGCACCAACGTCCCAGGGGTGTTCACCGCCGGGGATATGCACCGGGGCCAGTCCCTGGTGGTGTGGGGCATTGCCGAGGGCAGGGCCTGCGCCCGTGAGGTGGACGAGTACCTGATGGGGTACACCTGCCTGTAAACCATGATTGCAGCCAGAGGGGCCGCGCGTCTGCGCGGCCCCTTTTCCGTCGGGAAAGAGACTCAAAAATATGCTGAAAAACAGTTGACATTTTCCTTTCCGTCTGGTAAACTGTGATATAGGTGATAAGGTTTTTTGAAAAAACGTTACACCATACATTCTTTCGGTGTAAACGGGGATGTACCCCGGCACATATAGATCATGGTGGAGCGTCACTCCACAAAAATGATGCTCCATACATTCCAAAAGGAGGCAGTCAATTCCCGTGAGGCTCGCGGTGCGGCAGTGTGGAGACCTGTCGTATGCGGTGCGCGCATAGCGCGGCTGTGAGGTGGTCTTTTGCGGAGGCAGGATCACTAGAGTCAAGAAAAATGGCAGAAGTAGTATTGAAAGGTATCAAGAAAGTCTACGACAACAAGGTGACGGCTGTTCAGAACGTCAACCTGACCATCGCAGATCAGGAGTTTATCGTCCTGGTCGGCCCCTCCGGCTGTGGTAAGTCCACCACGCTGCGTATGGTGGCCGGTCTGGAGGAGATCTCCGACGGCGAGCTGTACATCGACGGCAAGCTGGTCAACGATGTGGCCCCCAAGGACCGGGACATCGCCATGGTGTTCCAGAGCTACGCTCTGTATCCCCACATGACGGTGTATGAGAACATGGCCTTCGCTCTGAAGCTGGCCAAGCGTCCCAAGGCGGAGATCGACAAGAAGGTCCGCGAGGTGGCTGAGATTCTGGACATCACCCAGTACCTGGAGCGTAAGCCCAAGGCTCTGTCCGGCGGCCAGCGTCAGCGTGTGGCCATCGGCCGCGCCATGGTCCGTGAGCCCAAGGTGTTCCTGATGGACGAACCTCTGTCCAACCTGGACGCCAAGTTGCGGAACCAGATGCGTGCTGAGATCATCAAGCTGCGCAGCCGTATCAAGACCACGTTCATGTATGTTACCCATGACCAGACCGAGGCCATGACCCTGGGCGACCGTATCGTCATCATGAAGGACGGCATCGTCAACCAGATCGGCACTCCTCAGGAGCTGTTCAACAAGCCGGTGAACCTGTTTGTGGCTGGCTTTATCGGCACCCCCCAGATGAACTTCTTTGAGGACTCCAAGCTGGTGCTGGAGAATGGTGTGTACTCCGTCATCGTCAAGGGCGAGAAGATCAAGTTGGATGATGCGCAGCAGGCCGCTCTGAAGGCCAACGGCCAGCAGCCCTGCGACATCGTGGTGGGCGTCCGTCCTGAGCACGTCACCGTGGGCGAGGGCGACCTGTCCGCCAAGGTGGAGGTTTCCGAGATGCTGGGCTCCTCCATGCACCTGCACTGCGACTGCGGCGGCGACGAGGTCGTCATGGTGGTTCCCACCGTTGACCTGACCATTGACGTCTCCTCCGGCGCAACCATTCCGTTCACCTTCCAGCCCCGCCTGATTCAGATGTTCGACAAGGCCACCACCAACAACCTGATGTGGTATGACGCCGCGTCTGCTGAGGCATTTGCCCCTGTCTGCAAGAGCTATGAGCTGCTTGGCGCAGGGAAGTAAGACTTTATTTTCATAAACCAGCACCGCGCCCCGGAAAACCGGGGCGCGGTTTTTGTATGTATTCATTTGTGGCAGGAAGGACAGGGCGGCGGTCAGTCCGGCTGCTCCGCCATCAGGGCCAGCACCTCCGCCTCCGGGGCCACGCTGGGGATGCCGCCGTACCGCTGGGTGGACAGGCTGGCGGCGCAGCAGGCGAAGCGGGTGGCCTGCCGCAGTTCCTCCTCCGTCAGGGCCTCCGGCGCCTTCCCGCTGCGGAGGATGCGGCTCAGGACGCTGCCGCCGAAGATGTCCCCCGCGCCGGTGGTGTCCACCACCTGAATCCCCTGAGGGGTGGCCACCCGGCCGGAAACGGTGCCGCCCGAGTAATAGCAGCCCTCCGGCCCCAGGGTCACGAAGGCCAGCGTTACGCCGTACGCCTCATGGAGCTTTTTCGCCCCTTCCTCCGGGGCGCAGCCCCACAGGAAGTCCACCTCCTCGTCGCTGAGCTTGACGATGTCCGCCTGGGACAGGCCCCACAGAATCTGGCGTTTCGCCTCCTCCAAATCCCGCCACAGGGGCTTGCGGAGGTTGGGGTCAAAGGAGATCAGCTTCCCCTGCTGACGGGCATAGGCCACCGCCTGCCGGGTGGCGGAGCGCATGGGCTCGTCTGTCAGGCTCAGGGTGCCGAAGTGAAAGTCCCGGCAATCATCGATCAGGCTCAAGTCCAGTTCCCCGAAAGAGAGCTGGGTATCCGCCCCTGGCTTCCGGGCGAAGCTGAAGGTGCGGCTGCCGGTTTCATCCAGGGTGACGAAGGCCAGGGTGGTGAAGCAGTTGGGGTCAGAGACGATGCCCTTCGTCTCGATGCCCGCCTGGGCCAGGGTGCCCAGCAGCAGTTTGCCGAAGGTATCCTCCCCCACCTTGCCCAGAAAGGCGGTTTTGCAGCCGTAGGCGTTCAGAGCGGCCAGCAGATTGCCGGGGGCCCCGCCGGGGTTGGCCGCCAGGGTGGGGTAGCCTGCATCGTTGGTGCTCTTGCAGGCAAAGTCGATAAGCAGTTCTCCGATTGCGGTGACATCATACATGGTGGTGTTCTCCTTTCACTGGCGGCGCACAATACGCATCCGGCCGGTTGCCCCCTTGGAAGAAAATATTGGAAGAAAAAGCGTTTTGCCCTTGCCCGGCAGGGGCATTTTTTCATTCCCATTATACCATATCGTCCCGCCTCCGCGCAACAGATGCAATGTGGAATGATTTGCGCAAAACGTGGAACGGAATACCAATACCCCACTCCGGAATTGCACTTCCCTTTTCCCGCAAATTGTGGTACACTATACCCATCCGATTCCCATAGCTTTAGGAGGCATTATGCAATGGCAACAGCAGATTTGATCGGCACCCAGGTGGTGGAGATTCACTTTTCCAACAAAATCAAAACTCCGTCTCAGCTGAAGCTGAACGCCGGCTTCTCCTTCAACGTCAACTACGCCCCGGATGGGGAGCATGCGGTGGCGTCCCTGTACCAGAGCCTGAAGGACACCGACGGCGGAGACCAGTTCTTTTGCTCCGTGGAAATGCGGGGCACCTTCAAGCTCACCGGCCAGCTGGACGAGGCGGCGAAAAAGCAGCTCCACGCCCAGTGCTATGACGAGATGTTCCCCTATATCCAGAAGCAGGTGAAGGATTTGTGCGCCAGCTCCGGTATCCCCAACATGATGCTGCGCAAGAGCAGGATCAACCCGGAAAATGTTGTGGTGCAGGATCGCGGGCCGGAAGCACAGAAGGACGAGCCGACGCTGCCCATCTATTGAGCCTGCGGCGGTCCACAGCAGCCGCTCCCTGTGGGAGACGGCTGCTGTTTTTTCATCGTGTTCCGGAGGAGATCAGACCGCAAATCAATTCCAGCCTGGCATAGATCGCGCGGGAAAACGAATTGATTGTCAAGTTTTCATAAACTATAATCAGAATAAAAGCGGCAGCTCTCTGCGCCCGGTCAGCTTTATCTGGACTTTTTTGAAAAAATCTGTTATAATAGCCGACTGACAGGTACTGCCTGCCGCTGCGGGAAAACGCATCTGCCTGAAAAACGCCTGTCAGAAACGCGGGTGTTTGTATTCCAATCATAAAAACAGGAGGAAGCATCGACTATGAATAACCGAACCGATATTCTGGATCTGCGCACCGCGCTGGCCGTCCTGCGGGAGCAGCCGGGTCAGCTGGTGGAAACCAATGTGGAGGTCGACCCGGAGGCGGAACTGTCCGGCGTATACCGCTATGTGGGGGCGGGCGGCACCGTCATGCGTCCCACCCAGGTGGACGGCCCCGCCATGATTTTCCACAACGTGAAGGGGCACCCGGACGCCAGCGTGGTGATCGGCCTGCTGGCCAGCCGTGACCGGGTGGGCAACCTGCTGGGCTGCAAAAAGGAGGATCTGGGCAAGCTGCTGTGCGAGTGCGCCAAGAACCCCATCCAGCCTGTGGTCACGGAGGAACTGGCCCCCTGTCAGGAGGTGGTACACCTGGCCACCGACCCGGATTTTGACCTGTTCAAACTGATCCCCGCCCCCACCAACACCCCTGTGGATGCCGGCCCCTATATCACTATGGGCATGTGCTACGCCACCCATCCGGACACCGGCCTGTCCGACGTCACCATCCATCGGATGTGCATCCAGGCCAAGGATGAGATCTCCATCTTCCTCCAGCCGGGCAGCCGCCACATTGGCGCCATGGCGGAGCGGGCCACCGAGCTGAACCAGCCCCTGCCCATCTCCGTCTCCATCGGCGTGGACCCCGCCATCGAGATCGGCTCCTGCTTCGAGCCGCCTACGACCCCCCTGGGCTACAACGAGCTGTCCATCGCCGGAGCTATCCGTCAGACCCCCGTGGTGATGCACAAGTGCGTCGCCATTGAGGAGAACGCCATCGCCAACGCGGAGTATGTCATCGAGGGCGAGATCGTTCCCGGCGTCAAGGTGGTGGAGGATCAGAACTCTCACACCGGTTTCGCCATGCCGGAGTTCCCCGGCTACAACGGCCACGCCTCCAACGAGTGCTGGCTCATCAAGGTGAAGGCGGTCACCACCCGGAAGAACCCCATCATGCAGACGGTGATCGGCCCCTCTGAGGAGCATGTCAACCTGGCCGGCATCCCCACCGAGGCCAGCATTTACAACATGATCGAAAAGGCCCTGCCCGGCAAGGTCACAAACGTCTACGCCCATCCCTCCGGCGGCGGCAAGTATATGGCCATCCTCCAGTGCCGCAAGACCGTCCACACCGACGAGGGGAAGCAGCGCCAGGCCGCTCTGCTGGCCTTCTCCGCCTTCCCGGAGCTGAAGCACGTCATCCTGGTGGACGAGGATGTGGACATCTTCGACACCCGGGACGTCCTCTGGGCCATGAACACCCGTTTCCAGGGGGACCGGGACATCGTCATCATCCCCGGCGTTCGCTGCCATCCTCTGGACCCCAGCGCCAGCCCGGCCTACGACCCCTCCATCACCGATGTGGGCATCAGCTGCAAGACCATCTTTGACTGCACCGTGCCCTTCCATCTGAAGGATAAGTTCCAGCGGGCGCAGTTTATGGAAGTGGACTATACCAAGTGGCTAAACGGCTGAGGCCGCCTCCAGCTTTCTCAGAACGGATAAATCCGGACGGCTATTCCTTTTCCCCTATTACCAATTAAATCGGCCCAGGAGGCGCTCAGCGGCCTCCTGGGCCTGTTTGCTGTTTCCGGTTGCATATGAGAGCGGAGAAGGGCGGCAACAGGCGTTTCTCAGACGGCTTTTCTTCATCAGCCCTTATCCAGGAAGAACAACCCCCAAGCCGATACCATCGCCTCCGAATACGCCTCTGCGTCCATCCATGAAAAGTGTAGAATAAAGTCGTGATTTTTAACGTCGCGGGAAACCATTTCCCGCGGCGCTTTTCATTGCTGTGTCATTGCCATGTATAAAATCCGCACCGCTGTCAAAACTGGCTTTGCCCCCGCATGGCCGCCCGCCCTCAGCGCCTGCGGCGGAGCAGGGCGGCCAGCTGCCTGCCCTGGGCCAGCACCTCGCCCCGGGCCCAGGCCCGGACGGCGGCGCTGTCGTCCAGCCGCAGGCCGAACTCGGCCAGGATCGTCCCGCACCTGGCCGAACCGGTGGCGGCCACATAGCCCCGGTCACAGCGCAGCAGCGTGCAGCTCCTGGGAACCCCTGCCCCGCGGAGGGCATCCAGCGCCTCCCCCAGCCCTTCAAAGAGAAAGCACTCCCGCTCCGGCGGCAGCAGGAAGCAGAGGATGGTCAGTCTGTCCCGGCTCACGCTGACTGCCACATCGTCCACCCTGGAAGGACAAACCCCTTCCTGCCGGCACACCTCCCATACCAGGCGCAGCAGCGCCTCTCCGTCCGGCGCGGTTGGGCTGACCCCGCGCTCCGCCAGCTCCTCCGCCGGGGCCAGGATACCAAGCACCAGATTGCCCAGCATAGCGATTTGCAAGCTGCTTCACCCCTCCCGGACTCCAGTTTATGCGCGCCCCGCCCCGGTTCATGGCAGAAACCTGCAGGACTTTTCACGCCAAAAAAATTTCCGTGGAATTGCTGTTTTGACTTTACAATTCTCGTGGAATGGTGTTATACTATAGGTGTCTAAAGCTTATGGCTGACTTCTATGAGCAGTGACGGATCTCATTCCAGGGGTTTATATGGTGCGTGTGATAGATTGTCTCCGCTGGAATGCTGCGTTTCTCCTGCTTTTGCTGCGTCTCGGGACGCTATATATGAAAAAGAGGGTGTCACCTTGTATCAATATGTCATTCACGGCGGTAAGCCGCTTGTTGGTGAGGTCGTCATCAGCGGCGCGAAGAATGCTGCCGTTGCAATTTTGCCTGCCGCGCTCCTGGTAAACGGCGTCTGCCGCATTGAAAATGTCCCCCAAATCAGCGATGTGACCCTGGTCCTGGAGATTTTGCAGGAGCTGGGCGCAGAAGTTCGCTCCATTAACTCCAATACTGTTGAAATTTGCTGCTCTCACATTCATAATTTCCGTGTGCCCGACTCCCTGTCCCGCAGGATGCGTGCCTCCTATTACTTTATCGGCTCCCTCTTGAGCCGGTTTGGCAGGGCGGAGGTGTCCATGCCCGGCGGGTGCGATTTGGGTGTTCGCCCCATTGACCTTCACATTAAGGGCTTCCGGGCGCTGGGCGCACAGGTGAATGTTCAGGGCGGCTTTGTCTATGCCAGCGCCCCGGAGGGCAAGCTCAAGGGCGCAACGGTGTATATGGACCAAGTCAGCGTAGGCGCCACCATGAACATTATGATGGCCGCTGTGCTGGCGGACGGGCTGACGGTGATTGAAAACGCCGCCAAGGAGCCCCATGTGGTGGACCTGGCCAACTTCCTGAACTCCATGGGCGCCGATATTATGGGCGCAGGAACCGATGTCATCAAGATCCGCGGCGTGGAAAAGCTGCGCGGCGGCTCCTATTCCATCATCCCCGACCAGATCGAGGCGGGCACCTATATGGCGGCCGTGGCCTCTGCCGGGGGCAACGTTTTGATTCGCAATGTGATTCCCAAGCATCTGGACTGCATCACCGCCAAGCTGGCGGAGATGGGCGTTCAGGTGGAGGAGGAGGGCGACTGTGTCCGCGTCATGCGCACAGGCAAGCTCCGCCGCACAAACATCAAGACCATGCCCTATCCCGGGTTCCCCACCGATATGCAGGCGCAGATGAGCGCTGTCCTCTGCATTGCCGAGGGCACCAGCACCATCGACGAGGGCATTTGGGACAACCGCTTCCGGTATGTGGATGAGTTCAAACGGATGGGCGCCAGGATTCAGGTCAGCGGCAAACTGGCGGTGATCGAGGGGGTACCCTACCTCACCGGCGCACCGTTGCGGGCCTGTGACCTGCGGGCCGGGGCCGCCATGGTTGTGGCCGGCCTGGCCGCCAGAGGCACCACCACCATTGAGTGCATCCACTATATTGAGCGGGGCTATGAAAACCTGGTGGGCAAGCTGAAGGGTATCGGCGCGGATATCGAGCTGGTGGACACCCGGACGCCCAGCCGTCTGGGGGACAATCAGGTGGGCTGACGGCAGTTTGCCGGGCTATGAAAAAGTGTGCAAAAAGTAGGGCTCTTTTGCGCACACGGACGGGCCGGAGGCATACCGCGGCAGCCGCTGAAACAACCGTAGAGACAACACAAAAACCATATGCGTTTCTGTCTGCGCAGGTCGGAGCGGCTCCGATCTGCGCTTTTCAGAGGCATCGCGCAGCCTGCCCCGGCGGGGCGGACAGGTTCGGAACTGGAGAGGGATACCATTGTTACTTCGCACACTGGCCAGCGGTTCGGGCGGGAATTGCGTCCTCGTCCAACAGGACGACACCGCCATTTTGATCGACGCGGGCATCTCCTGCAAAAAAATCACCACCCGTCTTCAGGCCTCCGGGCTGGACCCGGAGGCGCTGGACGCCATCTTTCTGACCCATGAGCACAGCGACCATATTGTCGGGCTCAGGGTCTTTTTAAAGCGCTACCCCACGCCGGTGTACGCCACGGCAGGCACCGGCAGCCGGGCGGCGGAGAAGTATCCCGTGGTGGGCGAGCTGCTACATACCTTTTCCGCCGGGGAGACGGTGGAGGTGGGGGCGCTGGAAGTGCAGTCCTTCTCCACCCCCCACGACGCGGCGGACAGCGTGGGCTACCGCTGCACCGGCGGGGGACACAGCCTGGCCGTGGTGACGGATTTGGGCTGGGTGCCGGAGGAGGTGCGCACCGTGGCCGCCGGGGTGGAGCTGGCGCTGATCGAGGCCAACCACGATGAGGAATGGCTGAAAAGCGGCCCCTACGCCCTCCCGCTGCAAAACCGGATTCTGGGGGACCACGGCCATCTGTGCAATGAGACAGGGGGCGCCCTGGGCGCGTACCTGGCCCGGCACGGGGCGAAAACTCTGGTGCTGGGTCATCTCAGCCAGGAGAACAATACGCCGGAGCACGCCTATCAGGTGGTCTCTCAGGTGCTGGAGCAGTCCGGGGTACACCCGGCGCTGGAGGTGGCCCCCAGGGACGCGCTGAGCCGCCCCTATTACCTGTGACCGACGGAGGTGTCCTATGCTGAACATCACAGTGATCTGCGTGGGTAAGCTGAAGGAGCGGTTCTATCAGGACGCGGTGGAGGAGTATCGCAAGCGCCTCACCGGCCTGTGCAGGCTGGAGCTGGCGGAGCTGCCGGAGGTGCGCCTGCCGGAGCATCCCGCCCCGGCCCAGATCGACGCCGCCCTGAAAAAGGAGGGGGCCGCCATCCGGGCCAGGCTGCCGAAGCGCACCACGGTGATCGCCCTGTGCGTGGAGGGCAAAGAGATGAGCAGCGAGGCGCTGGCGGAAACGCTGTCGGCGCTGGCGGTGTCCGGCCAGTCCTCCCTGTCCTTTCTGATCGGGGGCAGCTATGGGCTGGACGCCTCTCTGAAAAAAGAAGCGGCCCTGCGCCTCTCCATGTCCCCCATGACCTTCCCCCACCACCTGGCCCGGGTGATGCTGATGGAGCAGCTCTATCGGGCCTTTCAAATCAACAGAGACTCTGAATATCATAAATAATATATCGATAAACGATAAATTTACCGTAATACGATAAATCACAAGCCGGCTCCGCTCTGTCGGAGCCGGCTGGCGCTTTGCTGCGGAGCAGACTTTTTGTGGAGCTGCCGCACAATTTTTACAATGATTTTTCATAATATGCTAGACAAATCACCCTGTTATCGTTTATAATAGAGAGGTAATGTCAGGAAGCTCCATTCTTGGCGCAATTTTTGTGGAGGTGTTCCCTATGTCTTTTATGGAGACTTATGAAAAGTGGCTCAACAGCCCCGCCCTGTCCGATGAGGAACGGGCTGAGCTGGAGTCAATCAAGGATGACCCGAAGGAAATCGAGTCCCGCTTCTTCGGCCCGCTGGAGTTCGGCACGGCCGGTCTGCGGGGCACCATGTGCGTGGGCCTGCATCAGATGAACCGCCATGTGGTGGGCCATGCCACCCAGGCCTTCGCCGAGGTCGTGAAGGCGGAAGGGCCGGAAGCCTGCGAAAAGGGCGTCGCCATCTCCTGCGACAGCCGGAACCACTCTCAGGAGTTTGCCGAGGAAGCCGCCTCCGTGCTGGCCGCCAACGGCATCAAGGTCAAGCTGTATGACGAGCTGCGCCCCACCCCGGAGCTGTCCTTCGCCGTCCGGGAGTATGGCTGCCAGGCGGGCATCAACATCACTGCCTCCCACAACCCCAAGGAGTATAACGGCTATAAGGTGTACTGGAGCGACGGCGCACAGCTGCCTCCCGGCCCCGCCGAAGTGGTGGCCGCCAAAATGCGGGAGCTGGACGTCTTTGACGATGTGAAGATCATGGATCTGGACGAGGCCAAGGCCCAGGGCCTGGTCACCATCATCGGCCCGGAGACCGACGAGAAGTTCCTGGCCAACGTCATGTCGCAGGTCATCGACCGGGAGTCCGTGGCCAAGGTCGCGGATGACTTCGGCATCGTCTACACCCCCTTCCACGGCACCGGCCACAAGCTGATCCCCGAAGCGCTGAAGCGGCTGGGCATGAAGAAGGTCTACTGCGTGCCGGAGCAGATGGTCATTGACGGCAACTTCCCCACCGTGGTCTCCCCCAACCCGGAGAATCCGGAGGGCTTCTACCTGGCCGTTGACCTGGCCAAGGAGCATGGCTGCGACCTGATCGTGGGCTCCGACCCCGACGCCGACCGTGTGGGCGTCATGGTCAAGACCTCCTCCGGGGACTACACCGTCCTCACCGGCAACCAGACCGGCATCCTGCTGGAGGACTACGCCATTCAGGCCCGGAAGCGTGCCGGCACCCTGCCCGCCAACGCCTATGCCAACACCACCATCGTCTCCTCCGCCATGGCCACCAAGGTGGCAGAGGCCAACGGCGTGAAGTGCGCCCGTACCTTCACCGGCTTCAAGTTCCTTGGCGAGAAGAAGGACCAGCTGGAGCAGTCCGGCGAAGGCCAGGTCATCTTCTCCTTTGAGGAGTCCTGCGGCTATATGTTTGGCGACTACGTCCGGGACAAGGACGCCGTCACCGCCATCGTCATCGTGGTGGAAATGGCCGCCTATTACGCCACCCAGGGAAAGACCCTGTATGACGCCCTGATGGACTGCTACGCCAAGTACGGCTTCTACAGCGAAAAGACCATGAACCTGGTGATGCCCGGTCTGGACGGCATGGCGAAGATGGCCGAGATCATGGCCAAGCTCCACGCCCAGCCCCTGACCGAAGTGGCCGGCACCAAGGTGCTGGTGGCCAAGGACTATCAGTCCGGCACCTCCACCTGCCTGAGCTGCGGCAAGGTGGAGCAGATGGAGCTGTCCGGCGCCAACGTGGTGGCCTATGACCTGGAGGACGGCACCACCTTCATCATCCGTCCCTCCGGCACCGAGCCCAAGATCAAGGTGTACATCCTGGCCAACGCCTCCACCAAGGAGGAGTGCGACGCCAAGGTGGCCAAGTACGCAGCCTACGCCCCCGCCATTAAGGAGCTGTAAGTTCCCACTGCATCGCCCCGTCCCGGCTCCCGTTTCGGGGGTCGGGACGTTTTTCACCGGGGGTTTGCCCCAGGATACCGTTAAACCGACTTTCATGACAGAACAGGAGGCCCTATGAACCGGAGAACCATTCCCGCGCTGCTCCTCTGCGGCCTGCTGCCCCTGACCTCCTGCGGCTATGTTGCCTCCCGGAGCTACTCCTCCGTGGTGCCCTATGTGGAGCAGACGGCGGACACGGAGGATGTCTCTATCCTCCGGGCCACCACCTATGCCGAGCTGCTGAACTGCATCCAGTACTTCGTCACTATGGGGGAGACGGAGGGGACGGTGCGGCTCTACCAGTACACCGGCGACGTGGGGGAGGATTTGGAGACCGCCTGTCAGGAGGTGGTGCAGGACGACCCACTGGGCACCTATGCCCTGTCCGGCATCAGCTATACTTACCAGCACATCGTCACCTACTACGAGTGTACCGTGACCTATACCTACCGCCGCACCTTTGACCAGATCGCCTCCATCCGCACCGTCAACGGCACCACCGAGATTCGCGCCGCCATTGCCGGCGCCCTGCAAAGCTGGGAGGAGGAGCTGGTGCTGGAGATGAGCAGCTACTATGCCGACCAGAATGCGATTTTGTCCCTGGTGCAGGAAGCCTATTATCAGAACCCCTCCTATGCGGTGGAGTACCCCAGCGTGCTGGTGACGGTGTACCACTCCACCGGCACAAAACGCGTTGTGGAGATCACCTTCCAGTGGGGCAACACCCAGGAGGAGCTGCAGCGCATGGCGGAGGAGGTACGCTCCACCGCCGCCGCCATGACCAGCGGCTCCGTCAGTCAGGACGAGACCGGCGTGTGGCTGCTGTACTCCCGGCTGGCGGCGCTGGGGAATCACTCCGAGACGGGCAGCGACAGCGTCTATGATGCCCTGACCGGGGAGGATGCCTCCAGCCACGCCCTGGCCATGGCCTTCGAGGTGCTGTGCGATCTGGCGGGGATCTCCTGCGAGACGGTGTACGGCACCAGGGACGATGTGCCCCACTGGTGGAACATCGTCACCACAGAGGGCGGCAGCTTCCATGTGGACATCACCGAGGGTGCGGATGAGGAAACCTTCCGTCACTATGATGAGGATCTGTCCCAGCGCTACAGCTGGGATACCCAGTCCTACCCCGCCTGCACCGCCCCGGAGGAAGAGGACGCGGAGGCGGATGCGGAGCAGGAGGGTGAGACCTCCGCTGTCTCCTCCGATGCGGGGCCGGAGGAGACAGAGACGGTTCCCTTCCCGTTCCTTCCCTAGGCAGGGCGCTGCAGCAGAAACGCTGCCCCCGAAAGTGTCCCGCTCTGAGCGCAATTTCTTCACAGTTTTCGACGATAAATCGTACAGCGGTCTTGCCTTTCCCTACAAACCATGCTATACTGACCTTAATCAGCAGCGAAAACGCTGCAAAAAAGGAGTTGTGTCAGAATGGGAAACATCAGAAAATACATCGCCGAGGCCATCGGAACCTGTGTCCTGGTGACGTTTGGCTGCGGAACCGCTGTCGCCGTGGGCTGTGACAGCGCCTCAGGCTGCGGCTACCTGCTGACGGCCCTGGCCTTCGGCCTGGTCATCGTGGCCATGGCCTACAGCATCGGCAACGTCTCCGGCTGCCATATCAACCCGGCGGTCTCCCTGGCCATGCTGATTCGTCGGCAGCTCTCCGTTCAGGACTTCGTGGGCTATGTCATCGCCCAGCTGGTGGGCTCTGCCGTGGGCTGCGTGATACTGGGCATTGTGTTCGGCTTTGACTGCGGCTTCGGCGCCAACCAGATTCAGGCTGGATGGGAGCATGGGAACG
Organism: Clostridiales bacterium; assembly: GCA_021202775.1. Taxonomy (GTDB): domain Bacteria; phylum Bacillota; class Clostridia; order Oscillospirales; family Oscillospiraceae; genus Onthomonas. The sequence goes on along the minus strand of JAJQCJ010000003.1, from coordinate 37,540 downwards.
TCGGCTCTGCCCTGTTGGTGGAGATCATCCTCACCTTTGTGTTCGTCCTGGCCATCATCGGCGTCACCAGCAAGGTGGAGAACACCGCGGTTTCCGGTCTGGTCATCGGCCTGACCCTGACGCTGGTGCATATCCTGGGCATTGCCCTGACCGGCACCTCCGTCAACCCGGCCCGGAGCCTGATGCCCGCCCTGTTCGCCGGCGGCGACGCCCTGGCCCAGGTCTGGATCTTCATCGTCGGCCCGCTGGTGGGCGGCGCCCTGGCGGCTGTGGTGTACACGGCGCTGGACAAGGAAGCGTAACCCCAGGCGGCAAAATCACACAGGCAACAAAGTGCAGCCCCGTCAGAAGATTCTGACGGGGCTGCTTCTGCCATTTGTTACGGGTGGATGGCGATTTTGATGGAGCCGTCCTTCTTATGCTCGAACATATCGACGGCGGTTTCGATCTCCTCCAGGGGGAAGTGGTGGGTGATCAGCGGGGTCAGGTCGATTTTGCCCTCCTCGATGAGCTGCAAAATATGCTCGTTCATGCTGAGGTCCGCCAGGCCGAAGCGGATGGTCAGGTTCCGCATGAACACCTCGTTGAAGGGTACCTGCAGCGGCCCTCCGGGGATGCCCACCATGGAGAGGACGCCGTGGACGCCCAGGCAGCGGAGGCCGTCCTCCAGGGTCTTCTGGGCGCCCGCCGCCTCTACGACGCCGTCGGCCCCTCTGCCATTGGTCAGCTCCATGACTCTGGCGACCATATCCTCCTGCCTGGTGTTGATGGCGTAATCCGCCCCCAGCTCCAGGGCCTTGTCCAGCCGCGCCTGGGTCCGGCCGGCGATGATGATCTTATCGGGGTTGAACAGTTTGGACGCGATGACAGCGGCCAGGGCCACCGGGCCGGGGCCGATGATGACGATGGTCTTGCCGGGGCCGGGCTCGCAGTCCTTCACGGCGGTGTAGCCGGTGGCGAAAATGTCGGTGGCCAGCAGGGCCTGCTCATTGGTCACGGACGCCGGGATGTGGACCAGATTTTCGTCCGCATAGGGAATCAGGATGTATTCCGCATGGGTTCCCCCGGTGCCCAGGCCGCTGCCCATGGGGCCGCCGTTCAGACAGTGGGCATACCAGCCCTTCTTGCAGTTCTCGCAGAAGCCGCAGTGGGTGCCGGGCGGGCAGGCCACCCGGTCGCCGGGCTTGACCTTGGTAACGCCTTCGCCCACGGATTCTACAACGCCCACCATCTCATGGCCGAGAATATACGGGGGGGTTGGACTTCATGTGGCCGTGGATCAGGTGCAGATCGCTGCCGCAGATGGTGGTGAGGGCGACTTTTACGATGGCGTCGCCGGGCTGCTTGATCTGGGGCTTGTCCACCTCCTGCAGAGAGATGTGATCCAGCCTGTCGAGTACGAGTGCTTTCATGTTTGGGTCTCCTTCCATTGTTTTGTTTGGTAGAATTGTGGCATTTGTCAGCCTTCTCCTGCCGTGGAGATTGTATAAAAATGTTGTTCCAAAAAAATTACAGTTTACATTATAACGACTTCCTCCATGGCTGTCAATTCCCGAACGGTGAAACTGCATAAAAAATTGCATTTTGCACCGGAACACAGGGCTTTCCCTTTTTGGGAAACCGTGGTATAATGCAAAGGCGGGGCACAGGCGGCTCCGCAGTCATTTGGAAAAGCGAGGAAACCACCATGCATGATAAATTGACCCGTCAGGACCTCCAAAAAATGCAGGAAGAGCTGGATTACCGCCGCATCACGAAGCGTCCGGAGCTGCTGGAGGCGGTGAAGGTGGCCCGGGGTTTTGGCGACCTGAGCGAAAACTTTGAATATTCGGCGGCGAAGAAGGAAAAGAACGCCAACGAGAGCCGTATCCGCTACCTGGAGCGGATGATCGAGACTGCCGTCATCATTGAGGACCACTCCGGAGAGGACGAGATCGGGCTGTACGACAAGGTGGTGGTGTACTGCGCAGACATCGACGAGGAGGAGACCTACCAAATCGTCACCACCATGCGGGAGGATGCGCTGCGGGGCCTCATCAGCCGGGAATCGCCGGTGGGGAAGGCCCTGCTGGGCCACAAAGCCGGGGACACCGTCAGGGTGACTGCCGACAACGGCTACTCCTATGAGATGGAGATTCGCAGTGTGGAAAAGGGCCGGGACGACGGCTCCATCCCCATCGCCAGCTTCTGAGCCGGAGAGCCGGGAGAGAGTTTTTTTGGATTTTTTGGGCTGCGGCTCTTTACAAATTTTGAAAACGTGCTATAATATCGTTGTTGCGGATTTGTAAAGAGCCTGCGCTCAGGGTCGGAAAACGGTTCGCAGCAGAAAATGAGGGCCTGTAGCTCAGCTGGGAGAGCGTTCGGTTCGCATCCGAGAGGTCGAGAGTTCGAGTCTCTTCAGGTCCACCATGTTCCAGGGAACTGCTAAAATGGCAGTTCCCTGGAACTTTTTTATTGCCACAGCTCCTCATCGAAGGAGATATTGAAGTCAATCTCCACCTCGTAATCCCGGCGGACATAGACTGCCCGGATCAGTTGACTGACGATCATCTTTTTTGCATCGAAGGATGCCTGGTCATAGAGGTCTGCCCAGCTCAGAATCTGATTGTACTCCTTCTCCGCTGCTGCATTAGAAGCCAAAAGCTGGTCAAGCTCCGCCTGGGCTTTCTTCAGGTTCTGTTCCTCTGCGGCTGCCTGTGCTTCTGTTTCCGCCACCAGTGAATTGAGCAGCTCTGCGCTTAGCTTGCTTTCGCCTCGGATGACCTTCAGCGTTTCCGCCCGCAGGTCAGTCAGCTCTTTCGCCTTTTGTGCATAAAGGCTTTTCGCCTGCGCCACCTTGCTCTTTGCCAGGGCAAGCTGTTTTTCATGCTGTGCGCCCAAAATCTCACTTCTGGGAGCTGCCTGAATGGAGGCGAATTTTGTCCGAATCGCCTCATCCACGATTTTGTCCAGGATGCTGACGGTGTAGCCGGACTGCCCATCGCACAGGCTCTTGTGCCGCACCTTGTAGTGACACTGATACCGTGCAATGCTCTGATAGTAGTAGCTGCCGTCCGTGTGCTTCCGCTTGCGCCCAGATGTGGTGAGCGTCAGCCGGTTTCCGCAATGGCCGCAGTAGATACAGCCCACCACCAGCGCCCTGCTCTTGCAGTTCAGCGGCGTGGGGCTGTGGGGCTTCGTGCGATCCTGCATGATCTGCTGCGCCCGCTGAAAAAGCTGCGGAGGAATGATTTGCAGTTCCGGCAGTGGTTCAGAACGGGCATCGCCGTTGATAATGATGCCGGTGTAAACCTCGTTTTTTATCATACGGTTGATGCTGGTGTTGGGGAAGTCCCTGCCGCCTCTGCCCCGGATGCCCTGGTCGTCCAGCCAGTGGCTGAGCCGCTGTGCACCATAGCCCTCGTCCACATACTTGTGGAAGATCAGGCGGACGATCTCAGCCTCCTGCTCGTCCACCACCAGCTCGCAGACCTCGTGGTTCCGCTTGTTGACACGGCCTTGCTTTTCGATGCGGTAGCCGAAGGGCACAGAGCCGCCGGTGTAATGCCCCTGTGCTGTCAGTTGTTCCAGACGGGTCTTGGTGCGGATGGAGGTTTTCAGGCTTTCGCCGGAGGCCTGCCAGTAGCGGATGTAATTCATCAACTTGTCCACATGGGTGTCAAACCGCTGCTGACCCTCCCGGGTGCTCCACACCTCGATGTCGTTTTTGACGAACCATTCCACCACAAAGGGCGTCTCATCGTCACGGCGGCCAAGGCGGTCAAACATGAACACCAGCAGGATGTCAAAGGTGCCACGGAGGGCGTCCTGCTGGATGCTCTGAATGGCGTCCCGGTTTTTGGCGGAGACCTTATACCCGGAAACGCCCTTCTCAAAGTATTCCTTTACAATCTGCCAACCCATGTTTTTCGCAAATTCACGGCATTCCTGCTTCTGCATGGGAATGTCGTCTTTTTCAACCTGGCCGACAGTTGATACGCGATAGAGTGCGCATACTCGTTTGGGTTCCATCATCATTATCCTCACTTTCATAAGAACAATGACTTCTTTGCTTGTATTCGGTTTTCAAGGTACAAGTTTCTGCCGTCATTATCCCTCGATTTTTTCAGGAAGGCAAGTTTGTCAACGGGTTGGGCTGCTGCAAGCCGCCCAAAGGGTCTGCTTCACCTTCTGGACATTCTCGTTGTCGCAGGTCTGCGGGGTGCGGATGGTCACTTTTTTCCCTGCGATTGTCAGAACCTCGGCCTTCATAGCGGCGGGTGTCTGCGCCCCGGAGATAGTTGCTTCAACCATAAATATCCCCCATCCCCTGGGTCAAAACTTCAGCGGCAGCGCATTTTTCCTGCTGGTGCCGTTGTAGATGACGAAAACCTGGTACAGATACTTCTTGTAACCGGCCATGTTGACACCCATCGCCTGCCCCTTGCGGAGAATGGTCAGGGGATCGACCATCTGGAGCTTGGACACCAGCCGGTCACGGCTGTACTCGCCGTGATAGAGATCAACGAACTCGATGATGGCTCGGACGGTCTCGCCCCGAAGGGAGTGGGGTTCTCCGCCCCAAGCCTCGATGAGAATACGGAGGGCTTCGGTGTAGATGTCGGGCCCGACCCGCAGGAACGCCCGAAACGACGTGCTGATGCAGCCGATCTGGTTCTCACCGATTTTCTGAGCGTAGTCCAGGTGCAAGCCGACGCTCTCTGTCGCATTCAGGAATGCCAACACCTCCGGGTCTTTGCCAAAAATCAAGGCTCTCATCTTGGTTCCGGCAGTCAGCACGTCGGCAATGCCGAACTGCTGGGCGAACAGCAGCGCCTCCTCCTGCTCGGTCAGGCCGTAATACACCTTACAGGTGACGGGCAAATCCTCACCCTTGTTGAGCAGCTTCCGGGCGGCGATGGTATGCTGGCCGTCAAAGACGTAGTAATTGCCGTCCCGATAGCTGACCTTCGGCTTGTTGGCGATGCGCTCGTCGAAGTTATCAGCGATCCGCTTTGCACGGGTGATACTCAGATTGCGCTGATAGCTGTTCCGGGGCGTCAGAATGTTCGCCGTGTTGATGTCCATCTCGTCATAGGTCAAAAGGCTGTTTTTCACTGCATTTGTCCTCCATTTTCCAAATTTAGAATGTAGTCTTTCGGTTCCTGCATAATTTCCATGACCCTTGCCCGGTAGATCGGCTCTGAAAGCAGCGTGGGGAACAAACCGAAGCACCGCTCACAGCCCCGAATCATGGTGTTGGTCACGCCGTGGAGCGTGTCCAGCATATTGTCCTCTGTTACGCTACCTTTCGGTGCTTCCATATCTGCGGAAATCTGCTCGATCAGTCGTTCTTCTTCTGTCTTGGGCTGGCGCTTTCTGCGCCGCTGCACGTCCGGGTCACGGAGCCGCCTGGCCAGAGCAGGGCGTTCCTCAGGGGGAGCCTGAGCTACTGCCTGGACAGCTGCATCGATGGGACATATCTCCCCGGAGAAAATCTCCTGACGAATGCCAGGTTCCACCTCGTCTGCGGCGTCTATACCGTTGGCGTATTTTCCGGCTCGACGGATAAACTTCTCGTTTGTATGGTTTTCTCTGGCAATTCGTTCTGCTGTCCACTCTGATTTCTTGCACTGGACATTTTGTCCAGTGCTACTTTCACTAGCTAAAGTGTAGCGGTTCCCACGGAATTGATTGCTCTCCTTCTCGGATTCATACTGTCTGCCCATCAGGTACTTTTTCTGTTCCGGGGTCAGGTTGCGTCGGCCAAGCTGATTTCTGCAAATCCACGCTGTCGCTGCGTCATGGCTGGGGAAATCCTTCTCATAGGTGGTGTAGCGAATTCCCGGGTGCTTCTGGAGAATCCGAAATCGGTTGTGTCCGTCCACGATCACACCATTCCAGACGATCAGGGGACTGATGATCGCCCCTTCCTCCAGAATGTTCTGTTCCAGCTGCTGGTACTCCTCTGCGGTCAGCGGTGGGATGCGGCTGGCGAACTCCGGGTCGATTTTTAAGTCAATGCTCACTTTGCGTTCACCGCCTTGCCCGAAAGATTCGGACTGTCCTCCCACACATAGGGGATGACGTAGTAGTCGTAACCCATGCGGGTCTGGCAGTAGGTGCAGACATCCTTTTCCTTCTGCGTCCTGTCCGCCCGGAGGATGTAATGCTGTCGGCTGTCAAAAAATTTGTTCCGGCACACTGGGCAAAGGCAGTGCAGCAGAGAGGAATCAATGGGCGGCGGCGAATGCTTTTTCTTCCGTGGAGACGGAATCCGCACGGCGTTGTCGTTGCGGTCATCCAGCCCCAGGCTGGCGGCAAGCCCCACGTTGACCCGCTGGAGCTGTTCTGCGGTCAGATGGCCGGCATAGCTCCGGAGACGGTGCTTGTCGATGGTGTAAAGCTGCTCCAGCATAAAAAGAGAGTCGCCATCGAAATCCATCCCCGGGATGTGGTTCAGCACCACATGGGTGGGGAGATAGGGCTTCTTGTCAGTGCGTTTCGTGGCGGCAGCCACGATCAGTGTGGGGGAATAATTGTTCCCCATATCGTTCTGTACGATCAGCACAGGGCGGGTGCCGCCCTGCTCACTGCCGTAGTGGGGGCCTAAGTTGGCGAAATAGATGTCGCCCCGATGGTACTGCTTGAAATCTTGATCCATGTGCAGATGCTCCTTCCTCTGGATATGTTCAAGGGAACCGATACCCAGGAAGAAACACTTCCTGATACCGGCTCCCATAAAATCTTAAAGCGGTTCTCTCCCACATTTGTCCTCGACGCCCCTGAGAGAATTGGGAAATCATCAGGCGGCGGCTTGCGAGGCCGCTCCATAGGCATCTAACCTCCCCGCCTTCTTTATGGCCGGGCTGCGAATTACAGAAGTATCATTATCCCTGTGAGAGTTCGTCGCCGTACCGGATGCAGTCCGGCATTTTGGGGCTGGCAAAAATCGCTCGTTCGCCTTGGGTACCCACAGAAGCAAACTTGCTTCTGTGGGAAAGGAGAAGCAGCGTAGTGAATGAGCTTTCCCGCTTGCGGGGAAGCGAACAATACGGAGCTTGCTTCGACGAAGTCGTGGCGCACCGTCCGAGTGGCTCGTCTCACGGTAATGTACCTGATGAATGGTATTCGGTTTTTAAATTTCGTGCAGCCTTGTTGCCTTGGCTGTAAGTAAATTGTAGCGGATTTGGTCTGGCTTTCAGAGTGCGTGGTACGCCCAAAATGGTCGTCTCACGCCCACCCCGCTACAGAGAGCAGCGCAGCTCTGCCAGCGCATCCTCCAGCTCTAACAGCTTGTCCTTGATACATCTGCTGTCCGGGTGGAGCTTTCTCCCCAGCACTAAGTAATCCAGGGATACATCAAAGACAGTAGCCAGATCGACCAGCAGGTCAATGGAGCAGCCGTGCCGCCCTGTCTCCACAGCACGATAATGATCCAGGCTGATATTCAGCTTTTGCGCCAGCTCATTTTGCGAATAGCCGGCATTGCGCCGTAGCCATAAAATGCGTTCACCGCATTCTTTTGTGTTGTAGTACATCGTTACCTCCGAATCTTGAATCTGTTGGAACATTCAAAACTCAGCGGTTACGGATACTTTGCCGTATACGGCTCCCAGTGCCGTCCCATTGCTTCCTCCGTTTCCGACGGAAGCAATTCCTCTGAAGCAAAAAAGAGCGGCAGATGGACGCAATATCCCTAAGGGATTGCTTCCGTCTGCCGCTCTCCTCCGGCCTTCTCTACCGGTACAGAACCATTACAAACTTTTGACTCCTGCTTCCACGCACATAAGGGCATCCTCCCAGTGCTGCGCCTTTAGCAGTTTGTCTCAATGTATTCTGTTTTTATCCTTTAGTTGGGGATTTGAATCTCGCCGATAACAGTGGCGGCTGAAAATCTCTCCTCACCGCAGTTATGCTGCATCCAGATACAGCCATCTATCACGGAGATGCCCCAGTACCGTTTACACTTTCGGCACTGTAGATGACAAAAGCGGATGTCCTGGCCTTCCACAAGGGTGGCCATACACAGGGGACAATGGATTGAAGTCAGATTTGTTATTTGCACAATGGTCTCCTCCTCATTACTCTCTTCAAAGGTGAATAGGGTTGGTGTTGTCGAATGGCTCTCTCTGAGACTATTATATCAGGCGTTTTCCTCCTGCCTGGCATTCCATGTGGAAAATTAAAGTATATTTTTGAGAGCTTTTTGAGCCTCAAAACGCTCCTGATTTTGGAATGTTTAACGTCCTCAAAGTAGCATCATTTCTGGAATGTTAGGAACCTCAAAAAAGCACCATTTTGAGACTGGAATTCATCTTCAGCGGTGACGCAAAATATCCCTTCAACATCCTACTTACGATACTATACCCGATTTCAGCAATGCACATATGCTCGCCCCCTTTCGCTCTACTATTTCCGCAATGTCTTATATGTTGTGCAGATGCCCACTTTAACGTGCTGAAAACCGCCGCATAAGGCTCTATAATTATGTTATCAGCAGCCGAAAGGAGGAGACACCTGATGAAACAAGAGCTTAATCCGCAGAATCGGGACAGGTTTATTGAGATTGGCATCATCATTGCAGCTTTGCGCAAAAAAAACAAGGCTTGAGCCAGGATCAGTTGGCAGAAAAGGCAGGCATCAGCCGTTCCCATCTCAGTGCGATTGAAGCACCCAATTACGCTCAATCTTTCAGTGTTGATGTTTTATTCAAAATCGCAGACGCCCTTGGCGTTAGTGCAGGAGATATACTAAACAGCACTCTGCCTCCCGCCAGGGACGACTGACAAACTTACATACACCGTTTGAACGAGAGAAGGCGCAGCTATGAGTGAACAGACCATAGGCGGATTGGAGAAAATCTTAAAGGGAATAGACATGGATGAAGGTCTGCGGAACAGGCTGATCCATGACGCTGATTACAGGGCAACTGTGTCTGCGCTGGAATCCCGTCTCCGGGGCGGATATGATTATGATGAGATACGGGAAGATGCGATGGTAACAACCCGGAAGTTCTACGATGCGGACAGCGTTATTGTAGCCAATACAGATGTGAACCTCCAAATAGCGGGCGGCGTAATGTGGGAAAAGACCCGGCGAGGTTTTCCACCGGTCTGCGGTGATGATCCCATCTATCTGGAGCGGTATCCTATGTTTCTTCAGGCAATTCGGGATAACCGCACCGTAGTCGCTCAAAGTATTGAAACAGTATTCCCGGCTGATTTGATAGAAAATAAACGCTTGCAGCAGGCCGGAATCCATTCCTTCCTGGCTGTTCCCTATAAAAAGCGCAACACAGGGCTTGTGGCAGTGGTCAATCCCCGTCGGTACGAGAATAACTGTGACCTGTTACAAGTTTTGTCTTATGTGATCGTTGCGGAGATTAACGAAAAGAGCCTGATGGAGCAGTTGAAGTGCCAGGCTCACATGGCTGAAACCCTCTCTGACCAAGAGGTCTATGTGAAATTACTTGATGGGCTGGAGATACATAGCAAGAACGGTGTATTGACCGAAACAACCTTCAAGCCCCGTGACCTGAAATTTATATCATACTTGCTGCTGAAAAAGGCACGGGGCTTTTCCAGCGAAGATATGTGTATGGCGATGTGGGAGGCTGACACACAGCCGGATAATGCAAGGAAAGCCCTGACCAATATCTGCAACTCTGTCCGAGCAACGATGCGGCAGTTCTTTCCGGAGGATGACCTGATCGTATACGAAAACTCCCTCTATGGCATATCGTCAAAATATAAGGTCACGACGGACTATGAGGAGGTGCTCTGCCTTTTCCAAAAAGCAATGGCTGAACAGAATACCACAGAAAAGATCGATTTACTGCTCCATGCCATCAATGACTACCCGGGGACGCTGCTACCGTCACAGGCAGATACGCCGGGCATCGAACTCATCATTGCCGGATACAAGCGAAAGCGGTTCGATATGCAGATGAAGTGCATCGAGCTTCTTTACCAGGAAAAGCGGTACGAGGAACTGCTGAATATGGGAGAGGATATGTCTATCCTGTACCATGAGGAATCGGAGCTGATTATTTATATGCTGCGGGCGTACATAAAGCTGGGAGAGCTTCGGACAGCCAGGCAGGTGCTGCGGTCATACAGCAAGCAATTAAGCAATGCGGAGGTCGCTGCGCTGGGGCAGGAAATCGAGGTAGTTATGCGAAAAAGTGATATACTGCCACCATGGATGCACAATTTGAGCAAAAGGATTCCGGCAGGAAGTGGATGAAATCTTCGTCCTTTCCTGCCGGAATTTATCGTTTATGAAATGCTGAGCATCTATTTGCACCAGTTTGCTGTTACTCTTGTTCTGTAGAGAGCAATTTCTGCTGTTCCAGAAGAACGTCCAGCATCTTACTGGCTGCGACCAGGGTAGCGGAGTTATATTGAGGAATCGGATTTGTTAATACGATCAATTTCGCACACTTTTCCTGAACCGCTTTCCATTCGTGCTGCCGCCGTCGCACAGGACATCCACGCCCGCCAGGTAGCCGTTCCGCTCGTCGGCCAGGGTGGCGATGGCGTAGCCCAACTCCTCCGGTTTGCCCATGCGCTGTTCACAGGCGAAGGCGAGCATACTGCCCCCTTCCTCCGCCTCCAGGTTGCCCATATCGGTGGAAACCAGTCCGGGGCTGATGGAGACCACGCGAATCCCCCGTTTGCCATATTCAAAAGCGGACTTCTGAGCGTACCAGACGGCGAAGTTTTTGGACAGGGCATAGGTCAGCCCGCTGCGCCGGTACCCGTCCTTCATCACGCCGGGGAGCCGGAGCAGCTTCTTCACGAACAGGGCCTCGTTCGTATCGGCCAGGCGGTAGATCCTTTCGCTGGTGAGGAATCCGGGCAGCGCATACGCCGAGTTGGAGGATACGTCCACAATCACGCTGCCCGCCTGCATGACGGCGGCGAACTCCTGATTCACATAGACGGTGCCCAGGGCGTTGATTCGGACAATGGCCTCCGCCTGCGCCATGCCGGGGGAAACGCCCGCCGCGTGAATGACGTTTGTCACCCTGCCCAGGGAGGCCGCGTAGGCCGCCAGCGCCCGGACGCTCTCCCGGTTCGAGGTGTCGCAGGTCTTTGCGTATGCCGTATAACCCAGTTCCTGCAATTCAGCTGCCGCCTTTTGCAGCTTGGACTCTGTGCGCCCGGATACCACGATGCGCTTTTCCTTCGGCAGGAATTTTGCGGCGGCCAGACCCATGCCGCTGCCCCCGCCGGTAATAACGCAGACATCGCTCATTGCGCCGTACCTTCCTTTCCGAACATCAGGCTGACGCCTTTTTCAATCGTAATGCTGTCATTCATGCTGGAACGTTCTCCTTTCTGTGTGAGACGTGATTGCAGCCTGATTTGCGGCCTGACTTACGACGCAAGATATCCGCCTGCGGCAAGCCACTGGGCCTCGTCCCGCAGGGTGTCCGCATAGGGTCGGGTGTGATAGCCCAGCTCCCGCTCGGCCTTGGAGTAGTCGAACTGGTTGTTTCTCGCCAGGTTGTAGACGGCGAAATTGGTCATCAGCGGCTTCTCGCCGGTCTTTTCCGCCTTCTTCTCCATCTGCTCCGCCAGCTTGTAGGCCATACCCAGGGGAACGTAGAAATAGGGCGTCTTGCAGCCGCTGGCGTCGTGGAGCAGATGGCACATCTCCTTCATGGTGACCTCCTTGTTTCCGAGAATGTAACACTCGCCGCACCGTCCCTTATCCGCAGCGCTGACACAGCCGTCCGCCAGGTCCCGCACGTCGCAGAGGTTGAAGGAGCCGCCCATGCCGATGGGCATCTCGCCGTTCATGATTTTGATCACCGTACCGGTAGTCTCGCCTACCGCGTAGTCCTTGGGGCCGAGGATGCCGCTGGGATGCACCACGCAGGCGTTCAGGCCCCGCTCCCGCACGGCGTCCAGCACGGCCTGGGTCGCCATCGCCTTGGATTTGCTGTACCAGCCCACGACCCGGTCGCTCTCCGCGTCGAACCGGTCTACCTCCTTGATTTTCTGGCCCTTGGGCAGCTCCGGGATGGCGCCGGTGGAACTGACGTAGACCATCTTCTGACACTCCGGATGGTTCAGGCACTGCTCGATCATGTTCTTCGTGCCGCCCACGTTGATGTCCAGCAGCTTCTGGCTGAAATCCGCGTTGGTGGTCACCATGCTGGCGCAGTGGATGACGATGGTCTGCGTCCCCACCGGGACGGTGAAGAACGCGTCCAGGGAGGTCATATCGCAGAGGTTGCCCTCGATAATTTCCACGGAGGAAGGGACATATTTCACGGACTTGTCGCCGGGCAGCACCAGCGCCCGGACCTGTTCGCCCCGCTCCAAAAGCACATCGCAGATATGGCTGCCCAGAAAACCGGCCGCACCGGTCAAAAGATACATTGTATTCATCATGCTGTCTCCTTCACGCATAAAATCGTTCCCTGGGGCTTTCCCCTCGGAACGATTTTATGTTACGGCTGGAAGGTTGCAGGAAGGTAAAAAAGGGCGGAAGGAATTGTGAACAGCGAAAAAATTTGAGGCGCTGCCCCCTATGCCAGCGGCAGGCGGACAGTGAAGGTGCTGCCCTCGCCGGGGGCGCTCTGTACCTGAACCGTGCCGCCGCAAAGGGCCACGATGCGGGCCACGATGGAGAGGCCAATACCGTTCCCGCGGACGGCGGAAATCGTGTCATGCTGATAGTACTTTTCAAAGATGTGGGAGGCCGTCTCTTCATCCATTCCCACGCCGCTGTCGGAGAAGGCGAGGACAAGTTCCTCTGCCGTCTGTCTGCCGGTAACTTGAATCCTGCCGTGTTCCGGAGTGAATTTGACGGCGTTATTCAGCAGGTTGAGCCATACCTGTTCCATCAGCTCGGCGTTGCCCGTGTAGGAGAGACCGTCAATCTCCATCTCAAGGGCAATGTCCTTCTGCTCCAGCTTGGGCAGCAGCATAATGGCGCAGTGTCGGAGCTGCTCGGACAGGTCGTAGCGCTCCTTCTCCGTGATGATTTCGCAGGCCTCCACCTTTGACAGCAGCAGCGTATTCTGGGCCAGGTTGGACAGCCGCAGCGACTCCTCCGAAATCACCTGCAAATACTGCATCCGCTCCGGGCTTTCGATGCCCTCCCCTGTGTCCAGCAGATATTGGGAGAATCCGGAAATGGAGGTGATGGGCGTTTTGAACTCGTGGGAGAACTCGTTGACAAAGCTCTGCATTTCCTGCTTCGTCCTTTTCAGCTCGGCGGTCATGCGATTGAACCCTTGATAGATGGCGGTATATTCCCCGGCGTTTTTGCAGTCCAATGTTACATCCAAATCTCCCGCTGACACTGCCTGAATGCCGTCCAGCAGGACGCCCATTTTGCGGCGGATGGAGTGCAGAATGACGGCGGTGCTCAGGCTCACCACCAGAACCATCAGCGGGATGATCGCCACCATGGAGAGTGCGTCAGCCTCCGTCATGCCAAGCCAATAGCGTGCAACTGCGCCGTAGGCCATCACTGCGCCAATCACAACGATGCTGTCCACCGCGAAAATCCAGCGGAACTGCGCCAACCGGAAACGTGGCCTTCCGTTACGTTTCATTTTCTCTTCCTCCCGTCTTGTGAATCACCGCCCGGTACCCCAGGCCGCGGATTGCCGTCAGTTCAAACTCCGTACAGTCGGCGCATTTGCTGCGCAGGCGGCTGATATAGGTCTTGATGGTGTCGTATTCCGTCTCGGTGTCGTAGCCCCAGATCTCGTCCATGAGCTGCTGCTTGGTAAAGACCACGTTTGGGTAGGAGAGCAGCTTGTAGAGCAGCTGAAACTCCTTATTGGTCAGCGCAATCGGCTTGCCATGATATTGAGTCGAAAAGGTGTCCTGCTCCATGGAGAAGTCTCCAATGACGATTTTCTGCTCGTTCGCAATCTGCGCCCGGCGCAGAATGGCCTCAATGCGCCAAATCAGTTCCTCGTAGTCGATGGGCTTTGTCATGTAGTCGTCCACACCGACGGCAAAGCCCTCCTTTTTATGGGCGAAGGTGTTCATTGCGGTCAGCATGATTGCCGGGGTCATGTCCCCGGCCTCCCGGAGGGTGCGCATCAGCTCGTAGCCGTCCATCACAGGCATTTGAATATCGACAATCAGCAGGTCGACATGCTCGTGCTCCAGGATATCCAGCGCCTCCTGCCCGTTGGCGGCCTCCAGGATGCGATACCGGGGGCTGAGCTTGGCCTTTGTCAGCAGCCGCACCATTTTATCATCTTCAACCGTTAAAATCGTGACCATGTTCACACCACCTCAAAATGATTATACCATAAGTAAGGTTGAATGAAAGTAAAAATAAAGGAAATCACAAACAGGATACAACTGCGCCCCCAGTTCCCTGATGATACCGGGAAATGGGGGCACATGCATGGGCCTTGGCAGACTGTGGGCGATGGACGAAAGCGGCGTGAGGCTAATCTCCCTGTTCCGCCTCCAGATTCAGATATCTGGCTTCCTGCTGCGTCAGGTTCAGATTCAGCGCCTCCACATTCTGGGCAAACCGGGCGGGTTTGGAGGTGCTGACCACCGCAAAGGCGTTCAGGTGCTGGGCAAAAAGCCAGGCCATGGCGATTTGCGGAACCTTGCACCCCTTCCGTGCAGCCAGTTCTTCACAGCGGCGCAGCCGCTCGAAGTTCCGGGGGCAGCAATATCCCTTGAGGGCGGCGGCGTCCAGAAACTGATTTGCCGCGTCCATCTGATTGCTCTTCATCTTCCCGGAGAACATTCCCCGCCCCAGGCTGGAATAGGCGATGACCGGCATATCCTGCTGGCGGTACCATTGGCGGGCGTCCTCGTTTTCGGGGCCGGAGATGGTGACGCAGCCGCCGCCCCAGGGGTCGCCTATCTGTTCGGCCAGCCCGAAATTGGGGCTGGACACGGTGAAGGGAATCAGATTGTGACTGTAGGCGTATTCGTTGGCCTCCCGAATCCGCTGATGGGTCCAGTTGGAGGCGCCGAAGGCCCCGATTTTCCCTTCCGCGTGCATGGCGTTGAAGATCTCCACCACCTCGCCTGCCGGGACCTCCGGGTCATCCCGGTGAAGCAGATAAATGTCGATGTAATCGGTGTGCAGCTGCCGGGCGGACTTGCGGAAATCTGCCCGAATCGCCTTTTCATTGACCCGTTTCCGCCCAAAGAGACCGGGGTGGGCGCACTTGGAGAGAAGCACCACCTGCGCCCGGTTCCCTCTCTCCTCCAGCCAGCACCCGATGGAATGTTCCGCCCCCGCGTATTTGCGGGCGGTGTCAATGGTGTTGATGCCCTGGGCGAGGGCCCCGTCCAAAATCGGGGCGGCAGTCTCCGGTTTCGTAAATTCCCGCCCGGCGGTGCCCGCGAGAATTCTGGAAACAGGTTTGTCTACATAAGGTATATTGGCGTAGTTCATGTTCGGCATGATATCCTCCCCGGAATGTAATTCTCTCTTTTCATGTTAAGGAACCTTTGCATCAATGCATTGCGGGCAAAGGAGGTCGCCGGATGGGGCGGCGCCTTGCGGTAAATTTCCGCGTTGGCATCTCCTTTCCACAGGCGGGGGTCACCGCCGCTCCCGATAGTCCCCGGGTGAACACCCGAACTGCTGCTGAAACTTTTTATAGAAAAAGCTGACATTCTCATACCCGGCCTCGCCGGCGATTTCCGTGATGGGCCGGTCTGTATTTTTCAGCAGACTGGCGGCGTATTTCAGCTTTTGCGCCTGCACCGTCTGAATATAGGTTTTCCCCGTGTGTTTTTTCAGAAGGGTCGAGACATAATTCTGGCTGATGTGAAACTGCTCCGCCACCGACGCCTGGGTGCAGGTGGCGAAGTTCTGCTCGATATACCGCAAAATCCCCACGATGGGGCTGGTGGAAAAGGTCTCCTCCTGGGTCAGGTCGCTTTCGTACACGTTGATCAGCTCCGCCATGATGAGGGAAAACAGGTACATCAGGATGTCCTCGGAATTGACGGAGGGGTCCAGATACTCACAGAGCAGCTCCTGGAAAAAGAGGGCGATGCGGCGGTCCTTCTCCGCGTGAAACAACAGAAAGTGGTTGTGATCCGTCTGAACGTTGATGGCGTTGATGAAAAAGTCAGAGAGGACGCTGCCCTGGGAAAACCGCAAAAACAAGTTGTCCCGCAAGAATCCCTTTGGAATCAGCAGGCTGAGCATGATGTCCCCCTCCTCCAGAATGCCGATGGAGTGGGGGCAGTCGGTGTCGATCAGCAAAACCTGGTTTTCTTTCAGCAGGACAGGGGTTCCGTCCACCACCTGAGGGCATTGACCGGCATAGACATAGTTCAGCTCGACATAGGAGTGGATATGCTCCGGCACAGGGTTGAAGCGGGAGTTGCGCTTGATGGCAAACCGCTCCTGGGCCAGCAGTCGGGTAAGGTTGTCCGTGGAGGAGAGGGACTCCCCGTGGCCGGACGGCGGGGTGTTGTGGGAATCCTGGAGGCGGTAAACCTCCCGGCCGTCTATCTTCACCTTTGGGAGGGCCTCCCAGCCGTCAAAAAAGAACCCCGCCTGATAGGCCCGCTCGCTGTCGGACAGCTGTGTCAGCCGTTCGTGCAATTCGTTCAAATTCATTTGCCTCCCCCCTTTCCGCAATAGAAACCACTATCATGTTAATGATAGCATTTTGTGTGGATTTGGTCAATAGCCTTTCGACCTTTTGTTATATCGGCCTTTGCGCAAAAGAGGTATACTTATTTTACCGGAACAGAAAAACCCTCTGTTCAGAGGCAATTCATGCAACTTATTTTGCACAGGAGGAGAATCACATGGCAGATTACACACAGTTAGCGGCGGACGTAGTCAAGGCCGTCGGCGGCAGGGAAAACATCATCGACGTGACCAACTGTATGACCCGGCTGCGGTTCGTCCTGAAGGACGACACCATTCCCAACAAGGATACGGTCATGGCGGTGAAGGGCGTCAAGGGCGTCATGAACCAGGGCGGACAGTATCAGGTCATCATCGGCACCCACGTCAACGAGGTAATCAAGGACGTGCGCAAGGTCGCCGGCCTCGGCGAGGGCGGCATTGACAAGGAGTCCATCAAGCTGGTGAAAAAGGACAGCCTGTGGAACCGCTTCTTCAAGACCATCTCCGGCTGCATTATGCCCATGCTGGGCCCGATGATCGCCGGCGGTATTATTAAAGGTATCCTGACCATCCTGACCACCTTCAGTCTGCTGTCCAGCGACAGCGGCACCTATCAGGTGCTGTACGCGGCGGCGGACTCCATCCTGTACTTCATGCCCATCATTGTGGGCTTCACCTGCGGCAAGGTGTTTGACTGCAATCCCTACGTCACCGCCGTCGTCGGCGCGGCGCTGGTCTACCCCGACCTGGTCTCGGCGGTGGCCGCGGAGGAGGGCATCAAATTCCTGGGCATCACCGTGGCCTCGGCCACCTATTCCAGCACCTTCCTCCCCATCGTCCTGGCGGGCTTCCTGGCCAGTAAGCTGGAGAAGCTGGGCAAAAAGTTCATCCCTCAGATGCTGCAAATGATGCTGGTGCCCGTCTTTGTGCTGGTCATCACCGTCCCCCTGAGCTGGCTGGTCATCGGCCCGGTGATGAACCTTGTCTCCAACGCCCTGTCCACCGGCATGAGCGCCATCTTTAACTTCAACTCTGTGGTCGGCGGCGCACTGTTCGGCGCCTTCTGGCAGTTGATGGTGGTGCTGGGCCTCCACGCCGCCATGATTCCCATTCTGATGAGCAACCTGCTGACCCAGGGCTCCGACCCCATCAACGGCGTCATGGGCCTGACCGTCTTTGCCCTGGCCGGTGTGTCCCTGGGCTACGCCCTGAAATCCAAGGACCCGGAGAAGAAGAGCCTGGGCTTTGGCGACCTGGCCTCCACCCTCTGCGGTGTGACGGAACCCACCATCTACTCCATCGCCCTGCCCAACATCAAGCTCTTTGCCAGCGCATGGATTGGCGGCGGCCTGGCCGGTGCGATTTTTGGCGGACTGGGCGGCAAGATGTACTCCTTCGCCGGAGACGGCCTGTTCCGTATCCCCGGCATGATCAACCCTGAGGGTCTGGACATCAGCTTCTATGGTTTCATCGCCTGCGCCCTGCTGGCCTTTGCCGTGTCCGGCATCCTGGCATATATCCTTACGGACGCCGGGGAAGCCCCTGCGGCGGAGCCTGCCGCCCCTGCCGGTGCCGCTGCCGCGCCCGCCACTCCCACTGCCGCCGCCACGAAGCCTATGACGGTCTATGCGCCGGTGCAGGGCAAGGTCATCCCCCGCGCTGAAATTCCCGACCCCACCTTTGCCGAGGGCGTTCTGGGCGACGGCGTCGGCATCGACCCCTCCGAGGGCCTGGTGGTGGCCCCCTTTGACGGCGAGATCACCTCTGTGGTGGACTCCAAACACGCAGTCGGCATCGCCTCCAAAGACGGCATGGAGCTGCTGATTCATGTGGGCGTGGACACCGTCAAGATGAACGGCAAGGGCTTCCATACCCTGGTCAGCGAAGGCGACACGGTGAAGGCCGGAGACGAACTGATCCGGTTTGACATCGACGAAATCAAAAAGGCCGGATTCAGCCCCATCACGGCGGTGCTGGTCACCAACAGCGACGATTATGATTCTCTCCAGGTGCGGGAAACCTCCGGCAGCCGGCTGGAAGAGCTGATCTCCCTCCGGTAAACAGCAGCAGAATCCCCGTATGGCCTCTGCCATACGGGGCCTCGCGGAAAGGAGCAAAGTCCCAATGAGTGGACTGCATACGATTTTGGGGACGGACGGGCAGAACACCCTGTATCCCTTTTTCTGGCAGCACGGGGAACCCCACGCTGTACTGGAAGACTATATGGAGAAGATTGCCGCCTCCGGCATGAAGGGGGTCTGCATCGAGGCCCGGCCCCACCCGGAGTTTGTCCGGCAGGGCTGGTGGGATGACCTGGACTGCATCCTGGCCAAGGCCAAAGCGCTGGACATGAAGCTCTGGATTCTGGACGACTCCCACTTTCCCACCGGCTTTGCCAACGGCCGGGTGAAGGCGGACTATCCCCAGTATCTGAAATGGTACCTGGATCTGCGGCGCTACGACGTGCAGGGCCCCATGGAGGGGGCGCGGATTGACTTTCCGGTGCTAAAGGGGCGCTTTTGGGAGAAGCCAGACGCCAGCGCACGGATTCTGGGCGTCTATCTGGCGAAACGCACCACCCAGGAAACCGTGGAGGGCGACCCCATCGACCCAAATACGCTGACCGACATCACCGCACAGATGCAGCCGGACACCCGGCTGCTGACGCTGGACGTGCCGGAGGGGGCCTACAGCATTTTCGTGGTCTTTCTGACCCGAAAGGGGGGCGAGGAGGCCACCAAGGATTATCTGAACCCCCTGGTGCGGGAGGCCACCGAGGTGCTGATTCAGGAGGTCTACGAGCCCCACTACGCCCATTATAAGGACGAATTTGGCAAGACCATCCAGGGCTTTTTCTCCGACGAACCCAGGTTCGGCAACGCAAAGGGCACAGAGGCCGCCATCGGTACCGATATGGTGCTTCCCTGGCGGGAGGGGCTGGAACAGGAGCTGGGCTTTGCCCCCAAATTCCTCCCCCTGCTCTGGGTCAGGGCCGGCGGACAGGAGAGCGACATTCGCCTCAGCTATATGGACACCGTCACCCGCCTTTACAACGAAAACTTCACCAAGGTGTTGGGGGACTGGTGCCGGGGCCACGGCGTCTGGTATCTGGGCCACACCATCGAGGACAACGGGGCCCACGCCCGCTTAGGCTACGGCACCGGCCACTACTTCCGGGGCCAGCAGGATATGGACTTCGCCGGAATCGACACCATCGGCGGCCAGATCGTGCCGGGGATGAACTACCATCACGACGCCTTCAACACCGGCGGCAGCAACGGCGAGTTTTACCACTACGCCCTGGCGAAGCTGGCCTCCTCCGCCGCCCATCTGGACCCCAAAAAGCAGGGGCGCGTCCTGTGCGAAGCCTTCGGCGCTTACGGCTGGAACGAGGGGCTGAAGGCCATGAAGTGGATCGCGGATCATCTGCTGGTGCGGGGGGTCAACTATATCGTTCCCCACGCCTTTGACCCCAAGGATTTTCCAGACTTTGACTGCCCGCCCCATTTCTACGCCCACGGCCACAACCCCCAGTTCCGCTATTTTAAGGTGTTCAGCGACTATGTGAACCGGGTATCCAGCCTGTTCCGGGAGGGGACGCACCCGGCCAGGGTGGGGCTGTTCTACCCGGCGGAGCTGGAGTGGTGCGGGGCCTGTCTGCCGGTGGAAAAACCGGCCAGGGAGCTGACCACCCACCAGATTTCCTTCGACATCGTGTCGCTGGACTACCTGAAAGCGGCGGAGCTGGAACACGGCGGGTATTCCATCAACGGCCAGCGGTTTGAAGTGCTGGTGCTGCCCTATGGGGAATGTCTGCCCGCTGAACTGGTCTCCCTTTTGGAGGGGCTGTTGGAGCAGGATGTGCGGGTGCTGGTGGTGAACCAAAAGCCCGCCCGACAGACCGGGGGCGCGATTCCGGCGGCGGTGCTGGAGGGGATGGAAGTCGTACCGTTGAAAGAACTGGGCGGGGCGCTTTCCGCGTATCAGGCGGTCCATCTGGCCCAGGCGCAGCCCGACCTGGTGGTGGGCGAATACGCCAGAGACGGCAAACGCTTCTATATGCTGTTCAACGAGAACATTGGCCGCGCCATACAGACAAGCATCACCTTTCCGGCGGATGGCAATCTGTACCGCTACGATGCTCTGACCGACATCCTCTGGGAGGCACCCCGGCAGAACGGCAACTGCCTGCTAACGCTGGACGCCTACGAATCCGCCGTGTTTGTGGTCAGCCGGGAACCGCTGGCGGCAAGACAGCAGCCCTGCGGAGCATGGGAACAGGTTCCGCTCACCTGCGGCTGGAAGGTGCAGTTTGCCGACAGCCGCTCTTATCCGACGTTTACGGAGGACGTGCCGGTGCAAAGCCTCTGCTGCGTCCAGACCCTTGCGGGCTGGGAGAACAGGTGCGGCACCCTGCGGTTTTCCGCCCAGGTGGAGGTGCCCGCCTGCTCCGGCGCGGGGCTGGATTTGGGGCAGGTCTACGAGACCGCCCAGGTGTTCGTCAACGGGCAATCCGCCGGCTGCCGCATCTGCCGCCCCTACCGGTTTGACCTGACCGGCCTGCTGAAACCGGGGCGGAACGAACTGTCCGTTGAGGTGACCAACACCCTGGGCACCGCCGTCCGGGACGGCCTGAGCCATTATATGGTCCTGGAACCCTTTGGCGTGCAGGGTCCCGCCACAATGCAAATCAGAAAGTGAGGAACAGCATGGGATTTCCCAAGAATTTTCTCTGGGGCGGCGCAACCGCCGCCAACCAGTGTGAGGGCGCTTACCGGGAAGGGGGCCGGGGCCTCGCCAACGTGGATGTGATTCCGGCGGGGAAGGACCGCTACCCGGTGATGCTGGGCCGTCAGAAGATGCTGGCCCCCGATGGGGCGCACCGCTACCCCGCCATGCAGGGCATTGACCTGTACCATCATTATAAAGAGGACATTGCACTGTTCGGGGAGATGGGATTTCGCTGCTACCGGATGTCCATCGCCTGGACCCGCATCTTCCCCAACGGCGACGAGGAGGAGCCCAACGAGGAGGGCCTGGCCTTTTACGAGGACCTGTTCCGGGAATGCCGGAAGTACCACATTGAGCCGCTGGTCACCATCACCCATTTTGACTGCCCCATCCATCTGATCGAGCAATACGGCGGGTGGAAAAACCCGAAGCTCATCGACTTTTACAAGCGTCTGGTGACGGTGCTGTTCACCCGGTTCAAGGGGCTGGTCCACTACTGGCTCACCTTCAACGAGATCAACATGATTTTGCATCTGCCCTTCATGGGGGCCGGGCTGGTGTTCGAGCCGGGGGAGAACGAGACCCAGACCAAATATCTGGCGGCTCATCATGAATTGATTGCCTCCGCCTGGGCCACCAAAATCGCCCACGAGATCGACCCTGAAAACAAGGTGGGCTGTATGCTGGCGGCGGGGATGACCTATCCCTACTCCTGCAACCCGGAGGACGTCTGGAAGGGCATGGACAAGGACCGGGAGAGCTATTTCTTCATCGACGTGCAGTCCAGAGGGTACTATCCCTCCTATGCGCAGAAATTCTTCCAGCGGGAGCACATTCGGCTGGAGCTGTCGCCGGAGGACCAGCGTGTGATGCGGGAGAACACGGTGGACTTTATCTCCCTGTCCTACTACTCCTCCCGCTGCGCCAGCGCAGACCCCTCCATTGACACCACGGCGGGCAACGCCTTCGCCACGGTGCGCAACCCCTACCTGAAAACCAGCCAGTGGGGCTGGCAAATCGACCCGCTGGGGCTGCGCATCACGCTGAACAGCCTCTATGACCGGTATCAAAAGCCCCTGTTCATCGTGGAAAACGGGCTGGGGGCTGCCGACACCCCCGACGAACACGGCTATGTGGAGGATGATTACCGCATCTCCTATCTCCGGGAGCATATCAAAGCCATGAAGGACGCCGTTGAGCTGGACGGCGTGGAGCTGATGGGGTATACTACATGGGGGCCCATCGACCTGGTCTCCGCCTCCACCGGCGAGATGAAAAAGCGCTACGGCTTTATCTATGTGGATTTGGACGATGAGGGGAACGGCACCCTGCGCCGGACGAAGAAGAAATCCTTTGACTGGTACAAAAAAGTGATTGCCAGCAATGGGGAAGATTTGGACTGACACCTGCACTAGGGGCAAAAGAAGCGGCGGTCCATGGCGATATGCTTCGCATATCCGCCGGCCGCGGCCGCCATACCTGTGAATCACGGACAAAGCTGTCCGCTCAAATAATACAACATTATCATGCAAAGTTATGCAAGGAGGCAATTCTTATGAAACAGTTTACTTATGTGATTACCGACCCCCTGGGCATCCACGCCCGCCCCGCCGGACTGCTGGCAAAGCAGGCCAAGAGCTACGCCCCCACCGTCGTCACCATCTCCAAGGGCGGCCAGACCGTCAAGGCGGGGCAGCTGATGAAGCTGATGAGCCTGGGGGTCAAGGGCGGCGATGAGATCACCGTCTCCGCCGACGGCGGCGATGAGGATGCCACCCTCGCCGGAATGAAGGCATTTCTGGAGGCCAATCTCTGAACGAATGGGGCGGGCGCACGGGAATGATGCGCCCGTCCTTCACCAAAAAGCAATCCGATGGGAGGGAACAATATGATTTTAATGCAGGGCAAGGGCGTGTCAAAAGGTGTGACCAGTGGGCCGCTGTACTTCTTCCGGCGCAGCAGCGGCGCGGTCACACAGCGCACGGTAGAAGATATCGAGGGCGAAAAGGCCCGTCTGGAGCGTGCCCAGGCCCAGTCTATGGAGCAGCTGGAGGCGCTGGCGGAGAAGTGCCGGGCGGAGTCCGGCGACGAGTCTGCCGTCCTCTTTGAGACCCACGCCATGTTCGTGGAGGACGAGGACTATGTGGACTGCATCCTCTCCGCGCTGGAGGAGGAGCATTGCAATGTGGAATATGCCGTCCAGCAGGCGGGAGAACAGTTCGCCGCCATGTTCGCCGCCATGGACGACGAGTATATGCAGGCCAGGGCCGCCGACATCAAGGATGTCACCCGGCGCATTCTGAACAACCTCATGGGCGTTGTAGAGGGCGGCATTGACTCGGAGGAGCCGGTCATTCTGGCCGCCGACGATCTGGCCCCCTCGGAGACCCTCCAGCTGGACAAGACCAAAATCCTCGGCTTTATCACCCAGGGCGGCTCCGGCAACAGCCACACGGCGATTCTGGCCCGGACCATGGGCATCCCCGCCATCTGCGGTCTGGGGGACGCCCTGAAGCAGAGCTATGAGGGACGGACAGCTTACATCGACGGGGAGACCGGCAAGGTATGCCTGGAGCCGGACGAGCTGACCCTCCAGTCCTTCCGGGAGAAACTGGCCAAACAGGAGCAGATGCGGGAGCTGATGCAGACCATGCGGGGCCAGGAGGACGTGACCCTGGACGGGCGGCACATCAAGGTCTACTGCAACATCGGCTCACCGGAGGATGTCAGCGCCGTCCTCTCCAATGACGGCCAGGGCATCGGCCTGTTCCGCTCCGAGTTTCTCTACCTGGCCGCCAGCGACTACCCCACCGAGGAGGAGCAGTTCCAGGCGTACAAGTCTGTGGCCGAAGCCATGAATGGCAAACGGGTCATCATCCGCACCCTGGACATCGGCGCAGACAAGCAGGTGGACTACTTCCATCTGACGAAGGAGGAGAACCCCGCCATGGGCCTTCGGGCCATCCGCATCTGCCTGAACCGGCCGGAGGTGTTCCGCACCCAGCTGCGGGCGCTGTACCGGGCCTCTGCCTACGGCAAGGTGGCCATCATGTTCCCCATGATCACCTCCGTCTGGGAGGTGAAGGAGTGCAAACGGGCCTGCAAGAGCGTCATGGCGGAGCTGACCCAGGAGGGCATCCCCTTCAACCCGGAAACCGAGATCGGTATCATGGTGGAGACGCCGGCCTCTGTCTTCATGGCCCGGGACCTGGCGAAGCTGGTGGACTTCTTCTCTGTGGGCACCAACGACCTGACCCAGTACACCCTGGCCTGTGACCGTCAGTGCAATGATCTGGGCAAGTTCTTCGACCCTCATCACCCGGCCATCCTGCGGGCGCTGAAAATGGCCGCCGACGCCGCCCATGCGGAGGGCATCTGGATCGGCATCTGCGGCGAGCTGGGGGCAGACCTCTCCCTGCTGCCCACCTTCCTGGCCATGGGCATTGACGAGCTCAGCGTCTCGCCTGCCAGCGTGCTGCCCTCCGGGCGGCCATTCGCAAGAGCATCGCCCAGACCTGCACCCTGGAACTGCTGGAGGGATGACGGGGCCATTGGGGCAGATGATTCCCCGACAGAAAAACCAAATCACCCGTCGGCTGATTTCGGCCTGAAACAGGAAAGTGTGTGCCGTCCCGGCCTTCGGGATGGTACACACTTTTTAACGCTTATTGATCTGCTCATAAAAGCAGGACATTAGATTTTCCGTCTCAGCGGGCAGGCCGACTTCGTGACCCGGCCGGCCAGCTCCGGGTATCCATGATCATTCAGATAATCTTGCAGGATCGGGATCGACTGCGTGGACTCCGGCCCTATGATCAGTTCTGTAATGACATCTTCCAGCCGGATATTCGCCTGACTGCACATTTTCTGTAAGTCCACAGGGTAGTACTTTTTGATTCGTTCTTTTGCAATGTGGTAGCGCGGTTTCACATCGAAAAAGCCCTGCTCAAAGGGAGAGATCACAAGCCTTACTTCCTTCTCGCTGGCAAACGAGGGATGCTTGAACGCCGCGGATGCAGTCCACGCATGGTTCAATGTTTCCCGTATCCCGGGTGTCATCTGAAGCGGAAGCTGATTTTGCCGGATAAGCTCATACAGGGTATCCACGAGTTCATGTTCACTCACATCATCCTGATAAAAGACAGACTGCAGAGAAAGGGGCTCTACCGTCATTTTTTGCAGCAAACTTTCTCTGACCGCAATACAGACGCCCCGGCCCCTGTTCGCGTACCGTTCCCATTGCGCGGCATCGTCCCGATAGCAGGAAAAGCAGGCAGCATAGGCGGAATAAACGAACTCTTTTTTCCTTTCCTCGGAAAAAACTTTCACAGTCCACTTCGCCCTTTCCAGATCGCCTTCCGCCTGGAACCGCTCCAATACCGCTTTGCACAGGCCGCTCATGAACAGCAGCATTTCCGAGGCGTCATTCATGTTCAGAACGTTGTTCAGCCGCAGTTCCGAATTGCTCAGTATCCCGTCCAGAGCGGAAAAATCTGTGTAATGATAGAGAATGTTTTCCTCGGTTTCCATGAAGAACACCTCCTGTTGATGCGATGTCTGCGCAGCCCTCATACGCTGTCGTGCTTGTCAGTTCTGAGTTTGCCCTGATTTCATGTGCCGGAATTTCTTCCATTCATCCAATCCAAAATTGTCTCTACCGTCTGCGCCCACTGTTCCTCCTGGGTGATGCCTGCGGCGCCGTCTCCGCTCTGGGCCCCGTAGCAGCCGAACCCGGCGTGATTGCCGCCGTCAATGCAGATCTCGGTGTAGTCCTCGGCATACTGCCGCCCGGTTTCCAGCTTCTCCATGCTCAGCACACCGTCCTCGCTGCCATAGATTGCCAGCGCGGGAAGGCCGTCCAGTGACTCCGTGGCATACGCCGCCAGGAGCACCACGCCGTCCAATTCCTCCGTATGCCCCGCGGCATAGGATGCGGCCATGGCCCCGCCCAGGGAGTGGCCGGAGATATACCAGTTCTCATAGGAGTATGCCGACAGAATCTCATCCGCCCGGTTCATGCCGAAGATCGCCATGTTGTACGGCATCTCCAGCAGGAAACAGTCTACGCCGTGTTCCGCAAGCTCCATCATAATGGGCGCATAAGCCGTGTACTCCACCTTTGCGCCGGGGTAGAAAATCAGGGCGGCGTCCGTTCCGCTGCCGTCGAAGAACAGACCGTCGCTGATTTCTGTCACCTGGACGGCATCTGTGCTTTGCAGATACTGCGCGGTGTCCGCATGGTAATAGTCGCTGCCGTACCAGATGATCACCACGGCAAACAGAATACACAGCTCCGCAGCCAGGTTGACGAGCTGCTCAATCCAGTTGGCTTTCCTGCTTGAGGAATCCAGCTTTGCGCCGAGGATACCCATGACCACAAACCCAGCCAGGGCGACCAGAAACAGGATATTACACGGGAAGGATGAGATGTTCTTCCATAGCACTGACAGCGATGGCCGGTTGATGACCAGTGAGACAATCATCAGGACAAAACCGGCCGGCATGAGAAAGCGAAACTGCCGATATAAAATGGGAACATCCTTATGGGCGATGGCGAGGATGAGCTTCCACAGCACCTTCCCGACCCCCGCCAGCACACATAGGACTGCGCCGACCATGAACACAGTGGACTGATAAACCTGCCCGATCAGAATCATAGAGGCGCTGAAGCACAGCACGGGCAGCGCGTCAACGACTGCCATGCCCACGGAGGATTCTAAAACGTTATCATTTTTTTGACTCATAGCGTTACCTGATTTCTATAAAATGCAAATTGAAGCGGATAATGCGGTTTCAAAGGCATCACCTGAGAAAACTGCGTAAGGATTGGTCCGGGACGTCCGGCAGAATCTCATGCAGATGCTCCAGCAGCCGGCAAAAAGATTCCTCCGGTTGGCGTTGATAAACCGCGTCGGTGAACGCCGTACCGAAGAATTTCTCCGGCGTGGAATACTCCGCCACCCCCCAGCCGTATTCGTTTCCATAGCGGTCCTTCATGTAGACAAAGTTGCTGATGACCACATAGCCCTGGGCCTGCAGGCGGTTCATGGAGGTGTCAAAGCCGGTTGTGCCGCCCTTTCTGTAGTTGCCCTCCCGTTTCAGCGTTTTGGACAGCACCGGCGCACGGGCGTCCACCAAATCAAAAAGCTGCCTGTCCTTACGGGAGGCCAGCCCGTCGTCAAACCGCGCATCGAAGTCATATCCGTCTCTGCGGTAGTTGGCGAAGTCCGGGAACCACGCTGCGCTGATGAATGCCGCCTTCTTCTCGAAAAATTTCCCGTAGGCGCAGCCCGCCTCCTGAATGACCGGGCCCTTCCATTCCCACACACCCGGCTCATCGGAAAACCATGCGGAGGGTGCAGCGTGTTCCTCCACGGAGAAACCGGGGAGCGCGTTGCGGAAAAACGGTAAAATGCCAAATTCCCGAACCGCATCGATCAGGTCTTTTTTCGTCTCTATTGTGAAATCCAATTTTTCAGCCAAATCGTTTTCCTCCCTCCATGGTAGTCCCGGCTCATGGCGCGGCCTCCCATCTGCCGGGATGCAAATCACATTCCTCCCCATGTGCGTTCAAAATGCCAATGGCCTGAAGATAGGAATAGAGGATGGTGGAGCCGACGAACTTCATACCCCGTTTTTTTAAATCCTGCGAGACGGCGTCCGAGAGCGGCGAGGTGGTGCGGATGTGATAATCCTCCACAATGGTCTCACCGTTGGTGAAGCCCCAGATATACGCATCGAAGGAGCCAACTTCCTGCTGAATTGTCTTAAAAATGATGCTGTTATTGACCGCTGCCATGATTTTGCGCCGGTTGCGGACAATGCCGGGGTTATTCATCAGTTCTGCCTGCTTTGCCTCATCGTAAGCACAGACTTTGTCGATGTCGAACCCGTCAAATGCGGCACGAAAGTTCTCGCGCTTGTTCAGGATACACTCCCAGGACAAGCCTGCCTGAAAGGATTCCAAAATGAAAAGCTCATAGAGTTTCTGATCGGAATGCTCCGGCACACCCCATTCCTCATCGTGATAGCGGATGTAGCGGGGATTTTTCAGATTCACATAGGAGCAGCGATGTTCAATACCTTTCACGCCTTATGCCCTCCGATTTGCGCAGTTCGATCTTTTCCGGCAGCACTTTCCTCCGGATTCATGCCCTCCGGCAGAGCGCCTTTCCCGTTGGCTCTTATGCGGTTCAAAATACCCGCCCAGTTCACTCCCTGTCATGCTCCGCAGCCTCCTGCATTGGCCGGTATTCCACGTATTGACAGGTGCTCTGCCCACTTCTCTTTTGCATACAGGTATAGACCTGATCCCGCAGCGCTTCCTTCTGCGCCTGGGGCGGGAGGCTGGCGTCCGCATAAAACGGGCCGTCCAGATACACGGTGGTTCTCGGCTTTTCTGAAAACCTGCGGCGCTGGTAGGTTGTGGTCATGCAAAAGGCGGGCACCTTGTTTTTGACGGCGTAGTCGAAGGATGTGGCGGGGTACGGCCTGATCTGGGTGCAGTACGGCCAGACGTGCTGCTCCGGATAGACCATGACGCAGTTGTGCTCCTGCAATCGCTGGCGGACAGCGCCGAGAAATTCTTTCATTTGCCTATAATTATTTGGAATCGGCAGCGCCCCCATCCACGGCAGCAGAGCGCCAATCACCGGAATCCCCAGGTTGGCGGGGCTTGCTATCGTATAACAGCGCTTCGGGTTGCAAACAAGAGCGGGGACAAACACGTCTCCAATGGGCTGCGTATGATTTCCATAGACGACTGCGCCGGTGTTGGGATAGTCCTTCATGTCAACTGCCCTGACGATTTTCAGGTGAAGGGCGGTCTTCCCGTAGATCAGCGCAAACAGATAGCCGACGGCATACAAAACCGACCGGGCGAATCTGGCCCTTTTGCTCTCCCGTATCCAGACATAATCGTCAGGCAAAGTATGGTTCTGGTCGGCGCTTTCCACGAAATCGTCCTGAAATGTTCTGTAATATCGGATTTGCTTCTTAGACGACACTGCCAAATTTCATCTCTCTGTCTCTCAGAATTTTCCATAATTTTTTGCAGCTGACTTCCATGATGGCACCCCGCTGCTTGCACAGTTAGTTTGCGGTTTGCTGCTTCTAGTATATCATCTCAGGCCGCAAACCACAAGAACTCAACTTTAGAAAGGCAGGAATTTTCTGCCCCTGCGCAAATCGCACTCTGCCCGAATACAGAGCGGCATATTCTACACAAACCATGTGTAAAATATGCCGCTCCGATCAGTTCAGTGATTCCGTCAAAACTTCCGAATCAAAATGTGATGTCCGTCTCTGCCGTCAGACCGTTCTCCGCGGTCATGCTCACACGGACGCCTCCCTTGCAGGCAGTCTTTCGCAGAATCAGGAGGGTCCGCCCGTTCCAGGTGTCGGCCACGCCGTCGATGTAGTTGTAGTCCGGCTTGGGATTGCCGCTGCCGAAGCCGGCCAGCACGGCGTCGCCCGACACCTCAGCAGTCAGCTTCCTATCTGCGCCGGTGACGGGGGTTCCGTTGCTGTCCAAGAGGCAGCCTTGGAGGAAAATCAGTTCGCCTTTTATCTCCTCTTGAGAGAGAACCAGCCCTGCCGGTTCCCCGGCGGTGGTCAGCTCCGTCCGGGCGACTTCTGTTCCGCCCTGGTAGAGAACGGCGGTCACAGTCCCCGCCTCGTAGACTGTCTCGAACAGGGTACGGTACTCCGCCGCGGGCCCGCTGGGCTTTTTACCAACCGACTTTCCGTTTACCAGAAGCTCCACCTCGTCGCCGGGGGCGTAGACCTCCACCACAACGGGTTTGCCCTCGCAGCCCTTCCAGGTCCAGGAGGAGAGGCTGTCGCTGATGACCCACGGGGTCTTGATGAGGAACGCTCCGTAGTGGTTGGGGTCCTGTACAGCGATGTAAGGTTCTTTCCTTAGGCCGAACACGCACGCCCGGAAGTAAGAGGCCGGACGGCGGAACCCGGTGATGTCCAAATCTCCGCAGTAGGCCAGCTGTGCTGGGAACTGCGCTCCAAAGCCGCCGTCGCCCCAGCGGTAGGCAGGGATGCCCACACCGGCCTCGCCGATGTAGTCCCAGCCGGTCCAGGTGAAGTCTCCAATGACGTTGGGACATTTTTCAATGGTGGCCCAGTTCCGGGCGATTTGAGGCGGATAAGTTTCGCTGCCCACGATGACCCGGTCAGGATAACGCTCCTTGTCCGGCTCATACCGGGCGGTCATGTAGTTGTAGCCGATCACATCCAACGGCGACCCGGCCATTTCCAGCCGCTCCGAAACCGCCCGATGAACAACGATGTCGTCCAGGCGGCTGTCCATCACGGTCATGAAGTCGTTGACGTTGCCGCCGGCTTCGCCCTGCGCTCCCCCGGAATCCCGCATCAGGTCGACCATGATCTCCCCGACCCGGTCCCCGCAGGCGAACACGCCGTTGATGCCCGCCGTGGTGTAACGGGTGGGGTCCAGCTCCTCCACCTTTTGGCAAAGCCGGGCGCACACCTGCGCCCCGTGGACGGTGCCGATTTCGGGGATCTCGTTGCCGACGGAGTACAAAATAACGCAGGGATGAATTCTGTCCTTGCGAACCATGGCGGTCAGGTCCTGCTCCCACTGTTCCCGGAAGGAGAGGGCGTAATCCAAATCAGACTTGGCGCGATCCCACATATCGGCAAACTCATCCATAACGTACAGACCTACCTGGTCGCAGGCCCGGAGCATGGCCGGAGCCATGGGCTGGTGCGCGGAACGAATGGCATTGAACCCTGCCTCCTTCAGCAGCCTGGCCTGACGGAGATGAAACTCGTCAAAGGTGGCGGCCCCCAGCAGGCCGGAGTCGTGGTGGACACAGGCCCCCCGCAGCTTCACGGTTTTACCGTTGACCCGGAGGCCCCGTTTGGCATCCAGCGCCAGAGTGCGGATGCCGAAGGAACCGGTCTCGGTGTCCAGAACGGTGTCCCCGTCCGCCAGTGTGATTTCATAGGTGTACAGCGCCGGCGTCTCGTCCGACCAGAGCTGGGGCTGCGCCACGGCGATGCGCTGGGAGACGGTGCGCTCCTCCTGCCCCAGGAGGGTCAGCACGGATTGGCACCGGGCCACCTCCCCGCCGGAGGGGTCCCGCAGCACGGTCTCCATGGTCAGATTCTGGGGGGCGTGCCGGCGGCTGCGCAGCTCGGCGGAGACCCGAAGGGCGGCGTATTCGCTGTCCGCCGTCTCGGTGACCACCTGCACCCCCTCCGGCACCAGATACACCAGCCCGGATTCCAGCAGGTACACGTCCCGGTAGATGCCGCTGCCGGAGTACCAGCGGCTGTTGGTCATGCCGCAGTTGCGCACCTGAACGCGGATCTCGTTCTCCGCCCCGTAGGTGACCAGGTCGTTCAGCGGCACAAAAAAGGTGGAGTAGCCGAAGTTGTTTTTCCCCGCCAACTGGCCGTTGACGTAGACCATGGCATTGCTGTAGACACCCTCAAACTGCAGCATCAGAAGTTTCTGCTTCTTTTCCTCCGGGACAAACAGATCCTTCACATAGGCGTACACACCGCCGTCCCGGAATCCGGTGCTGCCTCCGTTGGGGCTGTCCCCATAGGCCCGCCGCTCCAGCATGGCGTCGTGGGGAAGGGTGACCTTCTGCGCCTCCTGGGGGATGCCCCACACCAGGGCGAAGGAGTCTTTATCCTCCCAATACAGCCAGTTTTCGTTCCATTTTTGCGCGTTCATAACCTCATTCCTTTCGTTGCCCCTGCGCTGTGAGAGGCGGGATTCCGTTGAGACGGATGCAGCTTGCCTTCCCGATGAACTGCCCAACTGTGGGCGGGATACTCAGCTGCGCACCACCGTGACCTGTTTTCCACGCGCGGCAAGCTCCGCTGTATCCACCCGGCAGGCGATGCCGTCCCCACAATGGACGTTCAGCCGAATCTCATCCTCGTTTTCCTCCACGCCCACGATAATTTCGCCGCTGGCGGAGTGGTAGGAGCAGGTAAATTCGTGGATGCTCTCCGGCAGATAGGGCCGGATGGTGACGGCGGCGAAGCCGGGCTGTTCAGGCCGGATACCGGCAATGCCGTTGTAATACCACTCGATGATGTGTCCCATCATGTCGTGGCAGTGGCTGCGGGGGTTGTTCTCCCAGTATTCGCCCAGGGTGGTTTCCCCATCCAGGATAAAGGCGTAATAGCTGGGATGTTCCTCTTTCAGGATATGCCGGCAGATCAGGTCGTTCATGCCGTTCTGACTGGCCATCTGAATCACATAGGGCAAACCCACCTCGCCGCAGATGAAGGAGCCGTCCCGCACCAGGGTGTATTGCAGGGCCCTGACCACGTCCGCCCTGTGCTCCTCCGGAGTCATGCCCCAGAACAGCGGCAGCGCCTGCGCCGCCTGGGTCAGAAACAGCTGGTCGGGATGGTCCCAGCACCTGTAGCAGTAACCGCCCAGTTCCTCGTTCCACACCAGCAGCTTTTCGTTGTAATTTGCCCTGACCTGCTGAGCGTATTCTTCCAGCGCGGCCTGGTCGTCGGGCTTACCCAGCAGCGCCGCAAACTTTGCCAGGGTGACGGCGTCGGCGTAGAGGAAGGCGGTCTCGATGTTTTCACGGGCCAGCTCATTGCGGGGGTTGCCCCAGTCGCCCAGACCGTAGTTGATAAAGCCGTCCTCATTGACACGGGATTTCAGATGCTCCAAGTAGCGCATACCCATGTCATAGTTGTCCGCCACAACCTGCCTGTCTCCGTAAAAGAGGTAGTGCCAGTAGACACCGAGAATCCCCGTACTGCCCCATGGGATGATGTCGTACATATCGCCCAGGCCGGGCACCGGCAGCACGTTGGGAACATAGCAGGGGCATTGGGCGGGAATCGTCCCTTCGCCGGGGTAGTATTTGCCGCCGGTCATGTCGTTGAACCAGTCCTGGCCCGTGTGCTGAGCGCAGCGGATATCCCCGAAAAACTTCTCCCACAAGGCTTTACATTCCTTCATGTAGAAGATAGCGCCGGCCATCAGGTGGTTCGGCTCCTGCCAGGCAAAGCGTTCAATGGTGGGGCAGTCGGTGTGAACGCCCACCATGTTGGCCTCCACCGTCTTTTCGATCATGTCGTAAATCTGCTCATACCGCACATCGTCACAGCGGAAGCTGCCTGCGGCCTGATATGCGCTGGTGATGGCGCAGCCCTTTAAGCTGCGGATTTCAGCGTTTTGGGCCTCCACCGCCATAAACCGGCCCGCAAAATAGGCGAACTTCATCCGGCAATGCTCCCACACACCTTCCTGCCCCACAATGGCGGTGATGCAGGAGTCCACGGTGATCCAGTTCTTGGCCACCTGGTCCACATCGCCGTCCGGCCCCAGCTTTTCGGCAGGGTAGATGTTCACGGTGCCGCCAACGCTGCCTTTGATCTCAAAGTCCAGCAGGCCGGACATATTCTGACCGAAGTCATAGATATCTCTGCGGTTGACTTGGCCGATCAGCTTCCCCTGGTACTCCTGGATGACCTTGACGGCGGGCTGAAACTGGTTCTTCAACACGCCTTTGGGAACATCCTCCTCATCTGCCAAAGCAGCCTGGGCCCAGGCGCTGTCATCATACCCCGGTTTGTTCCAGCCGGGCACGTTCAGGCGGTTGTCGATGGTCTCGGAACCGTAGACGTTGCTCATCACCGTGGGGTGCTGCTTCACCTTGAAGCTCTCGTCGGCAGACAGGACCTCCTCTGTGCCGTCGGCATAGGAGATGGTCAGCACCAGCGCCAGCACCAGCGCCTTGGCGTAGGGGTGGTATCCGTTGGGGTTGGGCGGCATGAAGGGCGGAAAAGCAAAGGTATAATGCTCGTCCATCTTGTGATACCAGCCGTTGCCCACCTCGACGCCCAGCACATTTTCTCCCTGTTGGAGGGCATCGGTCACGTCAAAGGTCACATACTGCACCAGCTTGTTGTAGTCCGTCCAGGCCGGGTCCAGCTCGTGGTCGCCCATTTTCTGCCCGTTGACAGAGAAGAGAAACTGTCCCAGGCCACAGACCTTCGCCGTGGCGGACTGGACAGGCTTGC
This sequence comes from Clostridiales bacterium, assembly GCA_021202775.1. Taxonomy (GTDB): domain Bacteria; phylum Bacillota; class Clostridia; order Oscillospirales; family Oscillospiraceae; genus Onthomonas. The sequence continues at coordinate 3,178 of JAJQCJ010000003.1, read as the reverse complement.
CAATGGAAAAAGACTTCCTGGCATAGAACGGCGCCGCCGTTCCATTGGTGATCCATTTTTCAAACATAAAATCCCTCCTGTTGTGGATTGCCTTTCGTGAAAGAAAGCATAGACTATTTTTATGAGGACAACAAAAATTTTGGCAGGAATGCTTTGTTGATTGTTTCCTCTCCTTGTGGTATGATACGTTTAGAGCGGAAATTCGGAAAAACGGGTTCTGCGCAAGCCATCGCCGAAAGAAGCACGGTATGAGCAATCAGAAGAAATACCTGAGTTTTTACTCCATTCAGGAACGCCTGAAAAGCCACCATGAACAGACCGGGCAGTATATCACCCTCTCTCAGGCGGTGCAGATGCTGGAGCAGGAGGGCTGTGTGTCATCTGCGCCTATGCCGCGGCCTGATTTCTCAAAATGGGACGTACAAAATCCCCACCAGCTTTATGAACTGGCTGCCCAGGTTTCGGTGGAGGTTTCCTCCCTGCTCCGAGACCCGGAGGCATACTACTGCTTTGTCAGCGAGGAGTATCTGGGGTTTTCCTTCTGGGATGTGCTGCCACATATCAAGATGTGCTATGAGGCAATCACTCCCCACACCCACGATTTTTTTGAAAGCAACTATGTGCTGGACGGCTCCCTGGAGATGGAATGTGCCACTGAAAAAAGGGTGTTGCGGACAGGGGAACTGTGCATCATTGCGCCGGGGACGAATCACGCTGTCTATGTGTCTCCGGGCAGTACGGTGGTGTGTTTCTGCCTGCGGCGCAGCTCCTTCCGCTCCACTTTTTTCAACACCCTGAAGGGCAACGACCTGCTGGCCGTCTTTTTTAACAACTGCCTTTATTCCGGCATTCAGGGCTATCTGCTGTTTATGATTCCCCCCGGTCCTGAGGTCTGCGGCATCATCAAGAACATTTTTACCGAGTATTACAGCGGGTTAAAAAACGCCAACGCCATCTGTTGCAGTTATATCTGCATCTTTTTCTCGCTGGTGCTGCGGCTCTACAGCAAAACTTACCTTCAATATTCTTCGGACGACTCCATCATGGCCCAAATGCCCGCCATTTTGACCTACATCCAGAACAATTTTAAGACTGTGACCCTGTCCTATCTGGCGGAGCTCTTCCACTACGAAAAGGCGTATCTGGGCAAGCAGATCAGGCTGGCCACCGGGATGTATTTCACTGAAATTATCACACAGCAAAAAATCAATCTGGCGGTACAATACCTGATCTATTCCGACCGGTCGGTCAACGACATCGCGGAGCTGGTGGGGTACAACAGCCCGGATCATTTTTCCCGGGCCTTTAAGCACAGCACCGGCCTGTCCCCCTCTCAGTACCGGAAGCAGCACCAGGGGAACCCTCCGGATGACGAACCGGCGTGAGCTGCCGCCCCTGATTTTGAGGAACCGTGCATCCTGCTCTGAGGATGCACGGTTTTGTCCGGTTTTGGGTTATCTGTCCGCCAGCTCCAGCGTCTTGTCCGCCGTCTCCACCAGCCGGTGGAAGGTGGGGCGCTCCGCATATTTGTCATTGGGATAGTGCAGGGTGAACAGCAGATTCCCCTGCAGATCCTGGAACATCATGCCGTGGCCGCCGTTTTCCGGCCAGACGGCTTTGGGGGCCTGTTCCCAGGGGCCGTCGATGGTGCCGGAGGCGGAGCGGGCCACCCCTACGGCGTACCCGTTGGTGCCCCAGCTGGACCAGAGCATATACAGCTCGCCGCTGGGCATCCGCTGCAGGCTGGGGCCGTCGGTGAAGTAGCAGTCGCCCTCAATGCCGAACTCCTGTTTGGCCCAGGGGAAGGGCCTGGCCCAGGGGGCCTCGCTGGCCAGGAACAGCACCTTCGGCTCACTGACGGCGTGGGACAGATCCTCCGCCAGCTCCAGCACGGAGATGTTGGCCTCATCGCCGTCCTCAAAGCTGTGGGAAAAGACCAGATAGACCTTGCCGTTCTCGTAGTGAAGGGTGCCGTCGATGCCGACCCAGTCCTCCGGGGTCAGCCGCTGGCTGTACAGCGTGTAGGGGCCTTCCGGCCGGTTCGCCTTCAGCACATAGATGCCCTTCTTGAAGTCCGGCCCACCCAGGGTGGTGACGAAGTAGAAGCTGCCGTGATAGAAGTAGCACTCCGGCGCCCAGAAATACTGGGTGGCGAAGAAGCCCTCCGGCCGGTGGAAAATCTCAATGGGGCCTTCCCAGTCTTCCAGGTCGCTGCTGACATAGCAGTCAAAGCCGTCCATGTCGCCCCAGCAGGTTTCCGAGCGGGTGCCGTACAGGTAATATTTTCCCTCATGTACCAGCACATAGGGGTCGCGGATGTTGATTTCGTTGGTTTTCATTGCCATTACCCTAGCTTTCCGTTTTCGGTCGTTCTGCCTGTGTCAGTCGTCCGCATAGCTCTTGTTGCAGATCAGCATCAGCAGCACCACGATCGCGTTCATGGCCAGCAGCACATAGTAGGCCATCTGATAGGAGCCAGTGGCGTCAAAGAAGATGGTCATAAAGGGGACGCCGCAGGCGGCGATCAGGTTGACGCCGATGGACAAATACCGGTTGGCGGCCTGATATTCCCGGCCACCAAAGACGTGGATGGTCAGGGCGGGCTGGATGACGGGGGAGCCTACGAAGAAGGTCAGGCCCAGGGCCGCCACAACGGGAATCTTGAAGGCAAACCCGGCCACAGAGACCAGATACAGAACGGCGCAGACCACGCCCGCTTTCGGTGCCCCCAGCTTGTCTACTATTTTACCATAAATGGGGGACATCACAATACCCAGCAGGCCGAAAATCAGCATATACATACTGCAGGTGGACATCTCCAGCCCCATGCTCATCAGGCTGTTGAAGAACTGAGAGATGACAGCGGCCAGGGTCAGGCTGAACACGCCCATGCCGATCATAATGGCCCAGCTCTCCTTGAGCTTGAGCAGCTTGCCAAGGGTCCACTTGGACTGGAACTCCTGCGGGCCCTGCTCCTCATGGCCGTCAGCAGGGGCCTGCACCGGAAGGCCGTCCGGCGTCAGACCGACCTCCTGGGGCGCGGTGCGGACAAACAGGAAGGTCACGACGCCCAGAGCCACCAGGATGACGGCGGTGACCATCATCATGCTGGTAAAGCCCAGGCCGTTGTAGAGCATGGACAGGCCGGTGGAGGAGGTGGCGTTATCCAGCGCGAAGG
>JAJQCJ010000130.1 GCA_021202775.1 Clostridiales bacterium | reverse complement strand
CCCTTCTTGTTGCCGTTGGCCCGCATGATGCCCTCGGTGGTCTGGAAGTCCGCGAAGTTCCACACCAGCTCACCCTGAATGAAGCCGTAGCTGTCAAAGACCCGGTGGTTCATCTCCAGATACTCATCCTGATACTCCTGACTCCACATAACGGAGGGGAGCTTATGCTCGCTGGGCAGGGTGTCCGCGCCGTACTCGGTGAAGATCAGGGGCCGGTCCCCGGCGATGGCCTGCCAGCCGTCCAGCTCCTTGCGGAAACCGACCTCGGCGTCGCACATCTGATAGCCGCCCATGACGTACCAGCCATAGTAGCGGTTCAGGGAGAGGAAGTCACTGAACTGCCAGCCCTTGCTGGTGTTGGGCAGGCTCATCATGACGATGGCATAGGTGCGGGGGCGCTTCTGCACGTCCAGCTCATGGGCGTAGTCAAAGACCTCCTTGAAGTAGGCCTCGGTGCCCTCGCTGGTGCACTGGGGCTCGTTCAGGATGCTCCAGGCCACCACGCAGGCGTGGTTCTTGTCCCGGGTGATCATCTCCCGCAGGGCCTGCTTGTGGTTGACCAGCAGCTGGGGGGTGGTCTCCTTCTCGAACCAGCCCACCTTCTTGCCGTTGCCCTGGTTGGCGGCCAGGAAGTTCATGGTGCTCTCCATAAAGCCCACGGCGGGCACCTCGTCGATAATCAGGAAGCCTTCCTCATCGGCCATCTGATAGACCTCGTCGGCATAGGGATAGTGACTGGTGCGGAAGCAGTTGGCGCCGATCCACTTCATGCACTCAAAGTCCCGCTTCACCGTGGCCAGATCCAGGCCCCGGCCCCGGATATCGGCGTCCTCGTGCTTGCCGAAGCCCCGGAGGTAGACGTGCTTGCCGTTCAGGAGGAAGTGCTTGTCCTTCACCTCGAAGGTGCGGATGCCGATCTTCTCATAGTATTCATCCACGACCTTGTCCCCATCCACGATGCGGATGACGATCTTGTAGAGGTAGGAGGCGTGGACATTCCACAGGTGGGCGTCCTTCACCAGCAGGGTGCCGGCAGCCCCGGCGCTCTCAGCGACCTTTGCGCCCTCAGCGTCGTACAGCTCCACCGTGACGGGAGAGCTGCCGCTGGTCTCCACAATGTAATCCACATAGGCGTCGGCCCCGTCCAGCCGATAGCTGACGGTGTAGTCCACAATGTTCTCCTTGGGGGTGACCACCAGCTTTACCGGGCGATGGATGCCGGCGTAGTTGTAGAAGTCAAAGTAGGGGGCGCTCATCTTCTTGCCGTTGGAGAGAATGCCGGTGGTGCCTGCGGGGAGCATATGCTCATTCAGCTCGTTGTTGGCCAGAACCACCAGCTTGTTCATGCCGTTGTAGTTCACCACATCGGTGACGGGGGCCAGGAAGGGCAGGAAGCCGCCCTCATGGCTGACCACCTCAGTGCCGTTCACAAAGACCCGGGCGCGGTGGGTGACGCTGCCGAAGCGGATGTTCAGCTCGCAGCCCTGCCATTCGCCGGGGACAAAGAAATCCGTCTCATACCAGAAGTCGCCGGTGTATTCGCGGCTGTCCTTGTCGGTAAAGAAGTCGCAAAAGCTGGCGGGAACGGGCATGGTGACGGAGTCGGGCAGACCGCCTGCCCAGTTGGCTGCAACGCCTGCGCTTTCCGGGTCAAACTGAAAGCGCCACATGCCGTCCAGGCTGGAAAAGCGACGAGAAGTGGAGTTTACGGGGTATAACAGGGATGTTTTCATCATTTTTTCCTCGCTTTCGCATGAAACTTTTGCATTAGATTCCTATCATTATATACTCTATCGTATTTTTGCTCAAAAATCTAGGACGATTTTATGAAATAATTGGATAATTGTGATATCCCCCTTGATTTTTGCAAAAGATTGTGTAAAATAGTAAATTGAACCGGAATGGCGGGCTGCCGCACCGCAAAGGTTGCGCCGCAGCAGGGGGCCATTTGAAATCTTTGTAGAAAAAGGAGCACATGATTATGGGTAAAGTCATCACCTTCGGCGAACTGATGGTCCGCCTCCAGCCCTACAACTATGAGCGTTTCGTCCAGGCCAGCAATCTGGAGTTCACCTTCGGCGGCGGCGAAGCCAACGTGGCCGTCTCTCTGGCCAACTACGGGCTGGATGCCGCCTTTGTCACCAAGCTCCCCGCCCATGCCATCGGCCAGGCCGCCATCAACAGCCTCCGCCGCTACGGTGTGGACACCAGCATGATCGTCCGGGGCGGCGACCGTGTGGGTATCTATTACAACGAGAAGGGCGCCTCCCAGCGGGGCAGCGTCTGCATCTATGACCGGGCCAACAGCGCCATCCAGCTGGCCCAGCCCGCCGACTTCGATTGGGACAAGATCTTTGAAAGGGCCGACTGGTTCCACTTCACCGGCATCACCCCGGCTCTGGGCCCCAACGTGGTGGAAATCTGCAAGGACGCCTGCAAGGCCGCCAAGGCCAAGGGCGTGAAGATCTCCTGCGACCTGAACTACCGCGGCAAGCTGTGGACCCGTGCCGAAGCCCGGGAAGCCATGACCGACCTGTGCCAGTATGTGGACGTGTGCATCTCCAATGAGGAGGACGCCAAGGACGTGTTCGGCATCGAGGCTGAGGCCACCGACATCTACGGCGGCACCCTGAACCACGAGGGCTACAAGTCCGTGGCCAAGCAGCTGGCGGACAAGTTCGGCTTTGAGAAGGTGGCCATCACCCTGCGGGAGTCCCACAGCGCCTCCGACAACGGCTGGAGCGCCATGCTCTACGATGTGGCCTCCGGCGAGTACTGCTTCAGCAAGAAGTATGAGCTGCGCATCGTGGACCGTGTGGGCGGCGGCGACAGCTTTGGCGGCGGCCTGATCTATGCCCTGCTGAATGGCAAGGACACCCAGGCCGCGGTGGAGTTCGCCGTGGCGGCCTCCGCGCTGAAGCACACCATCGAGGGCGACTACAACATGGTCTCCGTCTCCGAGGTGGAGAAGCTGGCCGGCGGCGACGGCTCCGGCCGTATCCAGCGGTAAGCACCCCCGTGTCCGCCCGGGCGGACGAACCTCCATACGTATTGGCAGCCCTTCGGACGCGTCCGAAGGGCTGCTTTTGCTGCCGCATACATGGAAATCAATTTTGAAATTCGTTTCGCATAGGAACCCCTCCACCGGCTGTCGCCGGTCCCCCTCCCCTTTCAGGGGAGGCAGGAAGTTGTCGTAACCGCTGTGTTATTGGCTCCCCTGAAAGGGTAGGGAGCGCAGCGGAAATGCCGCTTGACGGCGGAGCTGGCTGGCCACAAGGCCAGACTGAGGGGTTTCTTTGGTATGCTTGACCTAAAACTTGATTTCCGTGTGCCGCACAGGTTACCGGTTGACAGCCGCCCCCTTTTCTGTTATGCTGAACCCGTATCAGCATACATACGGTTCCCCCGCTGCGTTGCAGGAAGCTGCGTAAATCCAGGCACGTTTCAGTGTTGGATTTGCGCTTTTTTTGTCCGGCGGGGGCTGTCACAACGAAAGGAAAGGTTTTTATGATGAAACGGAAAAACTGCGGGGCGCTGCTCCTGCTCCTGCTGTTCCTGCTGACCGGCTGCGGCGCCGAGGGCGGCGCCGGCACAGACACAGAGGGGGACGCTTCTGCCAGCGCTGCCGGGGCGGAGGCCTCCGGCTCCGATGTGACGCTGGAGGATGTCACTGTGGAGTCCACAGCCCCGGCGGAATCTGACGGTGCCGCCGCGGAGGAAACGCCGGAGGACGCAGCCGCAGAATCCGCCGCCGAGGCATCCGCTGCCGCCGCCGAGGTGACGCTGGAGGATGTGAAGATCACCGCCCTGGCCCACGCCGGGGTGGAGGCCGCCTCCGCCTCCTTCACCGAGGCCCGGCTCCACCGGGATGGCACGGCCTACGAAGTCGAGTTCACCACCGCCGACGGGCAGTACGAGTACGAGCTCTCCGCAGACAGCGGCGAGATCCTGTCCTATCAATGGGAGGTGCAGGGGCAGAACGTGAACACCGGCACCGCCCCGGACAGCCTGGACAGCGCCAAAGCCCTGGCCCTGAGCCACGCCGGGGTGGAGGCTGACGCCGCCTCCTTTGAGAAGGAGAAGCTGGACGACGGGGTCTATGAGCTGGAGTTCACCACCGCCAACGGGGAATATGAATACGAGATTTCCCGTGAAACCGGCGTCATTCTGGAATACGAATGGGACGTGCAGGGGAGCGCCGCCGCCGACGCTGCCAGCGGCGGGGCGGACAGCACCGGCCAAACCGTGAACGCCGCCGTCACCGCCAGTCAGGCGGAGTCCATCGCCCTGGAGGCTGCGGGGCTTGCCGAAGGCGATACCAAATACCTCCACTCCTATGTGGAGTGGCGGCACGACGCCCCCTATGCCTGGTGCGTGGAGTTCGGGGTGAGGGACACGGAATATGTCTACCTCATCGACCTGGAGGACGGCACCATTTTGGAGCAGTATGTGGAATCCCACTGAACGGAATCACAACAGCGCCCCGGCGCGGCATTGCCGCGCCGGGGCGCTGTGCGTTCAGCAATTTCCTATGTCACCGTCATGGAGAAGGAGACGGACAGGTACCGCTCCCCGCTCTCGTCCGGCCACAGCACCGTCATATTGTTCCAGGTGCCGTCCCCCAGATAGCCGTCCCACTCCGCCTGGACGGACACCTCCACCCCAAAAACCGTGTCGGTAAAGGAGGCGAAGGGGCTGTCCTCCAGAAAGTTCACCAGGCTGTCCAGTTCCTTCCGGTTCAGGGGGTCGGGCTTTTGCGCCCCCACGAAGGCCAGCACCGCCACCGTCCGCTCCGGCGGCATCACCTGGGTTCCGCCGTCCTCCACGGTGTAAGCGAAGGAGATGCCGGTGAGGACGCCGTCCTCCACGGTGTAGACGAACTCCGGCCGGGGGGATGTCAGCAGCCCTTCCAGGATTATGACATCCCCGGAAGCGTCCACCCACCGGCCGTCCTCGTCCAACTCATCCAGATTGTCATAGCTGTAATAGTCCGCCATCTGGTTGAAGTTGGCGGCGAACTGGGCCACCGTCAGGTCGCCGGTGTACCGGGGCATAGCCGCCAGGCTCACCGACAGCACCATTGCCCCCACCATGAGGCCGAGACCCGCCAGCATCCCCGTCACCCGGAGGGGCGTCCGGCTCTCCCGGAGGGTCAACTGGCTGTCAAACTCCCAGGCCAGGGTGCCTCCGTCCTGGCAGTCCTTGTAGCTCTGCCACAGGCGGTACCAGCTGTAAACGGGGATGTACAGGCCGTACCCCCGCCACAGCACCGTCCAGCTGCGCTCCAGCGCCGCGGAGCAGGAGAGCTTCCGGCCCTCCTCATCCGTCACACTCAGACCCAGCAGCCACTTTCCGGGGGTGGTGCCGAAGAAGTGGAGCATCAGCGGCTCCAGCGCCAGCAGCAGGAGCAGGGCGATCACCGTATCCAGCACACCGGCATTCCGCTGCACCATGTTGACCCGGAACCCCAGGGCCAGGAAGCACCACCACAGCGTCCGGTACAGCGACAGGTCAAAGAACCGGGCGAAGTACCGCCGCCAGGGGGCCGTCACCTTGGGGACGACGTCCAGCTCCGGCGGGGCGGGCAGGGGCGGCGTGCTGACATCGGACTGTGCGCTGACGGCGACGGGCAGCTGCGGTTGCTCCAGCTGGAGCAGGTACCGCCCGGCGTCCAGGGTGGCGTAGCTTGCCCGGTCGCGCTGCATGGTGCGGCACACCGCCTGGGCACAGGTGGCCTGGGCCTCTTCCTGCTCCAGGGCGGCGAGCCGGTGGGCCAGGGCGTCGCTCAGCTCCAGCGTACCGCTTTGCAGGGCCTTAATGTCCTCGATGGGCAGGTTCAGCAGCCGGAGCAGCCGGATGCGCTGCAGTGCCGCCACGTCCTCCTCGGAATAATCCCGATAGCCGTTGGCGTTCCGGGCCGGGGTCAGCAGCCCCTCCGCCTCATAGAATCGGATGTTGGCCCTTGGCATGCCCGACAGGGCCTCCACTTCCTTCACCGTCATGGGAACTCCCCCTTTCTCCTTGTTTTGTATTTTCATCATAAACCATAAAGCCACTTGACAGTCAAGACTTTTTTCTGATTTTCTGAAAATTTTCTGTACAGGGAAGGATTTTTATGGTACACTGCCTTTTGACTGGTTTCCACACCCGGTCCAACCTGCGGACACCTTCCGCAGCTGTGCAGCTTCTTCTCTGTGCTGTACTCTAAATACGAAAATGGAGGTATTTCCCTGATGAACAGAAGAACCATGACCCAAAAGCTTTGCTTTGCCGCCGTCATCGCCGCGCTGTACGCCGTGCTGACCCTGTGCCTGCCCATGCTGTCCTACGGCCCGGTGCAGGTGCGCTTCGCCGAGGCCCTGACCGTGCTGCCCTTCTTCTTCCCGGAGGCCATTCCGGGGCTGGCGGTGGGCTGCTTTATCTCCAATCTCCTTGGCTCCCCCTATGTGCTGGACTGGGTCTTCGGCACCCTGGCCACCCTGCTGGCTGCCCTGTGGACGGCCCGGCTCCACCACCGCGCCCTGGCCCCTCTGCCGCCGGTGGTGTGCAATATGGTCATCGTGGGGGCGGAGATCGCCTGGTTTGAGACCGGCTTCGGCCCGGGCTTCGGCGCCGCCTGGCTGTGGAACGGCTGTACCGTGGGTTTGGGGGAGCTGATTTGCTGCTATATCCTGGGTACGCTGCTGCTGCGGTACCTTCCCCGCATCACCCCCCTGTGGGAGCGGGTGCCGGAGGAGCGGCGGGAACTGGTGTCCCCGCCGGAGCGGACGTAACGCTCCTTATAAATGATATGCGGCTCCGCCTGTGGAAGCGGAGCCGCTTTTTTGCGCCCGTTGCGGTGTTTTTTGCATTTGCCTCTTGACAGCCCCGCAGTACAGTGCTATGATACAGACAACAAATGAATGGTTGCTCATATGTTCAACGTTCAAATTTGATAAAGGAGCTGTTTCCCATGAAAAAGACCTATAAAATTGAAGTGGACTGCGCCAACTGCGCCGCCAAAATGGAGGACGCCGCCAAAAAGACCGCCGGTGTGGCCGATGCCACCGTCAGCTTCATGACCCAGAAGATGAAGGTGGAGTTCGCCGATGGGGCGGACGTGTCCGCCACCATGCAGTCGGTGCTGAAGAACTGCAAGCGGGTGGAGGACGACTGCGAGATTTATCTGTGAGAGAGGATTTGGCCGCAGCGCGGCCAAATCTTCCGAAAGGACCGTGACACCCTATGACCAAAAAACAAAAAAAGACCCTCCTCCGGGTCATCCTGGCGCTGGCGCTGCTGCTTGCGGTGACGCTGCTCTGCCAGCTGCTGCCCGTCCCCAACTGGCTGGCGCTGGTGCTTTACCTCATCCCCTACCTGGCCATCGGCTATGACGTGCTGGTGAAGGCGGGGAAGGGCATCCGCAACCGCCAGCCCTTTGACGAGTGCTTCCTGATGGCGGTGGCCACCATCGGCGCCATGGCCCTGGGGGAGTACAGCGAGGGCGTGGCCGTCATGCTGTTCTACCAGATCGGAGAGCTGTTCCAGGGCATCGCCGTGGGCAAGAGCCGCCGGAGCATCTCCGACCTGATGGACATCCGCCCGGACAGCGCCAACCTGGAGCTGGAGGACGGTTCCTTTGAGGAGGTGGACCCGGACGATGTGGCCGTGGGTTCCGTCATCGTGGTGCAGCCCGGCGAGCGCATCCCCATCGATGGGGACATCCTCGAAGGCTCCGCCACCTTGGACACCGCCGCCCTCACCGGCGAGAGCCTTCCACGGGAGGTAGCAGCGGGGGACAGCGTCCTGTCCGGCTGCATCAACATGACCGGCGTCCTCCGCATCCGCACCACCAAGGAGTTCGGGGCCTCTACCGTGTCCAAAATTCTCGACCTGGTGGAAAACTCCTCCATGAAGAAAGCGCGGATGGAGAATTTCATCACCCGCTTCGCCCGGTACTACACCCCCGCCGTCTGCTATGGGGCCCTGGCCCTGGCGATTCTGCCCCCGGTGGTGGGGCTGATTGCCTCCGGCACACCCAACTGGGGCACTTGGGTGTATCGGGCCCTGACCTTCCTGGTCATCAGCTGCCCCTGCGCGCTGGTGATCTCCATCCCCCTGTCCTTCTTCGGCGGCATCGGCGGGGCCTCCAGCCAGGGCATTTTGGTGAAGGGTTCCAACTATCTGGAGGCTTTGGCGGAGACGGACTGCGTGGTCTTTGACAAAACCGGCACCCTGACCCAGGGCGTGTTCCAGGTGACGGAGGTGCATCCGGAGGCGGGCGTCTCCCGTGAAACCCTGCTGGAGCGGGCCGCCCTGGCGGAGTCCTACTCCAATCACCCCATCAGCCGCAGCCTGAAGGCCGCCGTGGGCAGGGAATTTGCCCCCGGCCGGGTCACCGACGCGGAGGAGGTGGGAGGCCACGGCGTCACCGCCCGGGTGGACGGCCACACCGTGGCCGTGGGCAACCCCCGGCTGATGGAATCCCTCCATGTGGTCTATACCCCCACCGCCGCCCCGGGCACCGTCATCCATGTGGCGGAGGACGGGCGGTACCTGGGGTACATCCTGATCTCCGACGTGGTGAAGCCCACCGCAAAAGAGGCCATTGCCGGGCTGAAAGCCGCCGGGGTCAACCGGACCGTCATGCTCACCGGCGACAATCAGGCCACGGCCCAGGCCGTGGCCGGGGAACTGGGTATCGACCAATATTACGCCCAGCTCCTCCCCGGCGACAAGGTGGAGCAGGTGGAGGCCCTGCTGGCCCGGCAGGGCAAGGGCAAAAAGCTGGCCTTCGTGGGGGACGGCATCAACGACGCGCCGGTGCTGTCCCGGGCCGATGTGGGCATCGCCATGGGCGCCTTGGGCAGCGACGCCGCCATCGAGGCGGCGGACATCGTCCTGATGGACGACGACCCGGCCAAAATCGCCCTGGCCATGCAGATCGCCCGAAAGACCCTGGCCATCGTCCACGAGAATATCGTGTTCGCCCTGGCGGTGAAGGCCCTGTGCCTGGTGCTGGGCGCGGTGGGCGTGGCCAATATGTGGTGGGCCGTGTTCGCCGACGTGGGGGTCATGGTGCTGGCCGTGCTGAACGCCATGCGGGCGCTGCGGGCCGGACGGAAAAAGTAAAGACCGAAAGCCGGGAGCCGCCCCGCCGCGGGCCCCGGGGCGGCCGGGTGTTTTTGGGTAAGGGCCATATATTTGAGATTGTTTTTGGAGACAAAGGGGGTTTGGTGTAAAAAAATT
>JAJQCJ010000162.1 GCA_021202775.1 Clostridiales bacterium | reverse complement strand
CCGGTTCATGCACTGCCTCCCCGCCTTCCACGACCATAAGACCACCATCGGCAAGGAGATGGGCCTGCGCTTTGGGCGGGATGCCATGGAGGTCAGCGACGAGGTGTTTGAAGGCCCCCAGTCCATCGTCTTTGACGAGGCGGAGAACCGGATGCACACCATCAAGGCGGTCATGGCGGCCACGCTGTAACACTGACCGACAGAAAAACCGCCTGTTTCCCACCCTACAGGTCAGGAAACAGGCGGTTTTGTGCTTTTTTACGCCAGCGCCGCGTCGATCAGCTCGGTGAAGCTGTCCTTGGGGCGGACGCCCACCAGTTTGCCCACCTCTTCGCCGTTTTCAAACAGCATGACGGTGGGAATGCTCATAATGCCGTAGCGGGTGGCGAGATCCATCTCCTCATCGATGTCCACCTTGCCCACAGTGACTCTGCCGTCGTAGTCCTCCGCCAGCTCCTCGATCACCGGGGCCAGCATCCGGCAGGGACCGCACCAGGTGGCCCAGAAGTCCACCAGCACAAGGCCCTTTTGGGCCAGGGCAGCGTCAAAGGTTTCCTGGGTGAAGTGAATTAAATTTGCCATTTCTGTTTCCTACCTTTCTGTATTTGACGCCTCCGCGTCCTCTGCGGCGGCCAGGGCGGCCACCTGCCCCTCTCCCACCGCCTTGGCGATCTGGAAGGGCTTGCCGGTGCAGTCTCCGGCAGCGTAGACCCGTGGCAGATTGGTGCGGCCGCTGCGGTCAACGGCGATATAGCCGTCCGTAAAAGCCAGCCCCGGCAGCAGGTCTCCGGGGGCCACGGCGCTGCGCAGCAGGAACACCCCTTCGCAGGGGAGCCGCGCCCCGTCGGCCAGCACCGCCTCCACCCGCTCTGTCCCTTCGATTTCCAGCCGTCCGGCCCGGACAAAGGGGATGTGCTCCGGCAGGCTCTCCGGCCGACTGGCGGCCACATAGGTCACCTGGCAGCCAATGGAGGACAGCCAGGCCGCCTCCTGGGGGGCGTCCGAACTTCTGCCGATGACCACCACGCTGCGCCGCCGGTACAGCATCCCGTCGCAGATGGCGCAGTAGCTGACGCCGCGGCCCAGCAGCCGCTCCTCGCCGGGGATGTGCTGCACCGGGGTGACGCCGGAGGTGACGACTAGGGCGCGCCCCTCCACCACGTCCTGGCCCACGGTCAGGAACCAGCTTTTGCCCATGTCCAGGGCGGACAGCACTTTGCCGGTGAGGAACTCCGTCCCCATGGCCTCCGCGTGGCGTTCCAGCCTGTCCAGCAGCTCCGCCCCGGTGACGCCGGGGAGGCCGGGGTAATTGTCAATGCGCTCCGCCTTCGCCAGGGGACTGGCCGACGGCGGGTTGGACACCACCAGCACCCTCAGATTCCGGGAGCGCCCCGCAATGGCGGCGGCCAGCCCCGCCGGGCCGCTGCCAATGATGAGTAAATCGTACAGAGGAATCCCTCCTGTCTTTCTGTCTCTGGACACATTATAATACAGCGCGGGAAAAGCTGCAAGGGGTTTCTGTGACCGGGCAGGGAAATCAAGTTTTCGGCAAACATACCAAAGAAACCCCTCAGTCTGGCCTTGCGGCCAGCCAGCTCCCCTTTCAGGGGAGCCAATAACACAGCGGTTACGACAACTTCCTGCCTCCCCTGAAAGGGGAGGGGGACCGGCGACAGCCGGTGGAGGGGTTCCTATGCGAAACGAATTTCAAAATTGATTTCCATGGTGACCGGGCGGGGAAATCAGGCGTTCGGTCCCCAGCGTTTACGCGGGAGCCGTCTTATCATCCTTCATAGTCAAATCCTTCATCCCGGCACCACCGAATGGCAATCTGCCGGTATGCTTCAGCCCGGTAATCGTACCACTGCTGTTCCATGCCATAGTGGGAAAGGATATTCCGGAACCTGCGGAACGCGCCCCTGCCGCGAATGGCGCTGGCCAGCTGATTCTGTATTGCCCCCGTGGGCAGGTCGTCCACAAAGTCCCGCATGATACCGTATTCGTGGATGTCGTACTTTGTCGGGAGACGGTAGAAGCGGTTTTCCGATGATTCGATCAGCGCCTCCAGCTCCTCATAGGATTCTCCGGTCATGAGAGGGTCTCCCACCCACACTGCTTCGCCGGTCTGGGTATCATAGAATCCTGTCCAGTCGTCATCCGCTTCTTCCATGGCGTCAATCACAACCTGTAATTTGATCTTCATGACTTGCCTCCGCCAAGATCGCCTTCGCCTTTTTCAGTACGTTGGCGGAATAGTGGTCGCCGTCCTCGATTCTGGTCTGAATCGCATCCACGCAGATCTGCGCCAGCAGACGACGCCCGATGCCCATTTTGTCAAGCTCCTCCGGGCAGTATTGCAGCATCCGCAGCGCCGCATCCGGATAGGAGTAGATGTCCTCCGAATCCAGGGCCAGGCGAAAGGCCCGCCGGTACAGGGCGTTGGACTGCGCCAGATCCGGTTCTGACGCATCGAACCGGTACATATCCCCCAGCTTGTAGGTCGCCGCAACATCCCCGCTCATGGCGGCCTGGGCCCAGCACTTCTTCGCCATATCCCTGTCCACAGGGACGCTGCGCCCGTAGTAATAACAGTAGCCCAGGTTGCTGAGGGCAATCACGCTGCCCAGCTCTGCCGCCTTCCAGTACAGGCGAACCGCCGTCTCATAGTCGCCCTGCTGATAGGCGTCCGCCCCGGCGTCCAGATACGCCATGCCCTGTTCGTCCTGTCCGGCGTCCGGATATGCCGGGCTTGGTTCCTTCTTCTCCGGGTTGTCCATATATTCCGCCTCCTGATGCGCCGCGTTGCGGGTGATTTCCTCATCCGTCCGGGCCAGATGCCCCGCCCCATCCCGGACGGCATTTTCTCCTTTTATTATACCCAATGCGGCGTCAGATTGCAATGCTTTGTCAGTACCAATTCGGAGCAGGGGAGCGCCTCCCTTGACAGAAACATCCGTGTTTGCTAAAATAAACGAACAACGAACGGAACAGGAGGGAAATCCCCATGCTTTTGAGCCTTTCTTATTTGTACAGCAGCAGCTACAGTCGGCTCTGCATCGTGCGCTTTGACCTGGAGCACACGAAAGCACCTGAGACATCCACCGCGTTTCTGCTGGCGGAGGAGTACATCGACGGCCTGATGGACGCCATCCGTCAGGGCACCTTACAGGACTTCCGCAGGGCGCTGCTGGAACCGGATATGCTGATGCTGGACGGTGTGGACGTGGCGCTGGAGGGGAAGGACGCCACACAGCAGGAGCTTTACTACCTCCTGCGCAAGCGGCATGAACTGAAGCGATACACCGTGCTGCTGGCCTGCGCCGGCCCCGACCAGCTGGCGCAGCGCGCTTTTCTGCCGCAGCTGGTGGCCCTCATCCGGGACAGCCAGGTGGAATGTCTGGATGAGGCCGCGGACGGCGGGGCAGGGGATGCCCGGTGAAGGGAAGGGGGACGCTCTTTGTACTATTGCTGCTCAGACCTCCACGGCTGCTATGACCGGTATCGGAAGCTGCTGGCAGAGATCGACCTGCGGGACGAGGACACCCTCTTTGTCCTGGGGGACGTGGTGGACCGGGGGCCGCAGACCATGGAGCTGCTCCTGGACATGATGGAGCGCATCAATGTCATCCCCATCCTGGGCAACCATGAGTATATGGCGATTCAGGTGCTGCGTGGCCTCCTGCAGGAGGTGACGGAGGAGAATCTGCCGGGCTTTGGCGACACGGTGGAAATGCTGTCCCACTGGGTCAACGACGGCGGCAGGGAGACCCTGACGGCCTTTCAGCAGCTGGACCGGGAGCAGCAGGACGCCGTGCTGGACTACCTGACGGAGTTCTCCCTCTATGAGGAGGTGGAGGCGGGCGGCAGGTCCTTCGTGCTGGTCCACGCCGGGCTGATGCATTTTTCCGAAGGGCGGCCCCTGGAGGATTATGCGCCCCACGAGCTGATTTTTGAACAGGCCGACTATGGCCGCCGGTACTTCTCCCACAGGACGCTGGTGACCGGTCACATCCCCACCCGGCTGATCGGGGAAAACCCCCGGCCGGACCGCATCTATCGGAACCTGGGCCACATCGCCCTGGACTGCGGCTGCGTCTACGGCGGAATGCTGGGGGCGATCTGCCTGGACACGGGGGAGGAATTCTATGTGTGAGCGGCGGGGCCGGTTTTTCGGAGAAAAAGAAAATGACAAGTGAAAATCCTTGACACCAATACGGCCTGACCGATGACAGAAAAAGACGGCAGAGCGGGGCGAAGGCCCGGCCCTGCCGCCTTCCGTTTTGCAGCCGGCGCAGGAAAACTAAAAATCGTTTTCACGCAAGAACCAAAATATTCCAATTACTGAAATAAATTGTGAGAATGACAAACTGATAGCTATTATAAGCAGTTTTTGCGCTGACAGGCGCCACATTCTCCCTGAAATCGGGCGGAATTGTAAACGAAATGTAAAGCATTTGCGGGCCGCCTTTCTTTTTCCGTTTCTGCGCTGTATAATGATTCCATTCCAGGCTCCGGTTCCGGGGCTGCACCCGCAGGACATGGCGCAGGCCGCACCGGAGCGGAAAGGGAAGGGTTCAAAATGAAACGAAAAACCATTGCAGCATCCCTGCTGCTCCTCATGACGGCCTTCGCCCTGGGCCTGACCGGCTGCGCATCCGACAGCCAGACGTCCGGGGAGACGGAGCTCTATTTCAACGGCCACCAGGTCACGCTGACGGAGGACGGGGCCATTGACCTCGACCTGCTGAGCGTGGAAAACGGCATTACCGTCACCGCTTCCAAAGGGGGGAGCGAGACCATCACCGTGAACGGCACAGAGCTGGAGGAGTCCCTGTTGCTGGACATCACCGCCATCACCCGGGACGAGACCGTTGAAATTGAGATCACCGGCGGCGACAGCGCAGGCACCTATACCGTCAACCTGATGCCCTTTGCCTTTGGGGATTACACCACGACGGGGGAGTCCCAGACCGCCGGCGACTTTTACCTCTCCACCTACGATGAAGAGGTCAACTATATCTTCAAGCTGGACAACTCCGGCAACCTGATTTTTTACAAGGAGACCGGAGACAACGCCCTGGATTTCCGCAAGGTGTACAACAGCGACGGGGAAGTGCGGTACACCTATCTCCAATATCTGGAAAACTCCTTCTGCGGCATCTCCGGCATCAATCCGGGCTGCGTGGTTGTGATGGACGAGGATTACAACGTCATCGACGAATTGTACTATCAGACCTCCGACGGGGAGGAGCGCATGATCGACCCCCACGGCTTCATTTACCTTGACGATGGGCATTACATTCTGACCTCCTATGAGGATGTGGTGGTGGAGGACATCCCGGAGGATCTGATGGCGGACGACAACAGCGCCTATCTGGCGGTGCTGTATGTCCAGGAGGTCCAGGACGGCGAGGTGCTGTGGGAGTTTTGCAGCCAGGACTATGAAGAATTCCTGTACGCCACGACAGAGGTGACCTGGTCGGAGTCCAACGATGCATGCTATGACTATATGCACTTCAACTCCATGTACATCGATAACGACGACAATTTGCTGATTTCCTGCCGGAATATCAACTCCATCCTCAAGGTGAGCCGGGAGACCGGGGAACTGATCTGGATTCTCGGCGGGGAGGAGGATCAGTTCGGGCTGACGGAGGATCAGCTCTTCTCCAAGCAGCACTCCATTATTGTGACGGCGGACGGCAGCTATATGATCTTCAACAACGCGAATGACCAGGTATTGGCCGGGTCAGCCGCGTCCTCCTCCATTGTTCGCTTCACCGTTGACGAGGACGCCATGGAAGTCACCTCCTATGAGCAATACGAAACGGGCTTTTACTCCAACTATATGGGGGCGATCCGGGAGCTGGACAGCGAGGCGGGTATCTACCTCTGGTCCGTGGGCGGAAGCTACACCGGGGCCATCCCGGACTACTCCATGGTGGAGTACAGCGAAACGGAGGGGATTCTGTTCACCTTCCGCTTCGATGAGGGCTATTGCCGGCTGTACTGCGCGAACAAGTGCGAGTAACGGACGGCGAGACCGTCCCCGCCCGGCAGGATAACGGGGAACAAAAAAGCCATGCAAGAAAAGAAGGCTTCTGCACATCCTGTGCAGGGGCCTTCTTTTGGCGTCCAAACCCCGCGGGAAGCGGGAAGGCCGCCAAATTTCATAAAAATTTAATTGCCTTTTCCAGCTGTTTCCTGTAAACTAAAAGAAAGAAGAATGGCATTGCCGCCCCGGCAGGGGGCAGTCACAAGATCTATGGAGGGTCCTATGAATACCAATAAACTGAAACTGATCGGGAAAATCATTGGCGTCAGCCTTGCCATTGCGGGCCTGCTGTGTTGCCTCCTCAAACTGTGCAGACGGTTCAATCACCTCTGCCTGGAGATTGTGGAGGACGAGGACAACGATTTGGGCTATTACACCATGTGACGGGAACAGGGGGGGGGATTTCTTTGAAGGACAGGAAACTGTGGCTCATCCTTTTGCCGGCTGCGGCGGTGCTGCTGGAGCTATTGCCCTACGGCGCGGTGCTGAACTTCGGCGTCCAGGCGGCGGACGGCAGCATCGAAACGATTCAGAGAACCTACTCCTATTTCAGCCTGACCCCCTTTGGATACGCTTTGTTCGGCCCGCTGCTGACGGCCATACTCTCCTGCCTGCTGGTGGCGGTGGGCGTGTTGTATTTGTGGAGAGGGAAGGGGAAGTCGGCGCTTAAGGTGCTGTCCGTCATTGCCGTCCTGCTCTCCCTGTCCCCGCTTCTGTACGGGGTAAACTATTTCAGCGCCCTGGGGGCCGTTATTTCCGTCCTGCTGCTGGCGGAGGCGGTGCTGGCCTGCCTCCCGAAACAGCGCTGAGCCCGATTTGCGCAAAAAGAAACAGCATCCGCGCCGGAATACCGGAACGGATGCTGTGTTTTCTTTTGCCGTTTATCGGACGGAGTAGTTGGGGGCTTCCTTGGTGATGGAGATGTCGTGGGGATGGGATTCCTTCAGACCGGCGGAGGTGATACGGACGAACTGGCCCTTGCTCTGCAATTCCGGGATGTTGGGGGCGCCGCAGTAGCCCATGCCGGAGCGGATGCCGCCCAGCATCTGGAAGATGGTGTCGGACAGGGTTCCCTTGTAGGGGACGCGGCCCTCCACGCCCTCCGGCACCAGCTTGCGCTGTCCGGCCTGGAAATAACGGTCCTTGGAGCCGTTGTTCATGGCGGCGATGGAGCCCATGCCGCGGTAGGTCTTGAAGGAGCGGCCCTGATAGATTTCGATTTCACCGGGGGCCTCCTCGCAGCCGGCCAGCAGAGAGCCCAGCATCACCACGTTGCCGCCGGCGGCCAGGGCCTTCACGATGTCGCCGGAGTACTGGATGCCGCCGTCTGCGATGATGGGCACGCCGTACTTGGCGGCGACGCAGGCCGCGTCATAGACCGCCGTGATCTGAGGCACGCCGATGCCGGCCACCACACGGGTGGTGCAGATGGAGCCGGGGCCGATTCCCACCTTCACGCAGTCCGCACCGGCCTTGATCAGGTCCTCGCAGCCTGCGGCGGTGGCCACGTTGCCTGCAATCAGCTGCACATCGGGGTACAGGGCCTTGATGCGCTCCACATTGCGGAGGATGTTGCGGGAGTGGCCGTGGGCGGAGTCCAGGCACAGCACGTCCGCACCCGCCTCCACCAGGGCGGCCACCCGGTCCAGCACGTCGGCGGTGACGCCGATGGCGGCGCCGCAGAGCAGGCGGCCCTTGTCGTCCCGGGCGGCGTTGGGATAGGCCACGGCCTTCTCAATGTCCTTGATGGTGATGAGGCCCTTCAAATAGCCTTCCGCATCCACGATGGGGAGCTTTTCAATCTTGTATTTGCACAGGATGGCCTTGGCCTCGTCCAGGGTGATGCCTTCCCGGGCGGTGACCAGGTTGTCCTTGGTCATGATTTCGGTGATGAGCCTGTTGGGGTCGGTCTCAAACTTCATATCACGGTTGGTGATGATGCCGATGAGCTTGCCGTCCTTCTCGCAGATGGGGACGCCGGAGATGTGATACTTGGCGCAGAGCTCGTCCGCCTCGCCCAGGGTGTGGCCGGGGGACAGCCAGAAGGGGTTGGTGATGACGCCGTTCTCCGACCGCTTCACCATGTCCACCTGCTCGGCCTGGGCCTCGATGGACATATTCTTGTGAATGATGCCGATGCCACCCTCCCGGGCCATGGCGATGGCCATGCGGTATTCCGTTACCGTATCCATGGCGGCGCTCATGATGGGGATATTCAGGCGAATCTTGCCCGTCAGCTGGGTGTGCAGGTCGATGTCGGAGGGGAGGACATTGCTCTCCGCCGGAATCAGCAGCACGTCGTCGAAGGTCAGCCCCTCCTTCACAAACTTTTCGGATGGATTGGTGTTAATCATGTCAGCATCTCCTTCAGTTGATTGTCACAGAACGTATCGGTAAACGCCGGGGAACCGTCCCCAACCGGGGTCACAGGTTATCTGCCGCGAATCAGCAGGGTCTGCTTACAGCAGAGGTCGCTCAGGTCGTCCATGGTGGCGGCGGGCAGGCGGAGGGCGCTGCCGCAGCTGCCGCAGACCACCTCGATGGCGGAGTAGTGGAGCTTCAGCTGCCAATCCCTGCTGCCGCAGGTGCAGGAGATACCGCCCCGCTGGGCGATGTCCTTCAGCTCGTCCAGCATCTCCGTCATGACCACCTCGTTCAGGAAGGAGCCCTGGGCGTCTTTGGCTTCCTCCAGCTGGTCCGTGCGGGCCTCCAGCCGGGACAGGGCCTGGTAGACGACGCCTTCCTCCCCCACATAGCAGCAGTCCAGCCCTGTTTTCTTGCAGGAAAAGGCCATGCCCCGGCGGGTGCGAAAGTCCCTGGCGGAGCAGTAAACCGTGTGGTTGCTGCCGCAGGCCACACAGGGGGCGTTCAGCTTGAACTGGTCGCCGGAATACTCGATGATGAGCCGGGAGCCACCGCAGGGGCAGGGAATTACCACAGGGGCGGAAGTCAGTGTAAACAGATCCTTGTCCACCACAACGCTGTTGTGGCATTTGGGGCAGATATAACCGATGGTACGGCGTTCCTCCAAACCCATGACAAACGCGCCTCCTAACCATAGAGCATTCAGGGAGGAAGATATTTTATGTAGTATAGCAGATTGCGCCGGGAAAAACAAGAGCAGACGGCGACAAACCACGGAAATCAATTTTCACACAATTCCTTGTGGAATATGCTATAATAGGAAGTA
>JAJQCJ010000045.1 GCA_021202775.1 Clostridiales bacterium | reverse complement strand
CACCGGAAATTGATTTGTTGAACTGTGAAACTGTAATTGTTCAGAGGTTCCCTAGTGCTCTGTGATACCTTTCCATTTTTCTTTTTGACTTCTTTTGTAGCCTCATTTCGAAGGATCACTTCATCAACAAGTTCCTGCTTTTCATGCTTAACAAAAATCATTGATTGTTCAGTCACTTTTTCTCGGGCAAATATATCTATCCAAAATTCCTCTCCGTTTATTTCTGTCCTTTTACCATTTCTCTGATATTTGATGTGTGCTCTAATTGGAGCGACCAGAACTTCATTTTTCGAACAATATTCTACTACAAGAAGGAAATTTGGTTGGATCGCTAACTTCGATTTGTAGTTCGGCAGGAGTTCGCAAATATCACCTATATGGAATTTATGAGATGTTGAATCGTCAAATAGCGGCTTTTGAGATTGTGATGGCGTGACAGCAGATGAAAAGAAATTTCTGTATCGCTCTGGGTTACCTTGTCCTTTTTTAATAATTTCAATGGCTCTACGAGGTTTATTTAAGTGTTTTTTCTTATTTTCCGAAAGAAAACTAAACGGTATGTCAATAGATGGTTCGATTGATGCCCAATATTCAGTTGCACAAATTCTGATTGTGAGAGTTTTATCCCGAAACACATCAAATACGGGAACGGTTTTTACTTTCTTTGGATAGGCACAATCTTCAACTACAAGGAAATACTTAGCCCCAATAAAAAGAAGATTTTTGTCATTGCACTTGTTATTAAGTTTACAAAGCGTGCCTTGAAAAAAATAAAAAGGAGTATTTGCCGAAAAAGTGGACGGAGAAGTTGTTCTCTCCCATTGTTTCCACATCAGTCGCTTTTGATTACGTCTAATAGACTCAATGACATTTTTGGGTCTATCTAATTGTTTTGTCTCAACAATTTGAAGCAGGTTAACCGAAATAAGCAAAATTTTCTCAACTGAAACATAATATGACAACTGATTAATTGTGATAGTGAGGCAGTTTTTTTGTGAAGATTCAAATATAGGAATCACTATCGCATTGCTTGAAACGCATATAGCCTCAAGCGCAAGAAAACAGTTTGCTCCAATAGACAACAGATTATCGTCCTTGCACCTATCGTTCAACACGCATATAGAACCTTGTTTAAGCGTACACGGGGTATTCTTGTTCATAAACTTTCCTCCATATTAGAGCCACTCTACCTTATCTGCACCATCCACATCATAAATCCTCATCCCATCAACTAACTTCTTACCACAATCTTACCACTCCCCCACATAAAAGTCAATCTTTCCGATATGTCCTTTCCCTACCCCGCAAAAAGAACCCGCGTCCGGTTCCCCGGACGCGGGTCCATAAACTCTTATCGTCGTTCTCTATTCCAGCACGGCCACCACCACCGCGTCCCAGGGGCAGTTCGTCCCGAACAGGGCGGCGGCAGTGGCCCGCTCTCCCAGCACCACCCGGTCCCCAGGCCGGCAGCCCAGGGTGTCCGCCGCCACCAGCTCACCCCCCTGGGGGTGATGCACCGCCAGCAGGGCGGCCCCGTCAGGCAGGGGCACGCTCCGGGCCAGAGGCAGCGCTCTGGTCACTTGTGAGAGTATCACGGTCATTCCTCCTTGCACGCTCTTGCACGCTTGCACGGAGGTAGTTTGCCACAATCTCCCGCCCTTATTCATTCATGACGAACTGGCTGTTGTAGAGCTGGGCGTAGAAACCGTTCTGCCGCAGCAGGCTCTCATGGTTGCCCTGCTCGATGATGTGGCCGTCCTTCATCACCAGAATCACGTCGGCGTTCTGGATGGTGGACAGGCGGTGGGCCACGATGAAGCTGGTGCGGCCCTCCATCAGCCGGGCAAAGGCCGCCTGAATCTTCTGCTCGGTGCGGGTGTCGATGGAGGAGGTGGCCTCGTCCAGAATCAGCATGGGCGGGATGGCCAGCATCACCCGGGTAATGCACAGCAACTGCTTCTGCCCCTGGCTCAGGCCGCCGCCGTCCTCCGGAATCACCGTGTCATAGCCCTGGGGCAGGCGGCGGATGAAGCTGTCGGCATGGGCGGTTTTGGCGGCCAGAACGATTTCCTCATCGGTGGCGTCGGGCCGGGCCATGGCGATGTTCTCCCGGATGGTGCCGCTGCGGAGCCAGGTGTCCTGCAAAATCATGCCGTAATTCTTCCGGAGGCTGCTCCGGGTCATACCCTGGATGCCGACGCCGCCCACCCGAATCTCACCGCTGTTCACATCGTAGAAGCGCATCAGCAGGTTGATCACCGTGGTCTTGCCGCAGCCGGTGGGGCCCACGATGGCCACCCGCTGCCCCGGCTTCACCGCCAGGTTGAAGTCCTCGATGAGCTTCTTCTCCGGCGTGTAGGAGAAGAACACATGGTCCAGGTTCACCCGGCCCTGGGCGGCGCCCATCTCCACGGCGTCGGGGGCGTCCGGCGTCTCCGGCTCCTCCTCGATCAGCTCAAAGAGCCGGCCGGCGCAGGCCAGGGCGTTTTGCAGCTCGGTGATGACGCCGGAAATCTCGTTAAAGGGCTTCGTGTACTGGTTGGCGTAGCTCAGGAAGGCGGAGAGGGTGCCCACCGACATGCCGCCGCCGATCACCGCCAGGGCCCCGAACACACCCACCCCGGCATAGACCAGGTTGTTCACGAACCGGGTGCTGGGGTTGGTCAGGGAGCTGAAAAAGGTGGCCCGGAGGCTGTACTTCTCCAGCCGCTCGTTGATTTCGTCAAACTGCTCCAGCGCCCTGTCCTCGTAGCCGAAGGCCTGCACCACCTTCTGCCCGGCGATCATCTCATCGATGAGGGCGGTCTGCTCCCCACGGGTCTGGCTTTGCAGCCGGAACATGGAGTAGGTGCGGCTGGCGATGAAGCCCGCCACCACCAGGGACAGAGGGGTCAGGCACACCACCACCAGCGTGATCCACACGTTCTGGGACAGCATAAAGCCCAGTGTGCCGATGATGGTGATGACGCCGCTGAACAGCTGGGTGAAGCCCATCAGCAGGCCGTCGGCAAACTGGTCGGCGTCCGCGATGACCCGGCTCACCAGCTCGCCGGAGGTGTGGCCGTCCAGGTAGGACAGGGGCAGCTTCTCAATGGTGCGGATGGCCTGGGCCCGGAGGCTCTGGACGATGCGGTAGGTCAGGTGGTTGTTGCACAGGTTCATCAGGTATTGCAGCACGCCGGTGGCGGCCACCACCACCAGCCCCTGCTGCACCAGCTTCAGCACGCCGGAAAAGTCCACCTCGCCGGGGCCCACCAGCAGGTCCACCGCCTGCCCCGTCAGGATGGGGAGGTACAGGGTCAGGGCCACCGTCAGCACCGCCAGCACCAGGGACAGCACCAGCAGCGGCATACGGGGCTTCAGCTCCCGCAGCACCCGTTTCAGCACCGCCCGCTGATTATACTGGGAGGCGGACTTTTTTTGCTTCTCTGCCATGGTTACTGCGCCTCCTTTTCCGCCGGTTTCTGGAACTGGGTGTAGTAGATTTCCCGGTACACCGGGCAGGTCTCCAGCAGCTCTCTGGAGGTGCCGATGCCCACCGCTTTGCCGTCCTCCAGGACGATGATCTTGTCGGCGTGGGCCAGGCTGGACGCCCGCTGGGAGACGATAAATACAGTAGTGTCCCGGATGGTACGGAGGGCCTTCCGCAGCGCCGCGTCGGTGGCGTAGTCCAGGGCGGAGGCGCTGTCGTCCAGAATCAGAATCTTCGGGCTACCCACCAGCGCCCGGGCGATGGTCAGCCGCTGCCGCTGGCCGCCGGAGAAGTTCCGGCCGTTCTGGGCCACCACGGCGTCCAGGCCGCCCTTTCCCTTCACCACGTCCTCCGCCTGGGCCAGACGCAGGGCCTCCCACAGCTCCTCGTCCGTGGCGTCCTCATTGCCCCAACGCAGATTGGAGCGGATTGTGCCGGTGAACAGCACCGCCTTCTGGGGGACGATGCCGATTTTCTTCCGTAGCTCCGGCAGAGGGTAGTCCTTCACGTCCACCCCGTCCACCTGAACGGAGCCAATGGTGGCGTCGTAGAACCGGGGAATCAGCTCCACCAAACTGGACTTGCCGCTGCCGGTGCCGCCCACAATGCCGAAGGTCTCCCCCGGCAGGACGGAGAAGGTCAGGTCGGTGAGGCTCTCCGCTCCCGCCCCCTGATAGGTCAGGCTGACATGCTGAAAGGAGACAGCGGGGGCGGCGCTCTGAGGCTCCGGGAGGGTCTCCGGCGCACCCATGCCCGGCTCCACCGCCAGAATGGCGGCGATGCGGTCGGCGGAGGACAGGGTTTTGGACAGCTGATTCATCAGATTGGCCAGCTTCACCAGCTCCACCAGGATTTGGCCCATGTAGTTCACCAGAGCCACGACTTCTCCCTGGGTCAGGCTGCCCGCCTCCACCCGGAAGCCGCCCACATAGATGATGACCAGCACCCCCAGGTTGATGATGAGATAGGTCAGCGGGTTCAGCAGCACCGCCACCCGGCCCACCCGGAGGTTCTCCCGGGTCAGGTCCTCGTTGCCGGCATCGAACCGCTCCACCTCCGCGTCCTCACGGCGGAAGGCCCGCAGCACCCGGACGCCGGTGAGGTTCTCATGGGTGATGCCCAGCACCCGGTCCAGCTTGCCCTGCACCCGCTTGTAGCCGGGGATGGTGAAGCCGGTGATGCCAAAGACCGCCCCGGCGATCAGGGGAATCACCGCCGCCACGATGAGGGCGCACTGCCAGTCGATGGTGAGGGCCATGATCAGCGCCCCAAAGACCACGATGGGGGAGCGGAGCAGCAGCCGCAGGGCCATGTTGACGCCGCTCTGCACCGTGTTGCAGTCGCTGGTCAGCCGGGTGATCAGGGTACTGGTGCCGATGCGGTCCACCTCGCCGAAGCTCAGATGCTGAATGTGATGGAACAGGGCGTGGCGCACCTTGGTGCCGAAGCCCACGGCGGCCCTGGCCGCAAAATACTGAGCAGTGACGGCGCTGACCATGCCCACCAGGGCCAGCAGCACCAGCACCAGGCACATCCGGTAGATATAACCCCTGTCCGACTGGGCGATGCCCACGTCGATGATGGCCGTCATCACCAGAGGCACCAGCAGGTCAAAGCAGGCCTCCAGCAGCTTGAACAGCGGGGCCAGCACGCTTTCCTTTTTATAATCCTTCAAATAGACCAGTAACCGTTTCACAATCGTCCCTCTCTCCCGCGCACCGGCGCACAAGTTTGTTTCACCCAGACAAAGGGCACCCCTGTCATTCGTTAAAAAAACGTCCAGACAGATTCTGCCCGGACGTTTCATCGTTGTGACATAAAACAGGGAATTCCCTTACAGGTCTGGCTTACAGATCCAGCTTGCCTACGCAGTCCTCATTGATGACGTAGTAAGCGGCGTTCTCCTGGGGCTTGAGATAGATCTTGCAGCTCTTCACGCCCACGCGGCCATACTCCGCATGGAAGGCAGCCTTGGCAGCAGCCACCAAGTCGTTGACATTGGCTTCCTTAAAATCATACTGGAGATAGATTTCCGGCTTCAGGGGGGCGGAGGCCTTCTTCACGGCCTTGTCGGCGGCCTTGCGGGCCTTCTTGACGGTGGGTTCGACAGCGTCCATGCCCTTCTTGGCAGCCCTGCGGGCCTTCTTGACGGCGGGCTCTACAGCCTCCGAAACGGCCTCAACGGCGTCGGAAACAGCCTCTACAATCTCATCATTGGTAACGTTCGCCATGATTCTCACACAATCCTTCCTAAATCAATGTGTACCTGCAACTGCGCCGCGCCCCTGGCCCGGCATCGCAGCCGCCGGAGCATCGGTTCAAACAGTTTTCGTGTTCTTTAAAGTGAGCCGCGCACCGCATCGTGACAGCCCACGGAAAACGAGGCTTCCCTCATTCCAGTAAATCACACTGTATTTACATGAATGTATTATATTCCGTTTTATTTTCGCTGTCAACGGCGAAACGGCAAAGTTTGGGCCGGTTCCTTCTCAATTTTTAGCGTTTTCCTCAAATTCTGCCGGGAATTTCGTCGAAAGGGAACGGGACGGCCCCCCTCAGGCCCCATCGCCTGTCCACTCTGCGGTGACGACATAGCCGCCCATATTGTCCTCTGAAATCACCGCCGCGGAGAATTCCTCCGGCAGCAGCAGCGTCTCCCCCTCCTGCCGGGAAATCAGATAGCCCTCATACTGATAGTAGACCCCTGTCTCCAGTTCCTCAAAATATCCCTCCAGGGTCAGGTGATTTTTTGTGATGATCTCCGCATGGGGCGCGCCCACATACCGCAGATGCCACGGCTCGTAGCTGATGCCCGTCTCCTCCACCCCGTAGGAGGGATAGCGGATGATGAAGCCGAACTGCCAGCAGTTTGCGTTCACATACTGTCCCGCCTCGCTGTCCAGGAAACCCATCCCCGCGAAATAGGGCACGTATACGTCCAGCGCCAGCCCCGCCTGATGCTCGCTGGCGTTCAGCGGCGCGGCCACGTCGCCGTCCTCCTCGACGGTCTCCGCCTGCTCCTCTGCGGTGCGGTAGGCGGAGCGGATATAGAGATGCTCTCCGAACCGCTCCAGCACTTCCGCCGCCAGCAGGCGGTAGGAATCCGTCAGGCAGCGGTTCATCTCCACATCGGTGTCCCCGTAGCAGACGATGTCGGCGGTGAAGTCCTCTGTGATCTGATATTCGCTGTTGATCAGCAGCAGGGACTGGTCAAAGCGGACCCGCTCATCTGATTCCAGTTCCTCCAACGTATATGCTTCCAGATCAAGCCCGTCCGCCACGGTCAGTTCCGCCCCTGGCTCCAGGTAAACGGCAATCCCCGCAAGCAGACGGTACCGCCAGCCGGGTTTGCAGTACAGGATCGCCGCGGCCAGCAGCGCCGCCGCCACGGTCAGGAGCAGCGCCGCCCTCCGCCAGCGTTTCCCGCCCTTCGTTCGGTTTTTTGTCATATCTTCCAAACCGCCCTTCTTTGATGCAATCATTGTACACCAAACCTCGTCAGAGCGTTTTAAGAAAATCTTAAAATTACGACGCGAACCCTCTCCCGGTCCGGCCCCATCGCCGAAATAACCTGCCGTTGGCCGCCGGAACGGGGCGCATCTGCGGCGGCTCCCCCCGCAAAAAAAAGAAAGGAGCAGAAAAAACCTGCGCCTTTCAGAAAAAACTATTGACAGGGATTGGAAACTGCGGTAAAATAAATCGTTAATATGGATATTGTGCCGCCATGCGTTCCTCAATCCTTCTGCTAACAGGATACCACGTTCTTCCCAAAAGCGCAAGAGGAGATTGCGGAAAACGCAAAATTCCATTCCACCTATCCGGGCGTATCAAGTTTTCCCGGAGGCCGTGTTTTGTGAATTTTGCCAAGTCCATTTGTCACCTTTGCCAAAAAAGTGACAAGCGAAATGAAAAACGGAGTGTGAAGCATCTATGGTCAAAGACGTCTACTTCGGCAACACCCTGCGGAAAAGCTTTGCGCGGAAACAGACTATCATCGATATGCCTCCCCTGCTGGACATCCAGAAGAAGAGCTATCAGTGGTTCTTTGATGTGGGTCTGCGGGAAGTGTTCCGCGATGTTGGCTGCATCACGGACTATCAGGGGAATCTGGAGCTTTCCTTCATTGACTACTCAATGGACGAGCCGCCTAAGTACAATGTAGAAGAATGCAAGGCCCGGGACGCCACCTACGCCGCCCCTATCAAGGTGCGGGTACGCCTGCGCAACCGGGAGACCGAGGAAATCAAGGAGCAGGAAATCTTTATGGGGGACTTCCCCATTATGACGGACGGCGCCACCTTCGTCATCAACGGGGCGGAGCGCGTCATCGTCTCCCAGATCGTCCGCTCCCCCGGCATCTATTACGGCATTGAGACCGATAAGGCCGGGAACATCTCCTATACCACCACGGTCATCCCCTACCGGGGCGCATGGCTGGAGTACGAGACGGACTACAGCAATATGTTTTATGTCCGCATCGACAAGAACCGCAAAATCCCCATCACCTGCCTGCTGCGGGCCATTGGCCTCAAGACCAATGAGGAGATTCTGGAGGTCTTTGGCGAGGATGAGCGCATCGTCGCCACCCTGGAGAAGGACACCTGCAAGACCTATGAAGAGGCCATGCTGGAGATCTACCGCAAGCTCCGCCCCGGCGAGCCTCCCACGGTGGATTCCTGCGAGACGCTGATTCAGAATATGTTCTTCGACCCCCGGCGTTATGACCTGTCCTCCGTGGGCCGCTATAAGTTCAACAAGAAGCTGGACATCTCCCGCCGCCTGAACGGGCAGACCGTGGCCCAGCCCATCATTGACCCCTGGACCGGCGAAGTGATCGTCATGCCCGGCGAGGTGCTGACCCGGGAGCGGGCCACCGAGCTGGCAAAGCGGGGGGTCAACGAGGCCGTCATCGAGGTGGAAGGCCAGCAGATCAAGGTCTTTTCCAACAACATGGTGGATATGACCCCCTATGTGGACTTCGACCCGGAGGAGGTGGGCATCTCCGTCCCCGTCCGGTTCACCGTCCTGAAGGAGCTGCTGGAGCAGTACTCCGGCGATGAGCTGAAGGCCCAGGTGAAGGCCCATGTGGACGACCTGGTGCCCAAGCACATCATTGTGGACGACATGCTGGCCTCCGTGAACTACCTGAACGGCCTGGCCCACGGGGTAGGCCACAAGGACGACATCGACCACCTGGGCAACCGCCGCCTGCGCTGCGTGGGTGAGCTGCTGCAAAACCAGTTCCGCATCGGCTTCAGCCGGATGGAGCGGGTCATCCGGGAGCGTATGACCATTCAGGACCTGGACATCGTCACCCCCCAGTCCCTCATCAACATCCGTCCCGTCACCGCCGCCATTAAGGAGTTCTTCGGCTCCTCCCCACTGAGCCAGTTCATGGACCAGACCAACCCTCTGGCCGAGCTGACCCACAAGCGCCGTATCTCCACCCTGGGCCCCGGCGGCCTGAGCCGTGAGCGCGCCTCCTTCGACGTCCGGGATATTCACTACTCCCACTACGGCCGTCTCTGCCCCATTGAGACGCCGGAAGGCCCCAACATCGGCCTGATCTCCTATCTGGCCTCCTACGGCCGGGTGAACAAGTACGGCTTCATCGAGGCCCCCTACCGCAAGATCGACAAGGAAACCGGACGGGTCACCGACGAATATGAATATATGACCGCCGACGTGGAGGATGAGTTCGTCATCTGCCAGGCCACCGAGCCGCTGGACGAGAACGGCTGCCTGGTCAACCGGCGTATCACCTGCCGCCACCTGGACGAAATCATCGACGTGGACCGCAGCCGGGTGGACTATATGGACATCTCCCCCCAGATGATGGTGTCCGTGGCCACCGCCATGATCCCCTTCCTGGAGAACGACGACGCCAACCGTGCCCTGATGGGCGCAAACATGCAGCGTCAGGCTGTGCCGCTGCTGGTCACCGAGGCCCCCATCGTGGCCACCGGTCAGGAGTACAAGAACTGCCAGGA
>JAJQCJ010000097.1:3677-9548 GCA_021202775.1 Clostridiales bacterium | reverse complement strand
AACACGTCATCGCCGTCATGAGCGGCAAGGGCGGCGTGGGCAAGAGCATGGTCACGGCCTGCCTGGCCTCCGCCACGGCGAAGCTGGGCTACCGGGTGGCCGTGCTGGATGCGGACATCACCGGCCCCTCCATCCCTAAGTCCTTCGGCATCCATGAGCGGGCCATGGGGGACGAGAACGGCATCCTCCCGGCGGTCAGCGCCGGCGGGGTCAAGGTGATGAGCCTGAACCTGCTGACCGAGCACGAGACCGACCCGGTGGTGTGGCGCGGCCCGGTGATCGCCGGGGTGGTGAAGCAGTTCTGGACGGATGTGTACTGGGGCGATGTGGACTATATGTTCGTGGATATGCCTCCCGGAACCGGGGACGTGCCCCTGACCGTGTTCCAGAGCCTGCCTGTGGACGGCATCATCGTGGTCACCTCCCCTCAGGATCTGGTCAGTATGATCGTCACCAAGGCGGTGAACATGGCCCAGCTGATGAACGTGCCGGTGCTGGGGCTCATCGAGAACTTCTCCTACTATCAGTGCCCGGACTGCGGCGGGAAGCATGAGATCTTCGGCAAGAGCCATGTGGCGGAGGTAGCCGCGGCCTGCCATCTGCCGGTGCTGGCCCAGCTGCCCATCGACCCGGCCATTGCCGCCGCCGTGGACGCCGGTCAGGTGGAGACCCTGGCGGACAGCGGCCTGACCAATACCGCCATGCTGATCACCGCGCTGATGAAGTAAGCCTGCGCGGATAGACAAGAACGCCCCCTGTGCGGAAGCTCCTGACGGAGCCGCACGGGGGCGTTTTGCATAATGTTCCGATGATTCGGCTTCCATCCTACGAAAGGGCAGAAATCGTCTCCAGAAATTTTCAGCATTTTTGATTTTCCTCTTGACATTTTTGGGAAAAACGCTATAATATATTTTGTTGTGCGGGAGTAGCTCATCTGGTAGAGCGCCACCTTGCCAAGGTGGAGGTAGCGAGTTCGAGCCTCGTCTTCCGCTCCATCGTAACGGACACTTGAATGCTTTCAGGTGTCCGCTTTCTTTTTGCTTTATCTCGAACACGCTACCTCCACCAAAATCCGCGTGTCGCGCGGATTTTTGCAATCAGAGGTACCCGGTACCCGGAAAAGCCCCGCTTTTCCGGGGCAGGGGGCGAGTTCGAGCCTCGTCTTCCGCTCCATCGTAACGGACACTTGAATGCTTTCAGGTGTCCGCTTTCTTTTTGCTTTATCTCGAACACGCTACCTCCACCAAAATCCGCGTGTCGCGCGGATTTTTGCAATCAGAGGTACCCGGTACCCGGAAAAGCCCCGCTTTTCCGGGGCAGGGGGCGAGTTCGAGCCTCGTCTTCCGCTCCATCGTAACGGACACTTGAACGCTTTCAGGTGTCCGCTTTCTTTTTACCAAAAACAGATGGATTGCCAACGGTAAGGCAATCCATCTGTTTTTTAAGTGTGTTTAAATGATAACGATAGTTTGAGGCCGCCTCGCCGTATCAGTACGCCAGCTTTTCGTCCAGCCAATCTTTCAGTTCTGCAATCGGTACCCGCACCTGCTCCATGGTATCCCGGTCCCGGATGGTGACGGCGTTGTCTGCGGGGGTGTTCTCGTCGCCCACGGTCTGGAAGTCCACGGTGATGCAATAGGGGGTGCCCACCTCGTCCTGACGGCGGTAGCGCTTGCCGATGGAGCCGGTGTCGTCATAGTCCACCATATAATACTTGCTCAGCATCTGCTGCACCTCCTGGGCCTTGGGGCCCAGCTTCTTGGACAGGGGCAGCACGGCGGCCTTGAAGGGGGCCAGGGCGGGGTGGAAGTGCAGCACCACCCGCACGTCGTCGTTGCCCTTCTTGTCCTGGCCCACCACTTCCTCGTCGTAGGCTTCGATCAGGAAGGCCAGCACCACCCGGTCCGCGCCCAGGGAGGGCTCGATGACGTAGGGGATATAGCGGGTGTTGTCGGTGGGGTCGAAGTAGGTCATGTCCTTGCCGGAGGTGTTCTGATGCTGGGTCAGGTCGTAGTCCGTCCGGTCGGCCACACCCCACAGCTCGCCCCAGCCGAAGGGGAAGAGGTACTCAAAGTCGGTGGTGGCCTTGGAGTAGAAGCACAGCTCCTCCGGCGTATGGTCCCGGAGGCGGAGGTTCTCGTCCTTCATGTTCAGGCCGATGAGCCAGTCATGGCAGAACTGCCGCCAGTAGTTGAACCACTCCAGGTCGGTGCCGGGCTTGCAGAAGAACTCCAGCTCCATCTGCTCAAACTCCCTGGTGCGGAAGGTGAAGTTGCCGGGGGTGATTTCGTTGCGGAAGCTCTTGCCGATCTGGGCCACGCCGAAGGGCAGCTTCTTCCGGGTGGTGCGCTGGATGGAGGGGAAGTTGACAAAGACGCCCTGGGCCGTCTCCGGACGGAGATAGACGGTGTTCTTGGCGTCCTCGGTAACCCCCTGGAAGGTCTTGAACATCATGTTGAACTGGCGGATGTCCGTCCAGTTGTGCTTGCCGCAGGTGGGGCAGCAGACGTGATGTTCCTCGATGAAGGCGGCCATCTCCTCCTGGGTGAAGCCGTCGATGGGCTTTTCCGGGGTGTAGCCGTTCTCCTCCGCCCAGCCCTCGATGAGCTGGTCGGCACGGAACCGCTCATGGCACTCCTTGCAGTCCATCAGCGGGTCGCTGAAGCCCCCCAGATGGCCGGAGGCCACCCAGGTCTGGGGGTTCATCAGAATGGCGGAGTCCAGCCCCACGTTGTAGGGGGATTCCTGGATGAACTTCTTCCGCCAGGCCGCCTTCACGTTGTTCTTCAGCTCCACACCCAGGGGACCGTAGTCCCAGGTGTTGGCCAGGCCGCCGTAGATCTCGCTGCCGGCGAAGATGAAGCCCCGCCCCTTGCACAGGGCGATGATTTTTTCCATGGTTTTGCTGCTGTTTTCCATCTCGTATTCCTCCATAGTCGTTCAAATTTGCCGGATGCGGCAGAAAAAAACGCCCTGAGCATATTTGCTCAGGGCGAACTTGCATCCGTGGTACCACCTGAATTTACGGCGCAGAGACACACCGTACACTCTCAGCCCGTAACGGGGGCGTCCGGCGGCGTTTACTGGGTGGCGAAGCACCGTTCCTGCCGCGGCTCAAGGGGGCCTGTGCCGCAGTCCGTCCGGAGCCTTGCACCGGTTGGCTCCTCTCTGTAGGGCGGGGGATGCGGCAGCTTCCCTGTCTTTGCCTGTGATGATTGCAATAAGTGTAACACAGGGGCGGGGGAAAAGTCAAGGGGAAATTTGGGCGATTTCTGCCCGTTCAGGGCAATGCCAGCAACTTAAAAATGCAATCTATCCTGAGTTAAGGGGAATAACGTATCCGTACAGTCAAATTTTAACGACCAAAGGGCAACAAAATTGCCGCCCGGCCCGCCGTTTAGCGGCAGGGACGCGGCGGCAATCGTACCCAGCCGCCATCGGCGGCAGCTTTGGTTCGTAACAGGTTGCATCGTCTCTGACGGAACGGACCACGTATGGGCTGGACAGCGCGAAGCCAGACGGGATACGGGGAGATTCTTAAGCGGGGGGCCGCAGGCCTCCCGCTTAAGTCGTCCTCTTTTGCTACTTTTCTCGACGAATCGAGAAAAGTAGGCCCCCGCTTCCCTGGCAAGGGTAGGGAGCGCAGCGGAAATGCCGCTTGACGGCGAAGGCCGGACAATGTCTCGATAGCGAACGCTATCTAAGAAGGCCCACTGTGAGGGCAGAAAGCTCTTTCCTTTCACCCGCCTTTTCCAAGGAGGAAAACGTGGCCGGGCGCACACTGTGCGCCCCTACTGCGTAAGAAAACCGCAGCGTTCCTCTGAGGGGAAACCGTGGCGGGACAATTGGGACGGTCAGATTCCCATGTGACCGTCTCACCGTCTGCGCCGCCTGCCGTTGTATCCGCCGGTGCGCCGTCTGCCCCGATAACCCCGGCTATACCTGCGCCGCCGCCCGGCGACCCGCAGCCGGATCAGCAGCAGGGCCAGCAGCACCACCACGACCACCGCCAGCACCAGGAGGTATTTCCCGATTCCGCCGTCCTGCTCGTCGGAGGCCTCCGGGGCAAGTTCGGAGGATGCCCCATCCCATTCCGTCTCGTCCTCCGCCTCCGGGTACAGGTAGCTCTGGGCGGCGGCGGTGGAGGTGTCAAAGGTCACCGGCACCCGGCCCGCCTCCGTGTCCCCGTCCTGCACCACCAGGTAGCCAAAGACGCCGTCGGTCCGGTCAGCCTCCTCCTCAAAGGAGACGGTCAGTTCCTCCGCCCCGGCGGACACCAGCAGGGTGTAGCCGCTGTCATAGGCGCAGTCCAGGGTCTTGTAAAGGGACAGCTCCTCCGTGCTCAGGTCCTCGGTGATGTCATAGTCCTCCAGAGGGGTGGCATAGTCCACCTGTTCAAACCCCCACTCGTACAGAGCCTCGGTGTCCTTATAGTGGTTCCCGCTGCCGGTGTCGTTCAGGATGATGCACAGCAGCTCCACCCCGTCCTTGGCCGCAAAGCTGGCCAGGGTGGCGTTGGCGGCGGTGGTGTAGCCCGTCTTTCCCCCCTCGGCGTACTCGTAATAGTACTCATGGGTGGAATAGATCATTTTGAAGTGGTTCCAAAGCTCGATCTCAGTGTACAGGGTGTCCCGGTCCGCGATGGTGTAGGTCTTGCTGCCGGAGATGGTGCGGAAGGTCTCATAGTGGAGGGCCTCCTCCAGAATCAGCGCCATGTCGTGGGCGGTGGTGTAATGCTCCTCGTCCGGCAGGCCGTTGGCGTTGGTGAACTGGGTGCCGGTGCAGCCCAGCTCCTGGGCCCGCTGGGTCATCAGTGCGGCGAATTCCTCCACGCTGCCGGAGACGTGCTCCGCCAGGGCGGTGGCCGCCTCGTTGGCGGACACCAGCAGCATGGCGTACAGGGTCTCCTCCACGGTCAGCAATGCCCCGGCGTCAATGCCTGCGGTGCTGCTGCCCGCCTCGGTGCCGTACACCGCGTTGTCGGAGAAGGTGACGATGTCATCCAGCTCGCAGTTCTCCAGCACCAGCAGGGCGGTCATGATTTTGGTGATGCTGGCGGGGTAGAGCTGCTCGTCCGCGTTCTTCTCATACAGCACCGTACCCGTGGTCACGTCCATCAGCACCGCCGCCCCGGCCTGGATGTCCGGCGCGTCCGACAGTTCCTCCGGCAGATAGCTGTCCGTCAGAACTGTGTCCTCCGTCCGGTCAACGGCAAAGGCCGTACCGGCGCAGCAGGCCGCCAGCAGCAGCGCCAGCAGCAGGGAGATTGCCCTCTTGATTCCG
Organism: Clostridiales bacterium; assembly: GCA_021202775.1. Lineage (GTDB taxonomy): Bacteria > Bacillota > Clostridia > Oscillospirales > Oscillospiraceae > Onthomonas. The sequence goes on along the minus strand of JAJQCJ010000097.1, from coordinate 4,265 downwards.
TTCATATCCGTCCGTCCCTTCTCTATCGCTCATCAAACCCTGGCGAAAAGCCGCACAGGCGGCGCTCCGGCCGGATTCCTGTGCGGCTCTGCCCGCCGCCGGGGCGGCGGGCAGCTGCGGTGATTTCACTGTGTTACTGCAAATAGGCTGCGCTGACATAGCCTGTCCAGGTGCTGCCGGAGGCCGTGTAGGACACCTGATACCAGGTGCCGTTGCTGGTATCCAGCACCGTCACCTCTGCGCCGCCGGGCAGCACTGTCACCACGTCATAGTCGGTGCCCGGGCCGGAGCGCAGGTTCAGGGAGCAGGCAGTGGTGGCGGTGGACGATGCGGCATCGCCGCTGTCATCGCTGTCGCCGCTGTCGGAGCTGGCCGTGGTCAGGTAGGAGGCGCTGACGTAGCCCGTCCAGGTGCTGCCGGAGGCCGTGTAGGACACCTGATACCAGGTGCCGTCTGTCTTGTCCAGCACCGTCACCTCTGCGCCGCTGGGCAGCACCGTCACCACACTGTAACTGGTGCCCGGGCCGGAGCGCAGGTTCAGCGCCGCCGTGGTGACGGCGGTCTCGCCGGAAATGCTGTTGCTGCTGT
>JAJQCJ010000097.1:0-3577 GCA_021202775.1 Clostridiales bacterium | reverse complement strand
GTGGTGACGGCGGTCTCGCCGGAGATGCTGTTGCTGTCGGAGAAGACGCTGTTGCTGTCGGAGACGTTGGAGGCGCTGCCGCCCACCGCTGCGCTGACCACGGAGGAAAAGTTGCTGTAGATGGGGATGTAACCGCTGTTGCTGTAGGCCCGCACCTTATAATAGTAGGTCGTGCCGTTCTCCAGGCCGGTGTCCTCGTAGGACAGATTGCTGGCCGTCACCGTTTTCACCTTGGAGAAGCCGCTGCCGGAGGAGGTGGAGCGGTAGATCTGGTAATGGGTGGCCCCCTCCACTGCAGACCAGCGCAGGGTCAGGCTGCCGCTGTCGCCGATGGTGACGGTGACCGTCCCCATGCTCCCGATATCGTCCATGTAATAAAAGTTGCAGTCCACGGAGGTGTCGATGCCGTCCACCTCGCCCACGTCGGTGTACTGCCAGAAATCATAGTCCAGACTGCTGGAGGTGGACGTGTTGTAGCGGGCCACCCAGCAGCCGTAGTCCTCCAGCTGGGTCAGGTCGAACAGGTCGCCCAGCACGCCGGTGCTGCCGTAGTAATAGGCGGTGTAGCCCTGGGCCTCCACCGCCTCCAGCCAGGCCAGGGCGTTGGCGGTGGCCCTGGCGGCGCTGAGTCCCTTGGTGCGGCTGTCGGAGACCTTTTCCAGGTCATAGACCACCGGCAGGGTGATCATATCCTGATACGGCTCCAGCAGGGACAACGTCATGGCCGCCTCCTGCTCCGCCTCCTCCACTGTCAGGGCCTGGGAGAAGTAATAGATGCCCACGGCGATCCCGGCGTCGTAAGCGCCCTGGATGTTCTCCGCGAAGCGGGTGTCCTCCACCATGTGGAAGTCGTCGGCGGTGCCGGTATAGCCGCAGCGGATGAACACAAAGGTCACGCCGTCGGCGGCCACGGCCTCCCAGTCGATCTCCGACTGCCAGTGGGACACATCGATGCCCATCAGCACGAGGCTGTCCGCGAAGCGGCTGTCATGGGTGTAGGTGGACCCGGTGTAGGGGCTGAGGGTGGTGGAGCTGCTGCCGGATGCGGCCAGACTGGCCGCCACCGCCGCCGTGTCAACGGCCGCCTCCTCCAGCACGCCGTTGTCCATCATGCGGACGTAGAGGGGGTCGTCCTCCGGGGAAGAGGCGTCGTATTCCTCCACATAGTCCTCCAGGCTGCCCTGGCTCAGGGCGGCCGTCTGCGGGCCGTCCGCCTCCGCCCGGTCGGCCGCCTGCCGGCCCGGCGCCAGCAGCGCCGCCGCTGCTGCAATTCCAATCGTCAGTGCCCCCAGGGCCGCGAAGAAGCGCGGCCCCTTTTCTTTATGTTCCATCGGATGTACGCCGTTCCCTTCCTGCAAAATCGGGATTATTATAGCATACTTGCCACCTGTTTAAAAGCCTTTTTTCGCGTTTTTGTCAGGAAATTTTTTTCTTTTCTTCGTTTTTGTAAACTCTTACGGAAAGATTGTTCACTGAATGGGGCAGGAGATTCCTTTGAGAAGGAATGAGGTTTTTGCCCTCCCGGCGGGGTCTGTCTCCTTAGATAAGACTTGAGAAAGGAAATAAGTGTTTTCCCTCCGGGCGGGCCTGACTATCGCCTGCTAACCCTTTACGGTATCCTCCTCGGTCAGTGACCCTCGCCAGCGTAGCTGGCAACGGTTTCCGGCTAAAAATGTGCCACCGGCACATTTTTGGACGCCGTAAATTACTCCGCCAAGAAATGGGGGAAAGAAGGCGGCTCAGGGAGGAGCTCGGGGCCTCGCTCCTCCCTAAGAACCCTCCTCCTATCCCGCCGGGGCTTCGCGCTGTCCAGCCGTCAAATGGTCTATCCCGTCAGAGACGATGTAACTTCTAATCTGGTGAGACTGCCGCCGATGGCGGCTGGCGGGGATTGCCATTCCGCCCTGCCGGAGGCGGGCGGAATGAGCAATTTTATCATCCAACGGCAGATAACATCTGCCTAAATTGCAAGGTTACAACCTCTCATCAAAAAAGCGTAGTTATCCATTGCTTTTTACAACAGGAGCGAGAAAAGGGGCCCGCCGGGAGAGCAAAACGCAGCTCCTTCAACTTTCCTTACCTAAGGAACCCACCCCCGCCGGGAGGCCAACCCCTCCAATAAAAAAGAAAAGCCCCTTCTCCGCCATTGGCGGCCGAAGGTGCCTGCGCCGTCCGGCGCCCCGGGAGCCACGCTCAGCGCTGGCTGGGGTGCCGGACATCCTCACCATAGATCAGATCGTCCAGGTCAGGAACCGTGTTATGAAGCAAGAAAATCCCTCCTTTCTGTGGGCGGATGTGGGGGCGCATCAGACGATGCGCTGGGCCTTGTGAACGCCGGTGATGCAGAAGCCCACCCACTGGGCGATGCTGACGGCGTGGTCGCCGAGGCGTTCCAGGTATTTGATCATCATCAGGTAGTCCAGGGCATAGTCCACCGACTCGGTCTGAGCGGCGATGCGCTGGGCCAGGGAATTGCGGATGGAGAGGAAGGCCTGGTCCACGACGTCGTCATAGTCGATGACCTCCTGGGCCAGCTGGGAGTCCAGAGTGCGGAAGGCCAGAATGGCACGGGAGACCATGCGCTTGGCGTTAGCGGCCATCTCCACAATGTCGGCGTGGAGGCTGTCCTGGGTGAAGCGGCTGCTCTCCATATGCTGCAAAATGTCCGCCATGTCCGCGGCGAAGTCCCCGATGCGGCGGATGTCCTCCACGATCTCCAGGGAGGTGCTGACCTTCCGCAGGTCGGAGGCCACCGGCTGCTGCCGCAGCAGCAGGGTCATGCACTGATGCTCCACGTCCCGCTCCAGCTGGTTCAGCTGCTCCTGCAGGTGGGGAATTTCCTCCAGAAGCTGGGGGGTGCCGTTGGTGAAGGTCTCCAGGGCCAGGTTCAGGGCCTGCTGGGCCATCACCCCCATGTCCTCCAGGGTGCGGTCCAGGTTTTTCAGTTCCCAGTCGTAGGCTGCGCGGTTGCTCATTGATAATCCTCCCATTCGTCCCATTCATCCCAGCCGTCCCATCCGCTGCCGGAATCCGCCAGGGGCATGGCGCCGATCTGAATGAAATTGTCTCTGCCGTTGACGCTGATGTTGCGGATCAGCCAGCGCCGTACCTTGTTCCAGAGCTTTCTCATAAGGATACCTCCCTGTCATTAGCCGAAGCGGCCGGTGATATAGTCCTCTGTGCGCTTGTCGCAGGGGGTGGAGAAGATGCGGGACGTATCGCCCATCTCCACCAGCTCGCCCAACAGGAAGAAAGCGCACTTGTCGCTGATACGAGCGGCCTGCTGCATATTGTGGGTGACGATAACTACGGTATAGTTCTTTTTCAGCTCGCTCATCAGGGCCTCGATCTTCATGGTGGAGCCGGGGTCCAGGGCGGAGGTAGGTTCGTCCATCAGCAGCACCTCCGGCTTCACCGCCAGAGCCCGGGCGATGCACAGCCGCTGCTGCTGGCCACCGGAGAGGCCCAGGGCGGACTTTTTCAGCCGGTCCTTCACCTCGTCCCACAGGGCGGCGCCACGGAGGGATTCCTCCACCAGCTCGTCCAGCTTGGCCCGGTTCTTGATGCCGTGGATCTT
>JAJQCJ010000167.1 GCA_021202775.1 Clostridiales bacterium | reverse complement strand
CCATATCCCCCATCCCCAGGGCGGCCAGGGCGGTGAACAGGGCAAAGCCCCGGGCCGCCCCGGTCAGCCCCTTTTCCTCCAGCCAGACCATGGGGCCGCCCTCCCAGGCCCCGTTTCGGCGGCGGCGCACCAGGACGGACAGGGCCTTCTCCGTCCAGCCGGTCATGGCGGACAGGAAGGCGGACACCCACATCCAGACGATGGCCCCCGGCCCGCCCCAGGTGCTGGCGGTGGCCACCCCCACGATGGAGCCGGTGCCCACGGTGGAGGCCAGGGCGGTGGACAGGGTCTCCAAGGGGGAGAGACCGCCCTCCGCCCGGCCCTTCGCGCCCAGCCCGCCCAGGGTGCCCCGCCACCACCGGCGGACGCCGAACAGCTGGAAGAACCCGGACCCCAGGGAGCAGCGCAGCCCCACCGCCAGGAACAGTGCCAGCGTCCATGGACCCCATACGATACGAACAGCGGTTTGCAGCAAGGTTTGTGCCTCCCTTCTGAGGGCGATGGTGTTAATGTAGGGATTGCTTTCCTTAGACAAGGAACGATGAAGGAACTACGTTTTTTGCCCTTGCCAGGGCATGGCCTTGACTACCGTCTGCTGACCATTTACGGTATCCTTCTCGGTCAATGACCCTCGCCAGCGTAGCTGGCATCGGTTTCCGGCTAAAAATGTGCCACTGGCACATTTTTGGACGCCGTAAATTACTCCGCCAAGAAAAGTAGCAAAAGAAGGCGGCTTAGGGGGGAGCTTCGGGGCCTCGCTCCCCCCTAAGGACCCCTCTCCTATAACCCTGGGGCTTCGCGCTATCCAGTCTATGGGTGGTTTGTTCCGCCAGAGACGATGTGACTTGATAACTGGTGAGACTGCCGCCGATGGCGGCAATTTTGTTATCCAACGACAGATAACATCTGCCTGAACCGCAAAGCAACTACCTCTGATAGAAAGGCATGATAATCCAGTGTCGGTCGGGCAAACCCGCCCCGCCGCCCCTTCTCCTCTCCGTTTTCGCTAAAGCGCTGCCTGAAATTCCCGGGTATTTTAGGGAATCCGGAAATCTTGCAAATGCCTCTTGCATTTCTCCCTGAGGCTTGTTATAATGCGACTGTGTCCATAGAGGCGGCATATCCGCAAAATGTGGATTTACTTTCTATATGTGGTTAGTCTTTCCTAATTGCATTTTGTGGCCTGCAAATTCCAATGCTACCAAATGTGGAATTGGTATGAAATTCGTTTCATCGGGAACACTAATCCGCAGCAGCCGCCTGCAGCAGACACCGACCTGTCCCGCTTTGTGGCAGGTGACAAATAAACTCATATTTTTGACCCATTGGAAAGGTAAGGTATTCGTATGAAACAGTTCGCGCAGTGGGACGGCTTCGAGGGCCGCATCTGGAAGGAAGAGGTCAACGTCAGGGACTTCATTCAGAAGAACTACCGGCCTTATGACGGTGACGGCGCTTTCCTGGCAGGCCCCACCCAGGCCACCAAAACCCTGTGGAACGCCCTCCAGGCCCTCCAGAAGGAGGAGCGGGCCAAAGGCGGCGTGCTGGATATGGAGACAGAGGTGGTCTCCGGCCTCACCGCCTACGGCCCCGGTTATATCGACCCGGCTTTGAAGGAGCTGGAGCAGGTGGTGGGCCTCCAGACGGACAAGCCTTTGAAGCGGGCCTTCATGCCCTACGGCGGCATCAAGATGGCGGAGCAGGCCTGCACCACCTACGGCTATCAGCCCAGCCCGGAACTGCATAAAATTTTTAACGACTACTGCCGCACCCACAACCAGGCGGTGTTTGACGCCTACACCCCGGAGATGAAGCGGGCCCGCCACAGCCACATCATCACCGGCCTGCCCGACACCTACGGCCGGGGCCGCATCGTGGGGGACTACCGCCGGGTGGCCCTGTACGGCATCGACTATCTCATCGCGGAAAAGACCCGCGATTTGGAAAACTGCGGCGACGGTACCATGACCGACGATGTCATCCGTCTGCGGGAGGAGATCGCCCGGCAGATTCGGGCGCTGAAGGGCATGAAGGAGATGGCGGCAATCTACGGCTTTGACATCTCCCAGCCCGCCCGGAACGCGAAGGAGGCCTGCCAGTGGCTGTACTTCGGCTATCTGGCCGCCATCAAGACCCAGAACGGCGCGGCCATGAGCGTGGGGCGCATCTCCACCTTCCTGGACATCTATATTCAGCGGGATCTGGACAACGGCCTGCTGACCGAGGAGGGGGCACAGGAGCTGATCGACCACATGGTGATGAAATTCCGCATGGTGAAGTTCGCCCGCATCCCCTCCTACAACGAACTGTTCTCCGGCGACCCGGTGTGGGCCACCCTGGAGGTGGGCGGCATCGGCATGGACGGCCGCTCCATGGTGACGAAGAACGACTTCCGCTTCCTCCACACCCTGGAGAACATGGGGCCCGCCCCGGAGCCCAACCTGACGGTGCTGTACTCCTCCGCCCTGCCGGAGCGCTTCAAGCGGTACGCCGCAGGCATCTCCATCAAGACCAGCTCCGTCCAGTACGAGAATGACGACGTGATGAAGCCGGTTTGGGGGGATGACTACTCCATCTGCTGCTGTGTCTCCGCCACCCAGACGGGCAAGGAAATGCAGTTCTTCGGGGCCAGGGCCAACCTGGGCAAGTGCCTGCTCTACGCCATCAACGGCGGCATGGACGAGAAGCTCCACGAGCAGGTGGGCCCCCGGTACACCCCCATCACCGGCGATTATCTGGACTATGACGAGGTCATTCAGAAGTACACCGTCATGCTGGACTGGCTGGCGGGGCTGTATGTCAACGTGCTGAACCTGATCCAGTATATGCACGACAAGTACTATTATGAGGAGGCGGAGATGGCGCTGATCGACACCGACGTGCGCCGCACCTTCGCCACCGGCATCGCCGGCTTCTCCCATGTGGTGGACTCCCTCAGCGCCATCAAGTACGCGAAGGTGAAGGTCATTCGGGACGAGACCGGGCTGGCTGTGGACTATCAGGTGGAGGGCGACTTCCCCAAATACGGCAACGACGACGACCAGGCGGACGACATCGGCGTCTGGCTGCTGCGCACCTTTCTGGACATGATCAAGCGCCGCCACACCTACCGCAACTCCGAGGCCACCACCTCCATCCTGACCATCACCTCCAACGTGGTCTACGGCAAGGCCACCGGCGCTACCCCGGACGGCCGGAAGGCCTACGCCCCCTTCGCCCCCGGCGGCAACCCCAGCTACGGCGCGGAGCAAAACGGCCTGCTGGCCAGCCTGAACTCGGTGGCCAAGCTGCCCTATCACTGGGCGCTGGACGGCATTTCCAACACCCAGACCATCAACCCCGCCGCTCTGGGCCACAGCTGGCGGGAGCGGGTGGACAACCTGGTGCAGGTCATGGACGGCTACTTTGACCAGGGGGCACACCACCTGAATGTCAACGTCTTTGGCAAGGAGAAGCTGATGGACGCCATGGAGCATCCGGAGAAGGAGGAGTACGCCAACTTCACCATTCGGGTCTCCGGCTATGCCGTGAAGTTCATCGACCTGACCCGGGAGCAGCAGCTGGACGTGCTCTCCCGCACCTGCCACAGCGGGCTGTAAGAGGCTTCCCTTTGATACCAATGTCATTCACTTAAGGAGACACACCCCTCCACCGGCTAACGCCGGTTCCCCTCCCCTTTCAGGGGAGGCAGGAAGTTATTGTAACCACTGCATCATTAGCTCCCCTGAAAGGGGAGCTGGCTGGCCGCAAGGCCAGACTGAGGGGTGGGAAGGCCAAGCATTTTCTTGATAGAGAGCTTTTTCTAGGAGAAAAATCTTCTTAAGTTTCTGACACTCCCATTTGACACGACCCCACCGGACGCCGGCTCTTTCCTCGGCGTCCGGTTTGTCCCCTTTTCTTTTCCAACGATGTAAGGAGGTAGCCCCCGATGGTGTCTACAGAAAGCGCAGTAACAGGCAACGTTCACTCCCTGGAGACCTTCGGCCTGGTGGATGGGCCGGGGGTCCGGTTCGTGGTGTTTTTGCAGGGGTGCCGGATGCGGTGCCGGTACTGCCACAACCCGGAGACCTGGCGCATCGGCGCAGGTCAGCCCTGGACGGCCAAGGCCCTGTTTGACCGGGCCTACCGTTATCATAACTACTGGGGCAAAAACGGCGGCATCACCGTCAGCGGGGGAGAGCCGCTGCTGCAAATCGACTTTCTCATCGCATTCTTCACCCTGGCGAAGGAAAAAGGCGTCCACACCACCCTGGACACGGCGGGGAACCCTTTCACCTTTGATGAGCCCTTCTTCGGCAAATTCCGGCGGCTGATGGAGGTCACCGACCTGGTGATGCTGGACATTAAGGACACCAGCTCAGAGGGCCACAGGGCCCTGACGAAGTGGGATAACCAGAACATTCTGGACATGGCCCGCTGTCTCTCCGATATGGGGAAGGCGATGTGGATTCGGCGGGTGCTGGTGCCCGGCCTGACGGACGACCCGGAGGAGCTGACCCGGCTCCGGGCCTTCCTGGACACCCTGAACACGGTGGAGCGGGTGGAGGTGCTGCCCTATCACACCCTGGGGCTGCCCAAGTGGCAGGAACTGGGTATCCCCTATCCGCTGGAGGGGGTGCGGACACCCACCGAGGCAGAGGTGGCCTGGGCGGAGGAGCTGCTGGGGATTCGGGTTCAGGGGACAGAGGAATAACGAAGGCTGCGGCACGGGAGGGAACCCGCGCCGCGGCTTTTTTGCCGTTCTGCTCTGCGGGGGCATGGGAACCGCTCTCCGTCAGAACTTATTTGAAAATGCGAATCTAAGGTTGATAAACCGGCCTCCATCCGGTATAATATCCTTAAATAAACTGTGTAATGCCTGCGCATTGGGCGCAGGAAACCCCATAAGGATGTGAACAAAATGAAACTGTTGATTCAAAACGGAAGGCTGGTGGACCCCGCCGCCGGGAGCAGCAGGGTGACGAATCTACTGATTGAGGACGGGAAAATCGCATGGATCGGCCGTCAGGCCCCGGAGGAGGCGGATCAGGTGCTGGACGCCCAGGGCCTGGTGGTGTCGCCGGGGCTGATCGATATGCACGTCCACCTTCGGGACCCGGGGCAGACCCACAAGGAGGATATCGTCACCGGTACGGCGGCGGCGGCCCACGGCGGCGTGACCACGGTGGCCTGCATGCCCAACACCACCCCCACGGCGGACACGCCGGAGGTGATACGGTACATCATCGACAAGGCCCGCAGCGAGGGCAGCGGCGTCAACGTGCTGCCGGTGGGGGCAGTGTCCAAAGGGCTGAAGGGGCAGGAGCGCACCCGGTTCCGGCCACTGAAGGAGGCAGGGGCCGTGGCCCTCTCCGACGACGGAATGCCCATCATGAACGCGGATATGATGCGGGACGCTCTGCTCCGGGCGGGACGCTACGGGATGCCCATCCTCTGCCATGAGGAGGACATCAACATGGTGCATAACTACGCGGTGAACGAGGGCAAGCTCTCCCGTCAGCTGGGGATTCCCGGCCGCCCCGCCATCGCGGAGGAGATCATGGTCATGCGGGACGCCATGCTGGCGGAGGAAACGGGCCAGCCGGTGCATATCTGCCACGTCTCCACTGCCAGGACGGTGAGTATCATCCGCAGCTACAAGCACAAGGGTGTGCAGATCACCTGCGAGACCTGCCCCCAGTACTTCACGCTGACGGAGGACGAAGTGCTGGCCCGCTCCACCATGGCCCGGGTGAACCCGCCCCTCCGTACCCGGAAGGACGTGGAGGGGATTCTGGCGGGCCTCCAGGACGGCACCATCGACTGCATCGTCACCGACCACGCCCCCCACTCCGCCGAGGAGAAGGCCCGCCCCCTGGAGGAGGCCCCCAGCGGCATGGTGGGGCTGGAGACCAGCCTGGCCCTGGCCCTGACCGAGCTGTATCACACCGGGCGGATGAGCCTGCCTGAGGTGCTGGCGAAGATGACCGTCAACCCCGCCGCCGTCCTCCGCATCCGGAAGGGCACCCTGGGCATCGGCGCGGACGCAGACCTGACCATCTTTGACCCCAATGAGAAGTGGGAGATCGACCCCAGCCGGTTCCGCTCCAAGGCCCGGAACACCCCCTTCGCCGGGCGGCAGGTCCGGGGCCGGGTGAAGTACACCATCGTGAACGGCAGAGTCATCTACGATTACAGGACGGACGGGGATTGAGAAAGCCCTTGTTGTAGCAATGGCAGCAAATGAAGGGTGCGCCTTCCTTAGATAACGTTTGCTATGGAAACTTTGCCCGGCCTTCCCACCCCTCAGTCAGCTTCGCTGACAGCTCCCCTTTCAGGGGAGCCAATGATGCAGCGGTTACAACAACTTCCTGCTTCCCCTAAAAGGGGAGGGGAACCGGCGTTAGCCGGTGGAGGGGTGGAGCCCTCCTTGGACAAGGACAGATAAAGGAAACAGTTTTTGTCCAGGGAATGCAATTCCCTTTCAGCGAACGATATTACTCCCACCCCCACAAACATATTACCCCGAAAAACATCAAAAAAGGAGAACAACACCATGTCTTTTGCAGCGTTACAGGAGAAAATCATCGCCACCGGCAACCCCACCGTGGCCGGGTTGGACGCCCGGCTGTCCTATGTGCCCCCCTTCCTGGCGGAGCAGGCCGTGAAGGAGTACGGCGAAACCCGGAAGGCGGCGGCGGAGGCCATCTTCGCCTTCAACTGCGGGCTGATGGACGCCCTTTGCGACATCGTCCCGGCGGTGAAGCCCCAGGCCGCCTACTATGAGCTGCTGGGCTGGGAAGGCGTGGAGATGATGGAGCGCACCATCCGCTACGCCCGGGAGAAGGGCCTGTATGTCATTGCGGACATCAAGCGGGGCGACATCGGCGCCACCGCCTCCGCCTATGCGGAGGGCTGGCTGGGGAAAACGGCGGTGGGCTCCGCCAAACTCCCCTGCTTCGACGCAGACTGCGTCACCGTCAACGGCTACATGGGGGCCGATGCCATCAACCCCTTCCTGAAGGTGGCGAATGAGGAGAATAAGGCCCTCTTCGCCCTGGTGCGCACCTCCAACCCCTCTGCGGTGGATTTGCAGGACCTGGAGCTGGACGGCAAAAAGGTCTATGAGGTAATGGGCGACCTGGTGGCCAACTGGGGCGCAGGATATGAGGACGCCTACGGCTACAACCGGGTGGGGGCCGTGATGGGGGCCACCTGGCCGGAGCAGCTGGCCCAGCTGCGGAAGGCCCTGCCCCACACCTTCTTCCTGGTGCCGGGCTACGGGGCCCAGGGCGGCACCGCCGAGGATGTGAAGTTTGCCTTTGACAGCCAGGGCCACGGGGCCATTGTCAACTCCTCCCGGGGCATCATGTGCGCCTGGCAAAAGACCGGACGAAATGGCGAGGACTTTGGCGAGGCCGCCCGGAACGCCGCCATCGCCATGCGGGACGCCATCACCGCCATCACCCCTATCCGCTGATGGCAATGTCATCAACTTAAAGGCGGCACACCCCTCCACCGGCTGCCGCCGGTTCCCCTCCCCTTTCAGGGGAGGCAAGAGAGATGTGGGAATCACCACATCATTGGCTCCCCTGAAAGGGGAGCTGTCAGCGAAGCTGACTGAGGGGTGAAAACGCCGGGCATTTTCTCTATCAATAGCTTTTCCTGAGAGAAATATTTTCCATTAAGTTGATGACATTGCTGTGGATGAGCGCTTTTGCGGCATTTGAAACAAGAGAAGGAGGGGCAACTATGCCCATGCAAAAAATCTGTAAGCTGCTGACCGCCCGGGAGCTGGCACCGGGGATGATCTCCCAGGTGCTGGAGGCCGGAGAGATGGCCAGGCAGGCCCGGGCGGGGCAGTTCGTCAACCTGTCCTGCGGGGCGGGCCTGCTGCTGCGCCGGCCCATCTCCATCTGCGATGTGGAGGGGGACACCCTTCGCATCGTCTTTCAGGTGAAGGGGGAGGGCACCCGCTATCTGGCTGCCCTCCGGCCCGGCGATGAAGTGGACGTGCTTGGCCCCCTGGGCCACGGCTGGGACTATCCCGAAGCCGGGAAAATCCTGGTGGTGGGGGGCGGCATCGGCGTCCCGCCCATGCTGTATACGGCCCGGCAGGCCCGTCACGGGGCGGTGGCCGCCGTGGGCTTCCGCACCGCCGCGCTGGAGATTTTGACGGAGGACTTTGAGGCGGCGGGCTGTCCGGTGCGCATCGCCTCGGACGACGGCACTGTGGGCTATCACGGCTTTGTGAACGCTCTGGTCAGCCGGGAGCTGGCGGCGGACAAGTCCATCTCCTGCGTCATGGCCTGCGGGCCGAAACCCATGTTAAAATCGGTGTACCTGGCGGCCAGAGAGCAGGGCGTGCCCTGCCAGGTCTCCATGGAGGAGCGGATGGGCTGCGGCATCGGGGCCTGTCTGGTCTGTGCGTGCAGCGTGGGGGGCCACAACCGCCACGTCTGCAAAGACGGCCCGGTGTTCCGGGCAGAGGAGGTGGACTGGGTATGAGCGTAATCAACGGCGTGGATATGAGCGTCACCCTGGCGGGGATGACCATGAAGAACCCCATCGTGGTGGCCTCCGGCACCTTTGGCTTTGGCCGGGAATACGGCCAGTTCTATGACCTGTCCGAACTGGGGGGGCATCTGCTGCAAGGGCCTGACCCTTCACCCCAGGGAGGGCAATCCGCCGCCCCGCATTGCGGAGACCCCCATGGGTATCCTGAACTCCGTGGGGCTGCAAAATCCCGGCGTGGACCGCTTTATCGCGGAGGAGCTGCCGGAGCTGCGGAAGCATGACGTAAAGGTGATTTGCAACATTTCCGGCAATACGCCGGAGGAATACGGCGAGATGTGCGAAAAGCTGGCCAACGCCGGGGTGGATATGATCGAGGTGAACGTCTCCTGCCCCAACGTGAAGTGCGGGGGCCTGCAATACGGCACGGTGCCGGAGATGACCGCCGAGGTGACGGAGTGCGCCAAACGCCACGCGGGGCAGGTGCCCGTCATCATCAAGCTGTCCCCCAACGTGACGGATATCACCCTCATCGCCAAGGCGGTGGAGGACGCCGGGGCGGACGGCGTCTCCCTCATCAACACCCTCCGGGGAATGCGCATTGACGTCAACACCCGCCGCCCCATTTTGAAGATGAACACTGGCGGACTCAGCGGCCCGGCAGTGCTGCCGGTGGCGGTGCGGATGGTCTGGGAGGTGGCACAGACGGTGAAGATTCCCATCCTGGGCATGGGCGGCGTTTCCAAGGGGGAGGACGCGGCCCAGATGCTGCTGGCCGGGGCTACCGCCGTGGCGGTGGGCACTGCCTGCTTCGCCGACCCCTATGCGCCCATCCGCACCCGGGACGAGCTGGCTGCGCTGTGCGCCGCCCAGGGGCTGACCTCGGTGACACAGCTGACGGGGGCGGTGCAGCCCTGGTAACGGGCAAGTGCATCAACTGGACGGACAATCTATCTTGGGTCAGGGAAAATAACGTAGCCTCACAGCCAGATGTCCACGACCAAAGGACAACAAAATTGACGCCACGTTCTGCCCGCCTCCGGCAGGGCGGAACGGGCGGCAATCGTACCCAGCCGCTATCGGCGGCAGCTTTGGTGCGTATCAGGTTACATCGTCTCTAACGGGATAGACCACTTACAGGCTGGACAGCGCGAAGCCCAGCGGGATAGGAGGAGGGTTCTTAGGGAGGAGCGAGGCCCCGAAGCTCC
>JAJQCJ010000032.1 GCA_021202775.1 Clostridiales bacterium | reverse complement strand
CGCACCAAAGCTGCCGCCGATGGCGGCTGGGTACGATTGCCGTTCCGCCCTGCCGAAGGCGGGCGGAACGAGCAATTTTATTGTCCGATGATCGCTGAAATCTGACTGTCCCATCACGTTTTCCCCCTCAACGAAGGAATGGATTGCATTCCATGTTCCTTGCATGACAGTATCAGATGCCCAGGGACAAGACAGGTATTTTCACCTCACGCAGAGCATACCTTTGCGTGAGGTGATTGTTATGTCTGCACGCCGTCCGATGCTTCGCGCCCTGCCGGCAGTCCTCTGCCTGACCTGCTTCGCCCTGGCGCTGGTGCTGCGCCCGGCGGAGGCGGCGGCGGGGGCGAAAACCGGGCTGAACCTCTGCGCCCAGGTGGTGCTACCCTCCCTGTTCCCCTTCTTCGTGCTGTCGGCGCTGGCGGCGGAGCTGGGGCTGGGCGGCGTCCTGGGGCGCTGCTGCGGCCCGGTGATGGGGCCCCTCTTTGGGGTGAGCGGGACCGGGGCCACGGCGCTGCTGCTGGGGCTGATCGGGGGGTATCCCCTGGGGGCCAGGACGGTGGGGCAGCTCTATGAACAGGGCCAGCTCTCCCGGCAGGACGGAGAGCGGCTGCTGCTCTTTTGCAACAACGGCGGCCCCGCCTTCATCCTCAGCGTGGCGGGGGCCGGCGTGCTGGGCAGTGTGCAGGCAGGGTGGCTGCTGCTGGGTATCCATATCGCCGGCGCCCTGTGCTGCGGCCTGCTGGGGCGCTGGCTGCGGCCGGGGACGGAGCCTGTACACCCGTCCACCGGCGGCGCATCCACGGTGCGCAGCGTCCGGTTCTCCCAGGCGTTTACCAACGCCATAGGCAGCGCGGTGCAGTCCTCGCTGAACGTCTGCGCCTGCGTGGTGCTGTTCGCGGTGCTTCTGCGGCTGGTGCGGCTGTTCGGGCTGCTCCGGCCGGGGATCGGGCTGCTGACGGCGCTGGGCATGGACGCCGTCTGCGCCGAGGCCCTGCTCAGCGGCATGGTGGAGCTGACCAACGGGGTGGCCCTGCTGGAGGGGGCCTCGGCCTACAACGCCGTACCGGTGGCCGCCTTCCTGCTGGGCTTCGGCGGGCTGTCCATTTTCTGCCAGACCGCCTCCATGCTGGCCGCCAGCGGGCTGTCGCCGGTGTGGTGCCTGAAGGGGCAGCTGCTCCACGGCTGCATCTCCTTCGTGTTGGCTGCGGCGGCGGTGCGGCGGTTCCCCCAGGCAGTCACCGCTATGGCCTCCGCCGCCGTGGCGGGAGAAACTGCCGCCGCCGTCCTGCCGCCGCTGCTGGGGCTGGGGGCCTGGTGCGGCATTTTGGGGATTTTTGTTCTTTTTCGGAAAAAAGGTAGCTTTTTCCCGAAAAAAGCGGTATGATAAGAACAGCCAGTTTCAGAGAAAGAGAGGCCCTTTATCATGCTGTTTCGCAAAGATATTGAACCGCGCTGCCAATACTGCGCCAGGGGAGCGCCGCTGAAGGACGAGCAGATCGCCTGCCCCAAAAAGGGGGTCGTCTCCCCCGGCTATCACTGCTCCCGTTTTCAGTATGACCCCCTGAAGCGGGTGCCGCCTCAGCCGGCTGTTCCTGATTTTTCCAAATTTTCCGACGAAGATTTCACCCTCTGAGGTTCCCGGAGCATGTTTCCCGGAGAAGTGGGCAAAGTAACGGCATACAAACCGTGCCACCGCACGGAAACGAGGGAGGATTTGCCATGTTGGATAAAACCGCTTTGACCCTGGCCATTATCGGCGGGCTGAACTGGGGGCTCATTGGCCTGTTCCGGTTCGACCTGGTGGCCTGGCTGTTCGGCGGCTCCGGAACCGTGCTCAGCCGTCTGGTGTATGGGCTGGTGGGGCTGGCCGCAATCTGGTGCATCTCGCTGCTTTTCCGGGACAACGATACGGTCCGGCAGGAACACGCCACCTGATCGTCACCGCCGGGCATTCCCGGCAGCTGCTGCGCGTCCTGATGGACGCGCAGTTTTTTTGCGCCGCCCCCCTTGACAGGATACCCCCACAGGGTATATACTGTTGCTATACAGAACGATACCCCCAAGGGGTATCCAACAGAAAGGAGTGGCCGCATGGAGGAGCATTGCTGCTGTGAGCGCAAAAAGGAGCGCTCCCCGGAGGAGCATCGGGACCTCATTAACCGTCTGAGCCGCATCGAGGGCCAGGTGCGGGGGCTGAAACGGATGGTGGATGAGGACTGCTACTGTGTGGACATCTTGACCCAGGTCAGCGCCACCACCGCCGCCCTGAACAGCTTCACGAAAGAGCTGCTGTCCACCCACATCCTCACCTGCGTGGCGGAGGATATCCGGGAGGGAAACGACGAAAAGGTGGAGGAACTGGTGAAAACCCTGCAAAAGCTGCTGAAATAGGGCACCGAGCGTTAGAAAGGAACCGTTATGAAGCAAAAGTTCAACGTATTCGGCATGAGCTGCGCCGCCTGCCAGGCTCATGTGGAGAAGGCGGCAGGTGGCCTGGAGGGCGTAGAGGACGCGGCCGTCAACCTGCTGGCCGGGACGATGGTAGTCACCTATAACCCGGACGCCCTGACCCCCCAGGATATTTGCGCCGCCGTGGAGAAGGCGGGCTATCGGGCCACCGTGGCCGGACAGGAGCGGCGAGGAAGCGCCGTCTCCTCCGCCCAGGCGGAGGCTCAGGCCCGGAAGGAGGAGATGAACAAGGAGCTGCGATGGATGAAAACCCGGCTGATCATCTCCGTCTGCTTCCTGATTCCGCTCGTTTACGTCTGCATGGGGCATATGTTCGGCGCACCGCTGCCCTCCTTCCTCACCGGGGTGGAGAACAGCATGACTTACGCCCTGCTCCAGTTTGTGCTGGTGCTGCCCATTTTGTACGTCAACGACAAGTATTTTAAGGTGGGATTCCCCGCCCTGTTCCGCCGGGCCCCCAACATGGACTCGCTGGTGGCCCTGGGGGCCGCCGCCTCCCTGCTGTACTCCCTCTACGCCATGTTCGTCGTCGGCTGGGCCTTGGGCCACGGCGATCTGGAGCTGGCGGAGGAATACCACATGAACCACTTCTATCTGGAGAGCGTGGGCATGATCCTGACCCTGGTGACGGTGGGGAAGTTTCTGGAGACCCGGAGCAAGGGCAAGACCAGTCAGGCCATGGAGCGGCTGATGGATCTGGCCCCCAAGACCGCCACCCGTCTGGAGGACGGCGCAGAATCCGTCGTCCCGGTGGAGGAGGTGCAGCCCGGGGACACCCTGCTGGTGCGCCCCGGCGAGGCCATCCCGGTGGACGGCGTGGTGCTGACCGGCGCCTCCGCCGTGGATGAGAGCGCCCTGACCGGAGAATCCATCCCCGTGGAGAAGGGCGTCGGCGACAGCGTCTCCGCCGCCACCATCAACAAGAACGGCTCCTTCACCTTCCGGGCCACCCGGGTGGGGGAGGACACCACCCTGTCCCAGATCATTCATCTGGTGGAGGACGCCTCCGCCAGCAAAGCCCCCATTGCCAAGCTGGCCGATAAGGTGGCAGGGGTGTTCGTGCCAGTGGTGCTGTGCATTTCGCTGGTCACCTTCGTGGTGTGGATGCTGGCTTCCGGCAGCGTCTCCAGCGCATTGACCTCCGCTGTGGCGGTGCTGGTGATCTCCTGCCCCTGCGCCCTGGGGCTGGCCACGCCGGTGGCCATCATGGTGGGCACCGGCAAGGGGGCGGAGCTGGGCGTCCTGTTCAAGTCCGCCGAAGCGCTGGAGAGCCTCCACAACGTGAACACCGTGGTGGTGGATAAAACCGGCACCCTGACCGAGGGCAAGCCGGTGGTCACCGACCTGGTGCCGGCAGAGGGTATTTCCCAGGAAGAACTGCTCCGGCTGGCCGCCTCCCTGGAGGCCCCCTCGGAGCATCCTCTGGCGGAGGCCATCGTCCGGGCCGCCAGGGAGCGGGGCCTCGCCACCGCGCCGGTGGAGGACTTCTCCGCCCAGCCCGGCCGGGGCCTGCGTGCCTCTCTGGAGGGGAAACGATACTTGGCGGGCAATCAGGCGCTGATGGAGGCGGAGGGCGTCGCCGTCCCCGACGGGGCAGGGGACGCTCTGGCAGAGGCGGGAAAGACCCCGCTGTACTTCGCCGCCGACGGCAAGCTTCTGGGCATCATCGCCGTGGCGGATGTGCCCCGCAGCGACAGCAAGGCCGCCGTGGACGCCTTCCGGGATTTGGGGGTGGAGGTGGTCATGCTCACCGGCGACAACCAGCGCACCGCCGCCGCCGTGGCCAAGACCCTGGGCATCTCCTCCTTCATCGCCGGGGTGCTGCCCACCGAAAAAGAGGCGAAGATCTCCGCCCTCCAGCAGGAGGGCCGTAAGGTGGCCATGGTGGGGGACGGCATCAACGACGCCCCAGCCCTGACCCGGGCGGATGTGGGCATCGCCATCGGCGCGGGCACCGATGTGGTCCTGGAATCCGCCGACGTGGTGCTGATGAAGAGCAGTCTGACCGACGCCGTCACCGCCATGGAGCTGAGCCGGGCCACCATCCGCAACATCAAGCAGGACCTGTTCTGGGCCTTCTGCTATAACTGCGTGGGTATCCCCCTGGCCGCCGGTGTGTTCTACCCCATTCTGGGCTGGCAGCTCAGCCCCATCTTCGGCGCGGCGGCCATGAGTTTGAGCTCCGTCTCCGTGGTGTCCAACGCCCTGCGGCTGCGGTTCTTCAAGCCGAAGCACAGCGCCCCCGCCGCTCTTGCGCCCTCCGCTCCGGCGGAACCGGCGGAGGCCCCGGCCTGTCCCATCCCCGCCCCGCAGGAAACTCCGGCCTGTCCCCTGCCCGCATCGCAGAGTGACGGGGAAACCCGCGTCCTCACTGTCAACGGCATGATGTGTCAGCACTGCACCCGCCGGGTGGAGGAGGCACTGACAGCCATCCCGGAGGTGCGCTCCGCCAAAGCCGACCTGGAGACCGGGACCGCCACCATCGTTCTGGACGCGCCCGTGGCGGATGAGACGCTGGCCGCCGCCGTGGAGGAGGCGGGCTATGAGCCGGGCGAATGTACTGTCCCCACTCTCAGGAGTGAAGCAGATATCAATCAAAATGAGGTGAAAACTATGACAAAGGTACTGACTGTAGAGGGCATGATGTGCGTCCACTGCAAGGCCCGGGTGGAGAAGGCCCTGTCCGCCGTGGCAGGGGTGACCTCCGCCGTGGCTGACCTGGAGGCCAAGACCGCCACCGTCACCCTGGACGCCCCTGTGGCGGACGAGGTTCTGACCGCCGCCGTCACCGACGCAGGCTACGAGGTCAAGGGCGTGCAGTAAGGCAGCCGTCGAAATCGCGCAAAAAAGCTCCCCCTGTGGGCGATGGGCCCGCAGGGGGAGCGTCTGTTTGCCTGTTACAGCGCCTGCTTCAGCGCCTGGGCGATCTGGTCGGGACAGGAAGTGGACTTGAACCCACAGCGGATACCCTCCATCCTGGAGATGGCGTCCTCCACCTTCATCCCCTTCACCAAGGCGGAAATGCCCTTCAGGTTGCCGTTGCAGCCGCCGATGACCTCCAGATTTTGGATGACGCCATCCTCCACCTCAATGTTCATCAGACGGGAGCAAACCCCCTTGGGCTGATAACTGATTTTCATGCTGCTTCACCTGCCCTTCCTGAGTGTTGGCCTGAGCGCTGAGGCACTGGGCGCAGACACCGTAATAGATCAGCTCGTGGTGATGTACCTGGTGGCCATAGCGCCGGGCCACCGCTTCCTCCGTTTCACTGACTGCGGAATCGTTCAAAAACAGATCGGACACCCTGCCGCACTGCTGACAGCAGAAGTGGGCGTGCTCCGACAGGTTCCCGTCATACCGCTCCACCGGAAAGGGCAGCCGCCGCACCCGCCCGTCCTCACACAGGAGGCTCAGGTTGCGGTAGACCGTGCCCAGGCCCAGGCGGGGGGACTGGGGTTTCAGCCGGTCATAAATCATCTCCGCCGTGGGATGCTCCGTTGTGGTAAGCAGGTATTCGTAAATCATCTCACGCTGTCTGGAATAGCGCCTGGCGTTCATGGGTTCCCTTACACTCCTACTCATACTGTCTTGTCGTTTATGATAACACTTTTTTGGATAAATTGCAAGGAAAGCTTTGTCAGGTTTATTCGTCCGGCCGGGGCACAGACTAACACCGTCTGAAAAGGACGCAGTTTCATGTTAGGAGGAAAGAGTATGAGAGCAACCATGCTTGCGCTGGCCCTGATGCTGGCGTTGGCCCTCACCGGCTGCGGCGGCAGCGCCAGTGACCGGAACAGCGCTGCCGGCCGCACATCCGCCGCGGTGACGGACAGCGGGGACGACACCGCCCAAAACGACACCCTGACCGGCGGCAGTTCCGACAGCACCGACGCCGCAGGCAGCGGCCAACGCAGCGGCACCGCAAACACCGGGGAATACGCCGCGGGCTCCGACGGTCAGGTGAACGATTCCGCCCCGGCGGGTACAGACCGGGCCGATGACGCCGCCGGTGACGCGGCCCGGAACGCCGGGGACGCCCTGGACAAGGCCGGAGACGCCGTGGGCGACGTGGCCCGCGGGGCCGGCGACATCGCAGAGGACGCCGGTGACGCCATCGGCAGCGCGGCGCAGGACGCCGCCGACGCGGTGGAGCACGCCGCCGGCAGCGGGACACGAGGCACCGTCAGCTCCAGCACCCCCGCCAGAGGCTGACCCTCTGGACAGCCCGTCCGGGGACCGACAAAACAGGCTGCCTGCCGGGCTTCGGCGGGCAGCCTTCCTGCTGGGCCTTGTTATGAACGGTGGGATCACACCAGCTTTTTCCGGGGTTTTAAACCGAAGGACACCTCAATGGCGGCGTCCACCAGCTTCATCTGTTCCTCCCCCAGACAGCCCATCCGCTCCCGCAGGCGGCGCTTATCCAGGGTGCGCACCTGCTCCAGCAGGACAACGGAATCCCTGGTCAGGCCGCAGTCCTGGTCGATCAGCTCGATGTGGGTGGGCAGCTTCGCCTTGTTCATCTGGCTGGTGATGGCCGCCGCGATCACCGTGGGGCTGTGCCGGTTCCCCATGTCGTTCTGGATGATGAGCACCGGCCGCACGCCTCCCTGCTCGCTGCCCACAACGGGGCTGAGATCGGCATAAAAAATGTCTCCTCGTCTTACACTGCTGTCCAATTTCTTCACGCTCCGTGGTACAGGCGGGCGGATGGCCGCCCGCACGTTCATGTTCCCCCGTCACATGGGCACAGCGCTTTATGTAACAGGGGTACTTACATTGTCCCACCGCCCGGCCGGAAATATACCGGCTGGGACGGGGGGAACCACCACATTCTATGCCGCAACTTTCGACAGAGAAACCGCCGCCGGACGCGCAGGCATCCGGCGGCGGGGCAGCGTGATTTAAGATGTGTTCACTCCATGTAAACTCTGGGGACGCGGGGGGCGATGTCGCACAGCATTTCATAGGAGATGGTGCCGACGGTGTCAGATTTTTCCGTCAGGGGCAGCTCCTCCCCGAAGACGGTGACCACGTCTCCCACCCGGGTCTCCGGCAGGTCGGTGACGTCGATCATGCACATATCCATGCACACCCGTCCGATCTGCTTCACCCGCCGGCCGTGGAGCAAAAACTCCTGCCGGGAGGACAGCAGCCGAAACAGCCCGTCCCCGTAGCCCACCGGCACCACCGCCACCAGGCTGTCCCTGGTCAGGGTGTAGGTGCGGCCGTAGGAGATGCAGCTGCCCACAGGCATGGCCTTCACCGAGGCGATGCGGCTTTTCAGCTCCATCACCGGGCGCACCGCCACCTTGCCGTCACAGGCGTGGTCGGGGGAGTAGCCAAAGAGGAGGATGCCGGGGCGCACCATGTCGTAGTGTACCTCAGGGTAGTTCAGGGTGGCGGCCCCGGCGCAGCAGGTGCGGATGGGGAAGGTGCGGCCCCGATTGGCCAGCGCCTCCAGCAGGGCGTTGTACCGATTGATCTGCATTCTGGAATACGCCGGGCAGGTGTCCGCGTCGGAGAAGTGCTGCATCAGCCCCACCGGCTCCAGGCCGGGGAGGTTACAGATCTCCTCCACCTCCGCCGCAGCCCGGCCGATGGTGTCCTCCTGGCACAGGAGGCCCAGGCGGCCCATGCCGGTGTCGCACTGGATGAAGCACCTGAGCCGTCCGCCGGCGGACAGGGCCGCGGCGGAGTGTTCCTTTGCCAGGGCCACGTCGTACACCGCCTGGGTCAGGTCGTACCGGAGCAGCTCCGATGTGTAAGCGGTGGGGGTGTAGCCCAGAATCAGGATGGGACGGGTCAGCCCCGCCTCCCGCAGCTCCACGGCCTCGTCCAGGCAGGCCACCAGCAGGTAGTCCGCCCCCAGTTCCTCCAGCTTCCGCCCTACGGCCACAGCCCCGTGGCCGTAGGCGTTGGCCTTCACCAGCCCGGCAAACTGGCTGTGGGGGGCCAGCGCCCGGAGGGCGTGATAGTTTTCCGCCAGGCGGTCCAGGTGAATCTCCGCCCAGGTGCGTTTTGTCTCATTTGTCATGGTGCATCCCTCTTTTCTTCGGATCGTTTGGCCGGAAGCCAGGCATTCACCCCACCTGGGACTCTCCCCGGCGCAGCTGCTCCTGATGATACTGTAAGGTGTAGAGCTGGTAGTATCGGCCATGCCGGGCCAGCAGCTCCTGATGGGTGCCCTGCTCCAGAATCTCGCCGTGGGACAGGACGATGATATTGTCCGCGTGCTGAATGGTGGACAGCCGGTGGGCCACGATGAGCATGGTGCCCACGCTGCGCATCTTCTCCAGGGAATCCTGAATCAGCAGCTCGGTCTCCGTGTCGATGTTGGCGGTGGCCTCGTCCAGAATCATGATGTCCGGCTTGTGGATGATGGTGCGGGCAAAGCTCAAAAGCTGCCGCTGACCGGCGGAGAAGTTGTTGCCCCGCTCCCGCACAGGCTCGTCCAGGCCGCCCTCCAGCCGGTCAATGAAGTGGTCGGCGTTCACATAGCGGCAGACCTCCATGACCTCCTCATCGGAGATGCCCTCCTCCCGGAGGAGGATATTGCTGCGGATGGTGCCGGAGAACAGGAACACGTCCTGGAGCATCTGCCCGAAGTGGCGGCGGAGGGAGGCAATTTTGATGGTGCGGATGTCCACCCCGTCCAGGAGGATCTGCCCCTTCTGCACCTCGTAGTTCCGGCAGAGGAGGGACAAAATAGTGGTCTTGCCGGAGCCGGTGGAGCCCACAAAGGCCACCGTGTCCCTGGCGTTCACATGGAAGGAGACCCCTTTCAGCACCCACTCGCCGGGGACATAGGCGAACCACACGTCCCGGAACTCGATCTCTCCCCGCACCTCCGTCAGCTCAACGGCGTCCGGCGCGTCCACAATGGCAGGCTGGATGTCCATGACGGAAAAGACCTTCTCCGCCGAGGCGAAGGCGGACTGGAGCCAGTTGAACTGCTCCGCCAGGTTCTGGATGGGGTTGTAGAACTTGGAGATGTACATATAGAAGGTGACGCAGGTGCTGCTGGTGATGGTCTGCCCCAGGAAGGAGGCCCCGTCCAAATACCCCTTGCCCCCCAGGTACAGCAGGCACAGGATAGAGCTGATGTAGAGCATGTACACCAGGGGGCGGAAAATGCCGAACACGAAGATCTCCTGCTGCTTCGCCTTGCCCAGCAGGTTGCTCTTCTCCCGGAACTCCGCCATCTTTTCCGCCTCCCGGTTGAAGGCCTGGGTAATTTTGATGCCGGACAGGTTCTCGGAGAGGTAGG
>JAJQCJ010000063.1 GCA_021202775.1 Clostridiales bacterium | reverse complement strand
TTTCAAGGGAGGTATAGATCCTCCCCACACCACCCCAAAAGGAGCGATATATCATGGGATTTTTTGATAAACTGAAAAAAATCAACATCTTCAACACCTACACCAAGCTGAGCGACGACTTCTATGACGAGCTGGAGGAGGCCCTCATCCTCTCCGATATGGGGATGGACTCCGCGCTGAAGGCGGTGGCACGTCTCCGGGAGCGGTGCGAGTCCGAGCACATCGGCGACACGGAGAAGGCCAAGGGCGTCATGCGGGAGATTTTGGCCGACATGCTCAACGTGGGGGACAAGCGGCTGATTTTGTACAGCCAGCCCTCCATCGTCCTGTTCATTGGGGTCAACGGGGTGGGCAAGACCACCACCATTGGCAAGATCGGCAACATCCTGAAAAAAGAGGGCAAAAAGGTCATGTTCGCCGCCGCCGACACCTTCCGGGCCGCCGCCACCGAGCAGCTCACCATCTGGGCAGACCGCTGCGGCGTGGATATCATCAAGCAGGGGGAGGGAGCGGACCCCGCCTCGGTGGTCTTTGACGCCATCAACGCCGCCAACGCCCGGTATACCGACGTGGTGCTGGTGGACACCGCCGGACGGCTGCACAACAAGACCAACCTGATGAACGAGCTCAACAAGATCGACCGGGTCATCAAGCGGGAGTGCCCCATCTGCTCCAAGGAGACGCTGCTGGTGCTGGACGCCACCACAGGGCAGAACGGCCTCATCCAGGCCAAGCAGTTTAAGGAGGCCTGCGGCATTACGGGTATCGTGCTCACCAAGCTGGACGGCACCGCCAAGGGCGGCATTGCCATCGCCATTGCCCAGGAGCTGGGCCTGCCGGTGAAGTTCGCCGGGGTGGGCGAGGGCATCAACGATCTGCGCTATTTCGACGCCGACGAGTTCGTCAAGGCGTTTATCTGAGGAGGCTTTTGCATGAAACGGATGGACGGACGGGCCAAGAACCAGCTGCGGCCGGTGGAGATCATCCCCAACATCAACCGGTTTGCCGAGGGGAGCTGCCTCATCAAGTGCGTGGACACCCAGGTGTATATCACCGCCTCGGTGGAGAACCGGGTGCCACCCCACGTCCCCGTGAACGAGGGCTGGGTGACGGCGGAATATAATATGCTGCCCCGGGCCAACCGGGACCGGAGCCGCCGGGACGTGTCCAAGCTCAAGCTCTCCGGCCGCTCTGCGGAGATCCAGCGGCTCATCGGCCGCTCCCTCCGGGCGGCGGTGGACCTGAAAAAGCTGCCCGGCTATCAGATCGGCATCGACTGCGACGTGCTCCAGGGAGACGGGGGCACCCGGACGGCCTCGGTGACGGGGGGTTTGTGGCCCTGGCCCTGGCCTGCCGGACGCTGCACAAGAACGGTTGGATCAAGGAAAATCCCATCATCCACAATGTGGCGGCGGTCTCCGCCGGCATCGTGGAAAACGCCCTCCTGCTGGACCTGCGGTATGAGGAGGACTCCACCGCCATGGTGGACCTGAACTGCGTCATGACCGAGGAGGGTAAGCTCATCGAAATCCAGGGCACCGGCGAGGGCCGCCCCTTCGACGTGGAGGAGCAGCAGAAGCTGGTCCGCTACTGCGCCAAGGGCATCGGCGAGCTGATCGAGCTGCAAAACCGGGTGCTGGCGGAGGCGGAGCAATGAAATTCGTACTGGCCAGCCACAATCCGGGCAAGCTGAAGGAAATGCAGGAGGTGCTGGGACAGCTGGGAGTGGAGGTCGTCCTCCAGCCTCAGCTGGGCATCCAGGTGGACGTGGAGGAGACGGGGACGACCTTCGCGAAAAACGCCCTACTCAAGGCGCAGGCCGTCTGCGCCGCCAGCGGTCTGCCCGCCATCTCTGACGACTCCGGCCTGTGCGTGGACGCATTGAACGGCGCGCCGGGGGTGTACACCGCCCGGTACGGCGGGGAGGGGCTCACCGATGAGCAGCGGTATCGGCTGCTGCTGCGCAACCTCCAGGGCCTGCCCCCCGGACCTGCCACTTTGAGACGGCCATCGCCTGCGTTTTCCCCGATGGGACGGTACTCACCGCCGAAGGCCGGTGCGACGGCACGGTGGCCTATGCCCCCATGGGCACCGACGGCTTTGGCTATGACCCGATCTTCTGGGTGCCGGAGCTGAAAAAGACGTTTGCCCAGCTCACCCCGGAGGAGAAGAACGCCATCTCCCGCCGGGGCAACGCCCTCCGGGCATTCGGAAGGGTGCTGGAGGGGTATTTGGAGTCACCCAACAGACAATAAAGGAGACATCACATCCATGGAACTGACAAGCAAGCAGCGGGCCCAGCTGCGCAGCATGGCCAACACCATCGACACCATTCTGACGGTGGGCAAGGACGGCATCACGGAGAACCTGGTCGCCCAGTGCCGGGACGCGCTGGAGGCCAGGGAGCTGGTAAAGGGCAAGGTGCTGGAGAACTCGGAGTACGACGCCCGGACTGCCTGCGAGGAGCTGTGCCGCCGGGTCCCGGCGGAGCCGGTGCAGGTCATCGGCAGCAAGTTCGTCCTCTACCGGCCCAGCCACCGGAAGGACAAGAAGGACAAGATCGTCCTGGTGCGGCCGAAACAGGGGAGCCGGGGATGAAGATCGGCATTTACGGAGGCACCTTCGACCCGCCCCATCTGGGACACATGGCCGCCGCCCGGGGGGCGGCGGAGCAGCTGGGGCTGGAGCGGCTGCTGCTCATCCCGGCGGGTCTGCCGCCTCACAAAGCCCTCTCCGGCTGCTCCGCCACGGCGGAGGACCGGCTGCGCATGACCGGCATTATGGCGGACCGGCTGGGGCTTTCCATCCCCGTCCAGGTGCTGAACCTGGAGATGAGCCGGGGCGGAAAAAGCTACACCAGCGACACCCTCCGGTATCTGAAGGCGATTTACCGGAAGGACGAGCTGTGGCTGCTCATGGGGACGGATATGTTCCTCTCCTTCCACCGCTGGCATGAGCCGGAGGTCATCGCCTCCCTGGCGGGACTGTGCGTCTTTGACCGGGAGGCGGGAGACGGGCCGGAGCGGTTCGACGCCCAGTGGGAGCGGTTGGAGCGGGACTATGGAGCGAAGGTGGA
The DNA here is from genome assembly GCA_021202775.1 of Clostridiales bacterium. Classification (GTDB taxonomy): domain Bacteria; phylum Bacillota; class Clostridia; order Oscillospirales; family Oscillospiraceae; genus Onthomonas. The sequence continues at coordinate 6,730 of JAJQCJ010000063.1, read as the reverse complement.
GGTTGTGACCATGCCGGACCTTGTGGAGGTGTCCTCCACCCAGGTGCGTGAGGCGCTGCCCCAGGGCGGAGGCCGCCAATGGCTGGACGAGAGCGTCTGGGGCGATATCCTGGGCCACCGGCTCTATGGAACCCAGGCGGACTTGAAGCACCTGACCCTGGAGGAGCTGCGGGCGGTCAGCGCCGCCATGGTTCGGGCCAAACGCATCCCCCACATCCGGGGGACGGAGGAGACTGCCGCCCATCTGGCCCGACGCTGGGGCGCAGACGAGCTTTTGGCCCGGCAGGCGGCGATTCTGCACGACTGCACCAAATATTTTGACCTCCAACAGCAGTTGTCAACCTGTGAAAAGTATGGTATCCTGTTGGACGAGACGGAAAAAACCACCCTTCCCCTCCTCCACGCCAAGAGCGCCAGCGGCATCGCCCGGGAGGTCTTCGGCATGCCGGAGGCGGTCTGCCAGGCCATCTGCTGGCACACCACGGGAAAGGCGGACATGACTCTGCTGGAAAAGATTCTCTATATCGCAGACTACGCCGAGCCGAACCGGAGATATCCCTGGGCGGAGGAGCTGCGGCAGCTCATCGAGACCGACCTGGACGCCGCCGTGCTCCGGGGGCTGGAGATCACCATTGAACACACCGCCGCCACCGGAGGCATACTGCACCCCCGGACGGCGGAGGCCAGGGACTGGTTCCTGGCCCACAGAAAGGAAGCGTGACCATGGCAGAAGCAAAGGTACTGGCCGAGGCCCTCATCCGGGCGCTGGACAGCAAGCGGGCCCAGAAGATCGAGCTGCTCCGGGTGGGAGACATCACCATCCTGGCGGACTACTTCATCCTCTGCACCGCCACCTCTACCACCCAGATCCGCACCCTCTCCGACTTGTGCGAGGAGGCGGCGGAGAACCTGGGGGAGACCGTCCACCACAAGGAGGGTGAGCGGGAGTCCGGCTGGGTACTGCTGGACTTCTCCACTGTGGTGGTACACATCTTCCTGCCGGAGCAGCGGGAATTTTATCAGCTGGAGCGCCTGTGGAAGGACGGGCAGCAGGTGGACATCTCCGCCCTGTTGGAGCTGTCCCGCAAGGAGCGGAAGCAGCAACTGGAGGAAAGCTGAGCATCATCAATCAGAAAAGAAAGCGTGATTGGGATATGAAATACGATTTTGTGGCCATTGAGAAGAAATGGCAGGACAAGTGGCTGGAGACCAAGGTCTTCCGGGCGGTGACAGGGGACACCACCCGGCCCAAGTGGTATGGTCTGGTGGAGTTCCCCTATCCCTCCGGGGCGGGGCTCCATGTGGGACACCCCCGGCCCTACACCGCCATGGACGTGATCGCCCGGAAGAAGCGGATGGACGGGTATAACGTGCTGTTCCCCATCGGGTACGACGCCTTCGGTCTGCCCACGGAGAACTTCGCCATCAAGAACCATATGCACCCCGCCGTCATTACGAAGCGGAACATCGAGAACTTCACCCGGCAGCTGCATATGCTGGGCTACTCCTTCGACTGGGACCGGCTCATCGACACCACCGACCCCAAGTATTACAAGTGGACCCAGTGGATCTTCCTCCAGCTGTTCAAGCACGGCCTGGCCTACAAGACCACCATGCCGGTGAACTGGTGTACCTCCTGCAAGTGCGTCCTGGCCAATGAGGAAGTGGTGGAGGGCGTCTGTGAGCGGTGCGGCTCCCCGGTGGTGCGGAAGGAAAAGAGCCAGTGGATGCTGAAAATCACCGAGTACGCCCAGAAGCTCATCGACGGGCTGGACGATGTGGACTATATCGAGCGGGTGAAGATTCAGCAGAAGAACTGGATCGGCCGCTCCACCGGCGCGGAGGTGAACTTCAACACCACCGAAGGGGATGTTCTGACGGTTTTCACCACCCGCTGCGACACCCTGTTCGGCGCAACCTATATGGTCATCGCGCCGGAGCACGCCTATGTGGAGAAGTGGGCGGGCAAGCTCTCCAACTATGACGAGGTGCAGGCCTACGTCCGCCAGGCGGCCTCCAAGTCCGACTTTGAGCGCACCGAGCTGGCCAAGGACAAGACCGGCGTGGAGCTGAAGGGCGTCCGGGCCATCAACCCGGTGAACAATGAGGAGATCCCCATCTTCATCTCCGACTACGTCCTGTCCACCTACGGCACCGGCGCCATCATGGCCGTGCCTGCCCACGACACCCGTGACTGGGAGTTTGCCCAGGTCTTTGGCCTGCCCATCGTGCAGGTGGTGGCCAGCAGCGAGGGCGAGCTGGTGGACCTCAGCAAGGGGGCCTTCACCGATGTGGCCACCGGCGTCATGGTCAACTCCGGCTTTATCACCGGCATGACGGTGGAGGAGGCCAAACAGGCCATGATCGACCACCTGGAGGCCGAGGGCATCGGCCACGCCAAGGTGAACTATAAGCTGCGGGACTGGGTGTTCTCCCGCCAGCGCTACTGGGGCGAGCCTATCCCCATGGTGAAGTGCCCCAAGTGCGGCTGGGTGCCGGTGCCGGAGGACCAGCTGCCCATCCTGCTGCCGGAGGTGGAGAGCTATGAGACCACCGACGACGGCGAATCCCCCCTGTCCGCCATGACCGACTGGGTGAACACCACCTGCCCCTGCTGCGGCGGCCCCGCCCAGCGGGAGACGGACACCATGCCCCAGTGGGCCGGTTCCTCCTGGTACTTCCTGCGCTACGAGGACCCCGACTGTGACACCGGCATCGCCTCCAAAGAGGCGCTGGATTACTGGGGCCAGGTGGACTGGTACAACGGCGGCATGGAGCATACTACCCTCCACCTGCTGTACAGCCGGTTCTGGAACAATTTCCTCTATGACATCGGCGTCGTTCCCTTTGCGGAGCCTTACGCCAAGCGCACCAGCCACGGTATGATTCTGGGCAAAAATCCCCATTATGTGGGCAACTTTGAGACCCAGGAGGAGAAGGACGCGATGCTGGCCAAGTACGGCAATCAGGCGCTGCGCCCCTCGGTGAAGATGTCCAAGAGCCTGGGCAATGTGGTCAACCCTGACGACGTGATCAAAGCCTACGGCGCAGACACCATGCGGCTGTATATCATGTTCATCGGCGACTTTGAAAAGACCGCCACCTGGTCTGACGAGGCCGTCCGGGGCTGCAAGCGGTTCCTGGACAGGGTGTGGAACCTTCAGGAGAGGTGCAGCGACGACCTTGACTATTCCCAGGCCAACGTGTCCGCCATCCACAAGGCCATCAAGAAGGTCAACGAGGACATCGAGGCCATGAAGTTCAACACCGCCATTGCCACACTGATGGCGCTGGTGAACGACTTCTCTGCCAACGGCTGCACCAAGGGGGACATGAAGGCGCTGATTCTGATGCTGTCTCCCATCGCCCCCCACATCTGCGAGGAGATTTGGGAGAATCTGGGCTTTGGCGACCAGGGCATGGCCTGCCAGCAGCCCTGGCCGGAGTACGACGAGAGCAAGACCCTGGCCGCCACGGTGCAGCTGGCCGTCCAGGTGGCCGGGAAGGTCCGGGCCAACATCGTGGTGCCGGTGGACGCCACCGACGACCAGGTGGTGGAAACCGCCCTGGCCGACCCCAAGATTCAGCGTCAGGCCGAGGGCAAGACCCTGGTGAAGAAGCTGGTCATCCGGGACAAAAAGACCCAGGCCATCAAGATCGTCAACCTGATCTTCAAGTAAAAAAGCGGGCATCCCGCAGGGGGATGCAGCGGCTTCACACAAATCAAACCGTCAAACAGGAGGCTGGCCAGGCATGGCCAGCCTCCTTGCATTTGTAGTTGTCGTGACTGCAGGTTCCTGCCGTTCCTGCGGGATGGGCCGCCTGTCGCTGCCCCCGCCTCGCCCGGCTCCGAATGGCAGCCGGATGGCTCTTGTATGACTTCCCGGTGGAGGCCATATACTCGGACAAGCGTTCGATCCGCCGCTGGAAGTCCCGGGGGAACTCATCCTGCAAAGAAAAAACTCAGAATCTGACAGAAGAACGTTATCGTATTCCCCATACCGGTAACGAGGCTCGTTTTCCTGCTTTCTTTTATTTGCGTCAGTATTTGATTCTTCTTTACTTATTTGTTCAGAGGTTCCCTAGAGCCGCTTTGTCCGGACGCGAACCTCCAACAGCTGCTGCCAGCCCTCGTGGACATAGGCGAACTCCTGCTCCGTTCGGCCGTCGGCAAGCTGAATCGTGCGGCCTGTGGGTACGCGGCGGGAGATTCCCTGGAGAACCGGCTTTTCCCCGGCCATCTCCAGCAGCTGCGCCAGCTTCTCCAGGGGCAGCACCGCCGCCACCGCGTCTGCCTGCTCCAACAGGGGCCGAAGCTCCTCCATACTGCCCACCGTATCCGCCCAGACCAGCAGCCGGACGGGGCCGCCCATAATGCGCTCCAAATCCGCCAGCTGTTCCTGGGTCATGGTGTGCCTGGAAATCCATAGCACGGTTTTTTCCGGGTGGTTCTGCGGCATAACATCGTCCTCCTCACGGTTTTTACAGGGATAACATTCCCTGGGGTCCTGCTGACAGTATAGCACGCCGGGCGGCGAAAGGCAACCGTTCCCTTCCTCTACTTTTCGGTTTGTTTTGGAAGAAAGTGGTTGTCTTTTGACGTTTGCCATGGTATAGTATTGTCAGGCGCATCAAACGAAACGGCACAGCGAGAAGCGGACACGCGAAAGATCGTCAGGCAATCCTGAACTGCCGCCCACCACAGGAGGACTTATGGCAAAAGAGAAGAAAATTATTCTGTTTTTGAGCACGCTGAGCATCAGGGCAAAAGAACAATTAAGAACAAAGGACCGGGTAACCGGAGACGATTATAAATGTCCGGACGGGGAAATCGTGCAAGGGCTCCAGACCAACGAAGCCCCGGTCAAATACCTGCTCAAAAAGTACTCGGATGTTTCTGAGATTTTATGTCTTGTGACGCCGGCCTGCCTTGAGGCACCGGCAGGGGAGCAAACGGCGTGGGAACGTTTCTGCGAAACCATTCAGGGCACCGGAAGCAAAGCGGAATGTACGCTGATCCGTTTTTCGGAGGAAAACCCCTCTCAGGAGAGCGTCAGAAAGATTCTGCCCAACATCCTGAATCGCACCAATCAGGGGGACGAAATCCTGCTGGAGACCACCGGCGGGTTCCGCAACGCAATGATGTACCTGATGCTTATCAGCCGCGCCCTGTCCTATAAGGGCGTAGAGACCTCCTGTGCCGTCTACAGCAACCTTCAAACAAAGGAGGTCGAGGACGTCACGGAGATGCTGCGGGTCTTTGATCTGATCGATGGGATGCAGAACCTGACCTCCTTCGGAAACGTCCGCAAACTACAGAAGTACTACGAGAATTCCAAGGACGAAAAAATCAAAACGCTGCTGACCGTGTCCAATCAGCTTTGGGAGTACATCACGCTATGTCGGCCCAACCTTGTGTCAGACCCGATTAAAGCGTTCAATCAGGCCCTTGATGCGGCTGCCGATTGTGACGACCCGCTGCTCCGGGCGCTCCTGCCCGCCTTCCGGGCCACCTTTGGGAATGAGATGACGATTGTTCACCTCATCCGCTGGTGTGCAAACAACGACATGATTCAGCAGGCGCTGACCCTTTATCGGGAACGGATTCCCGCCTATATCATGAACGAGCGGACGGATATCCTTGCCGTCAAACCTGACGCGCAGCCGCTCAACATGAAACAAAAACCATATAAAATTTACAAAACGGAATTGGAAGCTCGTTTTTATGTAGACTTCCTGAAAATGGGAAGCGACTGGTATGAAAATCATCACAACAATCAGCCTGCCTGTAATGAAGCCGGAAAACGGCAGGAGGACTATCTTACAACGTTGTTATATTTTGAGGAGGCGCTGAAGGAAAAGAACTCTGAGTTCTCCACCGGGTCCGAAAAAAAGCTGCGCGATGTCACGATGGATTATATGTATATTCACATTCTGCGAAACATGGTAGACCATGCGGACGAACAGGCAGGACCCAACAAGCAGGCGTTGAGCGTCTATCTGCACAGTCAGGCGCCGGATAAGTATATCCTGCCTGAAAAGACCACTGTAGAGGATGTCAGGAACGCCATCCTGAACGCGCTGGACAACCTCGAGTTCCAGACCCAAACCCCATAGTTTCACAGCCACCCCAGCGGCGCCGCCGCTCCACACAGCCGCCCCGTTTGGGGCGGCTGTTTTTTTTTGCGCAGCAAAGCGAACACCCAAAGACAAACCGGAACACCGCCGAACCACAATCGTGATTCAGCGGTGTTCCGGTGTTTGTCTGCCCGGGGCAGAGCCGTCCCCGTGAGGGGTGTGAGCTGCGCACCTCTGCTACATGGCCCCTGACCTGCTGAACTTGTTGCCGTCCCCGTGAGGGGTGTGAGCTGCGCAGGGAGAAGCTGGCTCACACGGAAAAGAGAAAGGAGTTACCGTCCCCGTGAGGGGTGTGAGCTGCGCAGGTTGACGGCACGAACATCCTCCCTGGAGTTTTGTTACCGTCCCCGTGAGGGGTGTGAGCTGCGCACCATGGGGCTGTCCTGATTGGCCAGGGAAATGGTTACCGTCCCCGTGAGGGGTGTGAGCTGCGCAAAAGAGGCCGTTTAGAATATTATAAACCTTTATGCGTTACCGTCCCCGTGAGGGGTGTGAGCTGCGCAGGAGAAAGGGAAACGAAATGAAAATCGAAACTAAGTTACCGTCCCCGTGAGGGGTGTGAGCTGCGCAGGAGAAAGGGAAACGAAATGAA
>JAJQCJ010000007.1 GCA_021202775.1 Clostridiales bacterium | reverse complement strand
GTGTAGCAGATGTTCTTGCACGCCTGCCGCATGGCCGTGACCAGAGTGGCGGAGGTGTTGGTGATCTGGTTGGACTCATAGGAGAAGAAGCCAAGCATGGCGTCGTTGCCGTTGCGGACGGCGTCATCCGTGTTCTGGTAGCCATAGGAGCCGTTCCAGTCGGTCAGCACCATGCCCCGGAAGCCCCACTCGTCCCGGAGGACGTTGTTCAGCAGGTTGCTGTTGGCGCCGCACCACTTGTAGCCGATGAAGTTGAAGGAGGACATGACGGCGTAGGTGCCGGTCTCGCAGTTCTTCACGCAGATTTCAAAGGGCTTCAGGTAGATTTCCCGGATGGCCTGCTCGTCGGAGTATGTCAGCAGCATGGCGCAGCGGTTGGTCTCCTGGTCGTTCATGACGAAGTGCTTGATGTAGGCGTACACGCCCTGGGTGGCCAGGCCGTTCACCGTGTTGGCGGCCATGTAACCGGCCAGCGTGCCGTCCTCGGAGTAATACTCAAAGTTCCGGCCGCAGAAGGCGGAGCGGTGGGTGTTCATGGCGGGGGAATAGGTGCCGTAGATGCCGCAGTCGGCATACTCTGTGCCCTCGGCCACGCCGATGCGGTAGGCCAGGTCCTTGTTCCAGGTCTGGGCGATCAGCAGCTCGGTGGAGTAGGCGGTGCCGTACACGCCGATATACCAGTCGTTCAGGCCGGAGGTGCCGTCAGAGTCCAGAGTCCCCACCTTGCCGATGGAGTCCGCCGCCACGGTCTGGAAGCCGCCCAGGTTCACCATGTTGATCATGTCGTCCACGGTGAGCTGATCCAGCAGGTCGTCCCACAGGGGGTCGTCATAGTCCACACCCACCAGGTCCGCCAGGGTCAGGCCGTTGTCCGCCCCGGTGGTGGGCATTTCGTCGCTGTCGTCGTCATACAGGGTGGAGTCGTAGTAGGCCACGGAGTGGGCGGTGACCTCTGCACGGGTCTCGTCGTCCATCAGGTACTCCGACTCGTCGGGGGCTGCAGTGGCCTCGTCATAGTTGGCAAAGCCGTTTTCGCGGGACAGGTAGGTCACGCTGCCGGTGGAGTAGTCCTGGAACTGGTTGGTGGCGGCGGTGTCGTCAGAGGAGCGGCCAGTGACGCTGTAATCGATGTCAGAGGCCACGTTGAAGGTCTCCTCATCCAGAACGGTGTGGGAGTCGGAGCGGATGGAGACGGTGTAGTCCCCGGCCTCCAGCACATAGCCGCCGTTCTCGGTTTTCAGGCAGCCAGAGTCATAGGAAGCCATGTCCTCCTTGGCGATTTCAAAGGAAATGGTCTGGGACGTGCCCGGCTCCAGGGTTTCCGTCTTTTCAAAGTCGATGAGGTTGACAGAGGCCTTCTCAATGCCGCCGTTGGTGTAGGGCGGGGTGTAGTAGACCTCTACCACATCCTTACCGGCCACAGTGCCGGTGTTGGTCACGGTGACGTCGAAGGAAATCGTGTCGCCGTTGTCGGTGAAGTTCTCCATGGTCTGCTCAAAGGTGGTGTAGCTCAGGCCGTAGCCGAAGGAGTACTGCACCTTCTCGTCATAGTCGATGAGGCCCTCCTCTGCGGCGGTCTCATAGAACTTGTAGCCCACATAGATGCTCTCCACATAGTCCACGAAGGCGATGACGCCCTGATAGGCCGAGTCCGCCTCGGTGAAGGCCGCCTGGAGGTCCTCCACGTTGGAGTAGGTGAAGCTGCCGGAGTTGTTGTAGGTGGGGGTGTCGGTCAGGTCGTAGACATAGGTATCGGCGGTTTTGCCGGAGGGGTTCACGGCGCCGCTGAGGATCTCACCCAGGGCCTCCATGCCGGTGGCGCCGGTGCCGGGGGCCAGGATGACCGCGCCGATGGAGTCATACTCGTCCACCCAGCCCAGCTCCATGGTGTTGTTGGCGTTGATGACCACGATGACGTTGTCAAACTCGGAGCAGACCAGATCGATCATGGCCTCCTCGGTGTTGGACAGCTCCAGATAGTGCTCACCCTCATCGAAGTCGTCATAGTCGCCGTTGTTGGTGTAATTGCAGGCAAAATAGGCGTAATTGCTGTTGCCGTTGGCCACGGTGTCGGCGATATTATAGGTGCCGTTGATGACGGCGTTCATGTCGCGGGGCACGTCCTGGCCCTCGCCGCCGGAGCGGGAGATGACGATCAGGGCGGTGTCGGAGAACTCTTTGGCCTCGTCCATCAGCTCATCGGTGTAGTAGTCAATGGTGGGCTCGGGCAGGGACCAGTCGGTGTAGGTCACGCTGACCACGTTGCCGCCCAGGTTCCGGGTGGGGCTGTACTCGGTGTACATATCCACCAGGCTCTGGTTCACCGTAAACCCGGCGTCCGCCAGAGAGGTCAGGATGTCGATGGCGTCAGAGCTGTCGGAGGAGCCGGAGCCAGTGCCGCCGTAGATGGGGTTGGTGGAGGCCCAGCCGAACACGTTCAGGTTGGTGGTATCGGTCAGGGGCAGGACGCCGTCATTCTTGACCAACACCATGCCCTCCTCGCCAGTCTCCTGAATGATCTCCTTGGAGGCGGCAACCGATTCCTCGGACACGGACGCTGAACTGTTCAGGAGCAGGGAGAGGTTGTTGTACATGGGGCCGAAGCAAATCACGTTGGCGATGATGGTCACACAGAGAACCCAGGCCACGCCAGCGGACCAGCGCACCACATGGCGGGTGCCCTTTTTGACCAGCCAGTGGGCCGCCACCATCACAACGATAGCTACTGCGAGCAGAATCACGATTGCATAGACGTAGCCACTCAGAGAGTTGGCGTAGTAGGCCACGTCGCTTTCACTGACGCCCATGCTGGTAAAGATGGGGGTCAACAGGTTGACGAGCAGTTGTATCATAGTTTAGATGATTGTACAACATCAAATGGTAAATATCAAATACTTTGATTGAATACACTTTCATGCTTTACAGGCATGACGAAATTTGCTATAATAAACTCAAAATTGGAGGGGAGGCATCCAACATGGAACTGCGTGTGTTACATTATTTTCTGGCGGTGACCAGGGAAAAAAGCATCTCCGGCGCGGCGGAGGCGCTGCATCTGTCGCAGCCCACCCTGTCCCGGCAGCTGAAGGAGATGGAAACCGAGCTGGGCAAGCAGCTCTTTGTCCGCAGCAACCGCACCATCACCCTGACCGAGGAGGGTATGCTGCTCCGGAAACGGGCGGAGGAGATCCTCGCCCTGGTGAACCGGACGAAGGACGAAATTTCCCTCTCGGACGAGGTGATCGCCGGGGACATCCACATCGGGGCCGGAGAATCCGAGGGTATCCGATTTCTCGCAAAGGCGGCGAAGGCGCTGCAGGAGGAGTATCCCCTGGTGCATTTCCACAATGTCAGCGGTGACCGGGTCACCGTGACAGAGGATTTGGACAAGGGGCTGCTGGATTTCGGCATCCTGTTTGGAGAGATCGACACCTCCAAATATGAATGTCTGAGGGTGCCGTATACGGAGCGCTTCGGCGTCCTGATGCGCCGGGACGACCCTCTGGCCCGGAAGGAAACCATTGCTGTAGAGGATTTGCAGGGAAAGCCCCTCATCCTGTCCCGACAACAGCATGAATACGGCGTCCTCCCCGGCGCACTGGAGGAGCAGCAGGTCGTCGCCACCTACAACCTGCTGTTCAACGGCTCCATCTCGGTGGAGGAAGGGATGGGCTACGCCATCTGCTTTGACCATATCATCAACGTCTCCGGGGACAGCCCCCTCTGCTTCCGCCCCCTGGAGGGACAGCCGGAGATCGAGATGCACGTTGTCTGGAAGAAATATCAGGTCTTTACCAAAGCCGGACAGAAGTTTCTGGAGAAGCTGCGGGAGATGGCGGACGGTTGAGTTTTTTGCCCTTTCATGGTTCATTATGCAAAACAATGCCTCCGATGCGCTCGGAGGCATTGCTGTTTCTGTGTATTCCGTTTTCGCAGGGCGTTTCAGTCCGCGCCTTCCTCCGGCGCTTGACGGCCTGCTTCCAGCTTTCTGAGCTCCCCCACCATCACCTCCGCGCACCGCTTTGCGCTGGCGTAATTGAGGTGGATGTACGGCACGCCGCAGTTTTTACAGGCGTCCCGCACCGCCCAATAGTTGCTGTGATTGGTCTTGTTGGTCTGGAGGAACACAATGTCCGCGTTGCGCACCGGCGCCGCATCAATGTGGGCGGCGGACGCAACGATTCGGATATCCGGCAGCAGCTTCAGCAGCTCTTTGTGAAACACCTCAAAGCCGCCATAGACCACCACCCTCAGGTTCGTCCGATAGGGGTACGTGATGGGTTCCCCCGGCGGCGACCCCTGGATTTCCGCCTCCGTGTCCTCCCTCTCCCCTTTTTGGTTGGCCATCTGCTGTTTTAGCCGTTCGATTTCCTTTTGGAGCGTGTGTATCTCATGCCTGGCCGCCTGGTTCTCCTTCTGGGCCTGCTTGAGCCTGCGCTCGGCGTCCTCCCGTGCGCTCCGCTCCGTTTCCACGCTGGCGGAGCCCTCCGAGGGGGCGTCCCCTTCCCGCAAGCCATACATCTCATCATAATCGTAGTCGTAGCCGCCGGTTTCCAGCACGTTCACGCTGGAAAGGGTGGCAAGGATAATAGCAAAATCCCTGGCCTTGCGGTCGGAGTACCCGGCCTCCTTGAACATCTTCACATAGCTTTTTCTGATATACAGCGACGGCTCAGTTGGCCGATCGGAGAGCTTTGCCAGGGCGGAGCCAAGGGGCAGGGTGATACTTTCCACCCCACGCCCGCTGTCCGTCTGCAAGGTGACGATGTCATCTTCATCAAAAATGCGCAGGGCCAGCTTGCCGTTTATATCCGTGCAAACGTTGTCCCACTCGTCGTCATCCTCCATGGGCGCAAAAGGCACGTTCTGAATCGGAATGTTGGACTCAGCCATGAAATCCTGCCAGATATAGCGGCCGACCTTCAGCTTGTAGGTCTCGTCCCTCCCGGTCAGAATCGCCTGGAACAAGCCCTCCGCAACCGCCGGGATATACTCATCCCGCATCTCCGCCTTCTGTTCGCGTTTGAGGTCCTTCCGCAATTCGTCCGCCTGGTCCATTACTTTATAGAAAAGGTCTGTCAGTGCGTCGATCTCCTGATTCAGCTTGCCGACACGCTCCTGCACGTCCGGCGGCATGGATTTTCTGTAGCGTTCCATCAGGCGGGTCATTTCCTCAGGGGGCATGGCGTCTGGGCCCTTCAGCTCACCCCGGATGGTTTGCAGGGCCCTTGTCGCCTCATCTGCGTACTTGCTCTGCAGCTCATCCTGCAGCGTTTCGGAGATGACGTCCGAGGGGCGGAGGTTGGGCAGCGGCGGAACGGGGCCGGCTGGCGCGGCCAGCGGGGCGATGCTCTTTGCGCCGTTCCGCCTGCGTTTTTGGGCCTCCCCGCGGTCATACGCTTTGTCTCTTTCGTCCTTAATCTGCTTTGTCTTTCGTTTCAGCTGTTCAAACGCATCGTCCAGTTCGGATGTAATGGCTTTATGCTTCACAGCATCCTCTGCGTGAAGGAGCACAAACCGCTCATACGAAGCGGCGTCCCTGCTGCCCCCCTCCTTCCCGGAACCGTCATAATCCGGCCGTTCAAAGAAGTAGAGCAGCCCGGTTTCCGTCATATAGGCCACCAGCGCTTTCAGCCGTTCGAGGGATGGGTTCGGCACAGTCCGTTTTCTTCTGCGCCACTCGGTGGGGTCGGACAGCGCGTCGCACAGGACACGGGACAGAAGGAACACCGTCGGGGCCAGCCGTCTGGACGGTACGGCCTCCGGCTCCAGTCCGACTTCGTGCTGCACATACTCCTCCATTTGTGCGGCTGTATATCCGGACAGCTCCAGCATCCGACTCATCTGCTGTCCGTTTGGAACGCTCAGGTTGTGGAACGCCAGATTCGCCGCAACTGTGAAGGCCATATACCTCAGAAAATAAGTGAATCCCTTATCCGTCGGCGCAGAGTAGGCCAGCAGCGCACTGAACCGAGGGTCCGCCCCGGCGTTGTAACGCTGCCCCGGTTTCCGGTTCTTTGGACGTTTGCTGTTCTTCTCGGCGCCTCCAACCGATACCCGTTCGTAATACGACGCCGGAACAACGGAGAATTCCTGCATCTCCGCAAGACTGTTGATCAGACCTTCCCGATTCATTGCGCAGCCTCCCTTCCAATTTTGTCTGGCTCTATCATATCGCTTTTTTCCCGCTTTGTCTATAGTGTTTTTCTTTCGCATAACTGTAAAGCCTCCCCCACTTACACTGATCGTTTGGAAGTGGGAGAGGCTTTTTGTCCGGAATACGCCGCAAAGCGGCGGGTGCCCGGACGTTTTTCAGGCGTTACCCTTTATAACCGAAGTCGGGAATGCTCGTCCAGCGATGCCGGAAGTAATGGGCGGCCAGCTTGGGGCGGCGGTCCCGGGTCAGCAGGCCCTTTTTGTTGCCATCCACCCGCATGGGGCCCTGGATGGTGGCGAAGTCCGCGAAGTTCCAGATCTGCTCGCCGATGAAGAAGGGGCGCTTGTCCAGCTCCGCATTCAGCCGGGCGTAGTAGTCCGCCTGATATTCCTCGCTGAACATCTCGCCGTTGGTGTTGTGGATGCCGGGGTAGGTGTCCGCCCCGTACTCGGTGAACATCACCGGCTTGTTTTGCTCCGCCCAGAAGTCCAGCTCCGTGTTCAGGGCGTCACAGGCGGCGTCCAGGTCGCCGCTGAGGTTGTACCAGCCATAGTACCGATTCAGGCACACCACGTCCATGGTGCGGGTGATGATGTCCCGCTCGTAGTTGTTCTGGCAGCAGACCAGGGTGACAGGCCGGTTCTGGGGGTCCTGTTCGTGGGCCTGCTCGTAGAGGGGGTGGAAGTAGTCATAGGCGGACTGGGGGAAGCGCTCGGTGTCCGGCTCGTTGGCGATGGACCACATGACCACAGAGGGGTGGTTCTTGTCCCGGTCGATCATGTCCCGGAGCACGTCCCGGTGGTGCTGGTGGATGCGCATGACCTGATAGGGGTCCTCGCTGCCGCCGGCGTTGATGCCCACGGCGGGGGTCTCGTCAATGATGACGATGCCCTCCCGGTCGCACAGGTCGTACATCTCCTCGGCGTAGGGGTAATGGCTGGTGTGGAAGGAGTTGGCCCCCAGCCAGCGAATCAGGGAGACGTCCTTCACGTTCAGGCAGTTGTCCGTCCCCCGGCCGTGGAAAAAGCTGTCCTCATGCTTGCCAAAGCCCTTAAAGTAGAAGGGCTTGCCATTGATGAGAAACTGGGTGCCCCGTACCTCCACGGTGCGGACGCCGAAGGTCTGCTCATACACGTCCTCCCCGAAGGTGATGCGGGCGGTGTAGAGGTACGCCTTCCCCGGCTGCCAAAGGGTGGCGCTGGGGATGCGGCACCGGCCTTCGGCCCCCTCCCCTGTTGCCACGGTGCGCCGCGCCTCGTCCAGGATGGTCACATGGACGGCTCCTTCCCCGACGGTGTCCACCCGGTAGTCCACCAGGCCGTCCCCTCCGTCGAGAGAGGGCACCAGGGTGATGTCCCGGATGTAGCTTCTGGGGGTGGTGTAGAGGTACACGGGCCGGATGATGCCGGCATAGTTGAAGAAGTCGAAGTTGGGCTTGTTGGCGGGTTTGCAGCGGGTCTTGGCCAGCTCAATGGAGGGCACCCCCGGATTGTCGGAGCCGAAGAAGGCCACGGTGTTCTCGTTGCCCACCGGCAGGGCGCCGTAATTCACCCGGTTATCCACCGCCACAGCCAGCAGGTTGAGACCGGGCACCAGGGCGTCGTTCACCTCGAACTCAAAGGGCAGGAAGCCTCCCTTATGACTCCCCAGCTTATGACCGTTCAGATAGACCTCTGCGGTATGGGTTACAGCGCCAAAGCGGAGGACGACCCGCTCCCCCAGAAGGCTCCTGGGGACAGTGAAGGTGCGCTGGTACACCGCCCAGCCGTAGTGGGCGCGGAGGTTCACGTCGTCCTTCTGGTCATTGTAGGCGGCGGGCACCGCCATGGTCAGGGCGTCCTCCATGGGGATCTCCATCCACGCCCGGGGGTAGTCCTCCGCCCCCGCCGTCCGGAAGGCCCAGATGTCGTTCAGGGCCAGCAGGGTACGGGCTTCGTTCAGTTTTGGGTAAAGCATTCCAGTTCCATCCTTTCCAATGTGGGCGGGCAGCCCCGCTCTTTTGTCACCTTCAGCAGCCTTCCCCGGAAGGGGACCTGAAGGGCGAATCCGTCCAGTGCCTCCGGCAGATGGGGGTCAAACCGCAGCCCCGCCAGCTCCTCGATGAGCAGAGGGATGGCCCCGCTGGACCAGGCGTGGCACAGGCTGGTGTTCCACTTCTGCTCTTTGCCCCAGGCTTCAAAGCAGGCGGTGGCTCCTTCCCGGAGCATATTCCGCCAGCCGTATTCGTCCGTCCGGGTCAGCAGCCGGTAAAGGGTGTCGTATTTTCCCATGCGTCCCAGCCCCCGGAGGGCAAAGTACATGGGCATGGCCCCGCAGACCCGCCCAGGGGTGCAGAGCAGTTTTTCATAAGTGTCCCACCCCTCCTCCGGCAGCAGGCCGAAGAAAGCGGCGTAGAGATTGGCGTGGAGGGAGCAGTGGCCGCTGACTTCGCTGTCAGCGAACAGCCGCCTCTCCGGGCGGTAGAAGGTGCGCAGGAACGCCTGCTTCACCCGGTCTGAGCGGTTTTCTCCCGGCAGGCCCAGCAGGCCGCGCATCCGCTCCTCTGCCGCCAGCGCCCCATACCACAGGGCGTTGATGACGTTGTGAACCCCTGCCCCAACGATAGGCCGGGTCAGGGAGAAGTCATAGCCGTCCCGGAGGTTTTCCGGCCAGTCCACCAGGTTCCACAGCTCGTCCACCGTGTCCAGCAGGCCGTCGGCCCGCTGCCATTTGGCAGCGAAGGTGTCCAGCATGGCCGAAACGGTGGGGAGACATTCCCCCAAAAACGCCCTGTCCCCGGTAAACGCCCAGTCTGTCCACACCAGCTGGGGAAACAGCAGGGAGAAGTCCCCGATCTCCTGCATCAGCGCCCCGGGGGCCACCCCCATCAGGGTGGGGGACACTTTGGCCGAGGCCAGAAAGTCCCGGATGCACTTGCGGAGCATGGACGGGTCGCCGGTGAGCCACAGATGGGAACGGGCGGTGATGACGGCGTCCCCCAGGTACTGCCCCTTCTCCCGGGTGCAGCAGTCCAGGAAGCTGTCCTGGGTGCAGCAGCGGACGGCGTTTTTGCAGATGGCGAAGATGTCCTCCAGCTGGTCTGCGGGGCAGCGGAGGGTACACAGCCCCTCGTCCATGGGATGATGCCGCTCCCTGGCCCGGAGGTTCCACACCTCCACCCCCGGCGGATACAGTACCTCCGCGTAACGGAACGCCTTGTAGTCGTAGTGGTGTAAAGTGTTTTCCCCTTTGTCCAGCGTCCAGCGCTCCTGATAGCGGCAGTTGCACCGCAGCTCATATCGCACACGGCCTGTTCCGTTCAGCTCCTCCCCGAAGCGGAGAAGCACCGTCTGTCCGGCGTGTCCTCTGGCGTTCAGGCAGAGGGTTCCCGCCAGCTCCCGACCAAAGTCCAGCAGCAGACCACCGGGGATGGGGCGCACCTCCGCCGGTTCCGCCTCCCCCTCCCAGAGGGGGGCGGTCTCCTGGGAAATCAGGCTGTAATCCGCCCAGGGCGCGGGGACGAGGCGGCCCCAGGCCCCATCGTCGAAGCCGGGCCGCTCCCAGCCCTCAGGGCACCGCCTGGAATCGAAATCCTCCAGAAACTGGGTGTCATACCCCACCGGCGTACCGGAATAGGCGGTACAGATCTGGTACTTCCAGTCGATGGGACAGACCGCGCCCTCCGGGCCGATCAGCTCCGCCCACAGGCCGAAGCGCCCGTCGCCGCTGTTCCAAACCCGGTTGATCAGCCCCTGATAGTACAGGTGAAGGGCAAGGGTGACGGTCTGTCCCCCGGTCAGGGGATAGGTCAGGTAGGGGTACCGCTCCGGGTAGGCGGGGGCGGGGCCCTGGCCCGTGTACACGCCGTTTCGCCAGAGCTGATAATGGTCGTCTGCGGTGAGGTTGAGCCGGTACTTCCCCGGCTCCAGGGTCAGGGTGCCCCGGACCAGCACATGGAAGTTGGCGGGGGCGCCGGTGGGGGGTAAGGGGGAGGTA
>JAJQCJ010000123.1 GCA_021202775.1 Clostridiales bacterium | reverse complement strand
TGCCGGGGGCACATTTTTAGCCGGAAACCGATGCCAGCTATGCTGGCGAGGGTCATTTACCGAGGAGGATACCGTAAATGGTCAGCAGGCGGTAGTCAAGGCCCCGCCCTGGCAAGGGCAAAACGTAGTTCCTTCATCATTCCTTGTCTAAGGAGCGACCACCCCAACTTTTATTGAATCATACTACTTTCCCTTATTTTGGAGGTTTTTATGTCAAGCCAATACGAATCAGAAATCAGCCGCCGCCGTACCTTTGCCATCATCTCCCACCCGGACGCCGGCAAGACCACGCTGACGGAGAAGTTCCTCCTCTACGGCGGGGCCATCAACCAGGCCGGCGTGGTGAAGGGCAAGCGCAACGCCCGGGCCGCCACCTCCGACTGGATGGAGATCGAGAAGCAGCGCGGCATCTCCGTCACCTCCTCCGTCATGCAGTTCCAGTACGAGGGCTTCTGCATCAACATTCTGGACACCCCCGGCCACCAGGACTTCTCCGAGGACACCTACCGCACCCTGATGGCTGCGGACAGCGCCGTCATGGTCATTGACGGGGCCAAGGGTGTGGAGCCCCAGACCCGGAAGCTCTTCAAGGTCTGCGCCATGCGGGATATCCCCATCTTCACCTTCATCAACAAGATGGACCGGGAGGCCCGGGACCCCTTCGAGCTGTGCGAGGAGATCGAGCACGAGCTGGGGGTGGAGACCTGCCCCATCAACTGGCCCATCGGCTGCGGCAAGGAGTTCCAGGGCGTCTACGACCTGCGGGAGCATAAGATCATCCACTTCACCTCCAACACCAACGCCAAAGCCGCCACCGCCACCGAGGTGGATTTGGACGACCCCGCCCTGGCTGACCTCATCGGCGAAAACAAGTATCAGCAGCTGGTGGAGGAAGTGGAGCTGCTGGAGGGGGCCGGGGCCGAGCTGGACATGGACAAGGTGCGCCACGGCAAGCTGTCCCCGGTGTTCTTCGGCTCCGCCCTGACCAACTTCGGCGTGGAACCCTTCCTGGAGAACTTCCTCCGCATGACCACCCCGCCCCTGGACCGGAAGGCGGGGGAGCAGACCGTCAGCGCCTTTGACGAGCGCTTCTCCGGCTTCGTCTTTAAGATTCAGGCCAACATGAACAAGGCCCACCGGGACCGCATCGCCTTCGTCCGGGTCTGCTCCGGCCGGTTCGACGCGGAGAAGGAGGTCTACCTGGTGCAGCAGAACCGGAAGGTGAAGCTGTCCCGGCCCCAGCAGCTCATGGCGGCGGAGCGGGAGATCATCGAGGAAGCCTACGCCGGGGACATCATCGGCGTCTTTGACCCCGGTATGTTCTCCATCGGGGACACCCTCTGCACCCCCGGCCAGAACTTCCGGTTCGACCCCATCCCCACCTTCGCCCCGGAGCATTTCCGCCGGGTGCGGCCCAAGGACACCCTGAAACGCAAGCAGTTTATCAAGGGCACCGAGCAGATCGCCCAGGAGGGCGGCATCCAGATCTTCAAAATCCCCTACACCGGCATGGAAGAAGTAATTGTGGGCTGCGTGGGCACCCTGCAATTCGACGTGTTCGAGTACCGGCTGAAAAACGAGTACAACGTGGACCTGGCGATGGAGAGCCTGCCCTACGAGACCCTGCGGTGGGTGGACCGGTTTGACGGCAATCTGGACGACGACCTCATCATCGGCGACGGCCGGGACATCAAGCTGGTGGAGGACTACCACGGGGCGAAGCTGCTCCTCTTCTCCGCCCAGTGGAGCGTCAACTGGGCGCTGGACAAGAACAAAGCCCGCCACCTGGAGCTGAGCGAGTTCGGCGGGGCGAACTTTTAATCCAATACGGCAACGGGCCTCCGCCAGACGGCGGAGGCCCTGTTTTGTGCTTTTTTACCAGCCCCGCTTCAAAATCTCCTCGCAGATGCGCTGGCTGTTGTTTTTGTCGAGATAAGCGAAGCTCTCCCCGTGGCGCTTCGCGTACTGTTCCGGCAGGGCGAACCCCGCCTGGGCGTAGCGCTGCAGCGCCGCCAGCAGCTCTTCCGGGGTGAACACCCGATCTCCGAACAGCTCGGTTTCAAAGTCGATATAGGCCCCGGTGGTCTCGTTGTACTGCGCCACGTCAAACTGGTAGAACAGCACCGGCTTCTTCTGATAGTACACATCCCAGCTGGCGCTGGAGTAGTCCGTCACCATCATCCTGCACTCCATCAGCAGGCGGTTCAGCGGCTCCTCCCCGAAGGGGATCAGCCGCACCCGGCTGCTGCCGCTGATGGAGAACCGGGCCATGTAGCCCTTGAATTTGGGGTGAATATAGAAGTCCAGATACAGGTCGTACTGGGTCAGCAGGGCCGCCAGCCGGGGGTCATTCAGGAGGGCCATATAGTTTCGATAGTAATCGCTCTCCACAAAGACCTCCTCCGGGGCCTCGTCCAGCCAGTTCCGCCAGGTGGGCATCAGAAGGATGCGCTTTTCCGGGGTGGGCCTGTCCTCCAGCACGTCCCACCGGGCCAGACCGGTGACAATCACGTCCTCCGGGGGATAGTCCAGGTAATTGGCGATGATGTCATGCTCCCGCCGGTTGGAGGACACGAACAGGTCGGCCTCGTAGGCCCCGCCCCGTTTGTAGAAGTCCACCCGCTTCATGGCGATGACCCCGTGCTGCAAAAACACCAGTTTTTTCTTCTTCCGGATATAGGGGAGAATCAGGCTCTCCTTGGTGCGCCAGGCGTAGGCGTGGGATTTGGAATCGCTGGACACCAGCAGCTTTGCCGACAGCAGACAGACCATGTGCTTCAGACTCATGAACTGAATGACGTGGTCTTTGTAGGGCAGCAGCCGCTCCCGGTAGTCGGGCTGGGCCTTGTCGATGACGAAGTAAATGCGCCGGTGCATCCGGGCCTCCATGCCGCTTTCCATACAGTGCCGGAAGAAGTAAAAGCCGTTGTCCTGGGCCATGGCGCCGAACTTCTCATAACACAGCATGATGCGCTGCCGGCTCAGCACCGGATGGGCCAGCAGGGCCAGGCCGAAGGCCAGCCACTCCTTCAATCGGAAGCGGAGGCCGCTGTAGGGGTTCCAGGGCTGGCAGGCCAGGGCGTGGGTGTGCTCCATCGTCCGGTACAGGGACACCCCCTGTCCGTCCGCCTGCCGGTAGGTGTTGGAGAACACCAGCCGCTCCACCACCCGGCGGCCCAGGCTGACCGCTTTTCTGACCTGATACAGCAGCTTTCCCGGGCCGGAGCGGGGCTTTTTGCTGCCCCCGTCCTCCTGCCAACGGGCGCACAGCAGGTAGGAGGTGCCGTCCGCCCCGTCCAGAACGATGCGCACATCCCAGTACAGGGGCTTTAGCGTGAGCTGGCTCAGGTCGATCTCCACCTCCAGGGTCGTTGTATCCTCCTGGCAGGCGCTGTGCCGGGCGGGGAAGGCGCAGCACAGCCTGTCCTTCTCCTGCCGGTAACGGTACACCAGGGCCACGCCGCTCCACGTCCCAAGGGTCTGGGCCGGACAAACCACCCGGAGCCGGAGATGCCGCCCCCGGAGGGCGCACCGCTCCATCCGGCACACCAGCTGCCCCTCGTACCGCCGGAGCCGGTTCCCGACCTGCAGGCAGCAGTCGCCGCCGGAGGGGCTGCAAATCAGCCCCTCCAGGGTCTGCTCAAACCGGCGGGCGCTGCCCAGCGGCTCCTCATAGGCAAACCGGCGGTCCTCCCACAGGGGGTCGGTCAGCTGCGGGCCGGGGGTCGGGGGCACCAGCTCCAGAGGGGCCTGAAAGCGCACCTCCCCGTCCTCCAGCGTCAGGGACAGGGTCCAGCGGGTCAGGAGGGTGTTCTCCGCCTTCTCTGCCGCAGAGGAGAAGTCCGCCTCCATCTGGCTGCCCTCCTCCCCGCAGGCCAGCAGCCACACCGGGAAGGTCAGACGCCGTCCGGCGTTCTCCCCCTCCAGGGTCAGCCGTTCCGCCCCGCTGAGAAACAGCCCCAGGAGACAAAACTGCCACATCCAATGCTCCCCGCCCAGGGTGCGGACGCGCAGCGTTTTGGGGGGCCGCGGCTCTTTTTTTCGGTTCTCCTGCTTCATGTCGCCCTTCCTCACGTCACCAGCCCCGCTTCATGATCTCCTGACAGATGCGCTGGCTGTTGTTTTTGTCCAAATACTCGTACATACTGGGCCGCAGGGCGGCGTACCGCTCCGGCAGGGCGAAGTCGTTTTTGGCGTACTCCTCCAGCCGGGCCAGCAGGGCCTCCGGGGTTCGCACCTGGTCGCCGAACAGCTCGGTGTCAAAGTCGATATAGGAGCCGGTGGTCTCGTTATACTGCTCCACGTCGAACTGATAGAACAGCACCGGTTTCTTCTGATAGTACACGTCCCAGCAGACGCTGGAATAGTCCGTCACCAGCATCCTGCACTCCATCATCAGCCGGTTCAGCGGGGCGGAGCCGAAGGGGATCATCTTCACCCGCGGGTTCCCGCTGATGGAGAACCGGGCCATATATTCCCGGAATTTCGGGTGAATATAGAAATCCAGATACAGGTCATAGTCCTCCAGCAGCGCCTCCAGCCGGGGGTCGTTGATGAGGGACATATAGTTCTTATAATAGTCGCTGGCCACAAAGGCCTCGTCTGTGACCTCCTCCAGCCAGTTCCGCCAGGTGGGCATCAGGAGAATGTGTTTTTCCGGGATGGGCCTGTCCTCCAGCACGTCCCACCGGGCCAGGCCGGTGATGACCACGTTCTCCGGGGGATAGCCCTGGTGCTGGCAGATGATGTCATACTCCCGCCGGTTGGAGGTGATGAACAGGTCGGCGGAGTTGACGGTTTTCCAGAAAAAGTTCACCTTTTTCAGGGCGATGACCCCGTGCTGGAGGAACACCAGCTTCTTCCCGTGGTTGATGCGGGGAAGGATGATGCTCTCCTTGGCCCGCCAGGCGTAGGCGTGGGCCTTGGAGTCACTGGAGATCAGCAGCCGGGCCGCCAGAATATAGACCATATGTTTCAGGCTCATGAACTGAATGACATGATCCTTGTAGGGCAGCAGCCGCTCCCGGTAGTCGGGCTGGCGTTTGTCGATGATGAAGTAGATGTTCCGGTTCATCTTCTTCTCCATATCATGCTCCATGCAGTAGCGGAAGAAGTAGAAGCCGTTGTCCTGGGCCATGCTGCAGTACTTCTCGTAGCACAGGAAGATGTGCTTGTGGGCCAGCCGGCGGCGCAGCAGGATGCTCAGCACCAGGGCGAAGCGCTCCTTCATCCGGAACAGGAAACCGCAGTAGGGGCTGTAGGCCTGACAGACCAGGGCGAAGCTCTTGTCCAGCGTCTTGTACAGGGAGACGCTCATGTCCTCCCCCTGGCGGTAGCTGTTGGAGTGAAAGAACCGCTCCAACTGGGTGCCGACGCGGTCGACCGCCTGGCGCACCTTCCTCTCCAGCCGGTACAGGGGGCTGTCCTGGTTCCTGCACCAGAACCGGTCCTCCTCCTGGGGGAGGGTGATGCGGGCAGTATAGGCCACGCCGTCCCGGCCCCGGAACACGGTGCGGATGTCCCAGTACAGGGGGGCAAATTCCAGTTGGGACAGGTCATAGTCGGCGGTGAGCTCGGTGTATTCCTTCCGCTTCTTCACGCTTTTGGCGGGGAAAAAGAACACCTGCCGGTCCTTTTCCTGCCGGTAGCGGTAGACCAGGGCGAAGGACTCCCACACCCCCGGCACGCCGCTGGGGCACCGCACCCGCAGCTTGAGCCGGGTGCCCCGGAGCTTTTGCAGCTCCGTCCGGCAGAGAATCTGCCGCTCGTAGCGGCGCATTTGGTCCCCCAGAGACAGGACGCAGTCCCCATTCCTGGGGCAGCAGATCAGGGCCTCCAGGGTCTGCCCCTCCAGCCGGCAGGCGCCAAAGGGCAGGCCGCAGAAGGAGAGGGGGCCCTGCCACCGCTCCTCGGCGTCGGTGGCAAGGGGTACCGTCCCGGCGGCGATTTGCAGCCCCACATTCCCAAAGGCCCGGCCCCGGCGGATGGCCAGCCGCAGACGCCAAAAGGTGGGCAGGGTGTTTTCCGCCAGACCGGGCAGGGCGGAGCAGTCCGCCTCCAGCACCCCGCCGGCCCCGTCCACCACGGTCACGGGGAAGCGCAGGGTACCGTCCTTCCCCACCGCCTGGAGCATCAGCTCGGTGTCCCCGTCCAGGGGCAGGTTGGCCACGGAGAACCGCCACCGCCAGTTCCTCCCCCCTCTGTCCCGGAGGAACAGATTGCCCAGGGGCTGGAGGCAGCCCTGTTCCAGGGCCTCCTCCAGGGTATCCGCCTCCGCACTCTGGCACAGGTAGGGGGGCTGCTCGCCCACGGACAGGGTCAGGAGGCCGGGCTCGCTGATTTGCAGGCCGTAGCACAGGGGCCCGGCTGTCAGCCCCCCGCCGTTGGACAGGTCGCCCATGCGCTGAAGGCTGTCCTCATCCACGATGCACAGGGGAACGTGGTACACCTGCCCGTCTCCGGCCTCGTACACGCCGGAGATGCACCACGGCTCCCCGTCCGACGGCAGGGTGGGCAGGGGGATCTCCCCCCAGCACGGCTCCAAAATCCGGCCCATGAGCCGGGGATTTTCCTTTTGAATAAACAGGGCGCGGCCCCTCTGTACAGGGAAAACCGTCTGCCCCGCCTCGCTGCCGGAGGCCCGGTGTACGGAGATGCCCCGCAGCCCCGGAACCCCCTCCGGCGCGATGGCGGAGATCAGGAGATGCCCGTTGCGCAGCTCCATCCAGTCGATGCCGTAGCGGAGCTGATTCCAATACCGCAGGCTCCGGGGGCAGGCGTCCAGCACCAGGTTCGCCCGCCTGCGCTCCCCCTGGACGAAGTGGGGCAGCGCCTCATACGCTGCCCCCTCCAGAGAGAAGGCGGCCGCCGGCCCGCCCCAGACCGCCCGGCTGTCCGTCAGGCAGGGACAGAGCTGTTCCCGCTCCAGCACGGGCAGAAACCGATCCCCCCGGAGGGGGCAGACCACCAGCCCCTTGCCCTTTTTCCGGGCAAAGGACAGGGAAAGGTTTTCCCGCTCCGCCCCCTCCGGGTACAGTTCGGCAATGCCGGTCAGGTCGGCGGTCAGCAGGTTCCCCTCCACCGACGCGGGGGCGTACCAGTGGGCCGTTTCCCCCTGGTTGGACAGGCGGAGGTAGTGGGCCTCCCCCTCCGGGAAGGCTCCGCCCATGCGGCGAAGGGTCAGGCGGAGGGGTTCCCCCGGCGCGGAGGGGACAAGTTCCACCTGCAATGCGCCTTCTGTGGCCGTGACGGGCAGCGGGAGGGATTGCAGGGTGTTGTTTGGATGGGGCATGGTGGTTCCTCGTTTCTTTTGGGTGGATGCTGGATGGACAATGAAAGCAAAGTTTTCATCTTAACGATATAGTAGAGGCGGCCTCTGGCCGCCAGGGATAGGTGGGTGGTCCCTGCGGGCGGCCAAGGGCCGCCCCTACACAAGAAGCTGCAAAAGCGGAACTGTAACTATCCTGATGGAGGGAATTCTCCGTTTTCACCCCTCCACCGGCTCACGCCGGTCCCCCTCCCCTTTCAGGGGAGGCAGGAAATTGTTGTAACCGCTGCGTTCTTCAAACAAAATCGAAGCCTCCCCGCTGGGGACTTCCGTTGGTCGCAGCGAAGTGGGTTCGATTTTGAGAAGAGGCGTTGCGGAGCGACTGAGGGTTCGGTGTCAGCCAGACACGAAGGATGCGGAGCCAACGCCGACGAGGGAGCTGTCAGCGCAGCTGACTGAGGGGTGGCTGACAGCTAAGAGCTAAGAGCTAACATGAAGCGATAAGTTAAAACCCGGACACGGAGGGGGTAAAAAACCGGATACGGTTCACTCCGCGGTCAGTGCGCCCCGCTGCTCCGCCGCCGGGGCCTTGGCGCGGGGCAGGCTGACAAAGAAGCGGGTGCCCTCCGCATCGTCTGAGGCAGCCCAGATTTTGCCGCCGTGTTCCTGGGCGATGGTGCGGGCAATGGGCAGCCCCAAGCCGAAGCCCTCGCTGGTACGGGCCTGGTCGGCCCGGTAAAACCGTTCAAAAATCCGCTCCAACTGGTCCGGCGGGATGGGCTCCCCCTGATTGCGCACCTCCAGGCGGACCCGCTTGGCCCCCTCCGGGGCCAGGAACACCTGCACGTCGCTGTTCCGGGCGGCGTACTTCCGGGCATTGTCCAGCAAAATCTCCAGCAGGCGTTTCAGCTTGCCCCGGTCACCGGAGACGTACAGATCCGGGGTCAGCTCCGACTCCAGCAGATGGCCGCTCTCAAACAGGGCCGCCTCAAACTGGAGCAGGGTGTCCTCCACCAGGTCGCTGAGGTTCAGCAGCTCGTGGGGGGCGGCTTTGGACTCGTTGGCGTCGCTGCGGGCCAGCACCAGCAGCTCCTCCACCAGCTCCTTCATCTGGAGGGAGCTGGCCTGAATGTTCTCCAGCCAGCGCCGCTCTTTCTCCGTCATGGCGGTGCTGTGCTTCTCCATCATGTCGGCGCTGGACAGCACCACCGTCAGGGGGGTTTTCAGCTCATGGCTGGCGTCGGCCACAAACTGCCGCTGCTGCTGCCAGCTCTGCTCCACCGGACGCACCGCCCAGCGGGCCAGCAGGAGGCTGATAACAAAGAAGGCGGCCAGGGCGGCCAGCGACATGAGCAGGGTGTTCCGCACCACGCTGCGGATGGTGCTCTCCTCCTGGCTGATGTCGGCAAAGGCCAGCCGCCAGCCGGAGACGGTGGAAGAGCGGAGGTAGCGGAGGCTGTAATCCCGCAGGACGCCGCTGGTCTCCTCCTGCTCCAGGCACAGGCTGACCACCTCCTGAATGGTCTCCTCATCCAGGTCATAAAACTGGTTGGTCACCACCACGGCCTGCCCCGTGGCCAGGACGGACACGGTGAAGTAGGGCAGGGAGACGCTGCCCCCATTGTCAGAAAACCGGCCAAAGCCCTCCTGATCCTGTTCCTTGCCCAGGGTGAACATGGGCATCCCGTCCTGCACGATGACCTGATTTAAAAGCTCGATGCTGTCCTCCCGCAGGCTGTCAGAGACGGAGACGATGAAGAACGTGCTGATAAACGCCAGCATGGCCGTGACGATCAGCATATTGATCAGCACGAACTTCCACCGCAGCTTCCCAATCACGTTCATGACTTCACTTCCAGATGGTACCCCAGCATCCGCAGGGTTTTGATGGAGACATTGCTCTTCAAATGGGCCAGCTTCTTCCGGAGGAAGGAGATATAGACCTCCACATTGTTGTCCTCGGCGTTGGACTCGTAGCCCCAGACCGACAGGAGCAGGGATTCCTTGGTCACCACCCAGTCCCCGTTGGACATCAGCTTGCCCATGATTTCAAATTCCTTCCGGCTGAGGCGCACAGACCGCTCCCCGCACACCAGCAGGCAGGAGCTGAGCTCCAGCCGCAGGTCGCCGTAGGTGATGACGTTGCTGTCGCCGCCGTCGGACTGGCGGCGGGTGATGGCCCGGATGCAGGCCATCAGCTCCTCGGAGTCGAAGGGCTTGGTCAGGTAGTAGTCCGCGCCGCAGTCCAGACCGGATACCCGGTCAGTGACCTCCGTCCGGGCGGTGAGCATCAGCACCGGGGTGCGGTTCCCCGCCTGCCGCAGCCGCCGCACCACGGTGAAGCCGTCCATCCCCGGCAGCATCACGTCCAGGATGATGGCGTCGTAAATGCCGGACAGGGCGTTGTCCAGCCCCTCCTCCCCGTTATGGCAGAGGTCGGCAGTGAAATGATGGGCCTCCATCAGATCCCCCAGGGTCTGGGCCAGACGTTTTTCATCTTCCACAATCAGAATACGCATAAGCTGCTCCTTTTCGCTCAAGTCGGCTGCGGGGCTGAACCGCACCCCATAGTATCCCTATTTTAGCGCAAATGGAGGCAAAAAGCAACAGGAAGCGGAGAAATCGCCCCCTCCCGCCGGGAAAAAGGAGTGGAAAAGCCGGGGCAGCTCTGCTATAATAGGATATCATATCCGGCCCGGCCGGGAAAGGAGTGCATGGCGGATGAAACCGGAGCAAAAGCGGTGGTATCACAACGCCTCCCGCATCTTCGCCGTTGTGTGCGGCATTTTGACGGTGCTGCTGCTGTTGGGGGTGTGGTTCTGTATTCAGGACTGGCAGGAGGCTCTGGCCGCCGGGGAGGACTACGCCCTGGCCTATATGCTGACCCAGGGGGCGGCGGTGTGCGGGATTCCCGCCGTGATCTCCGGGGGGCTGGCGGTGCGGTTTCGGAAGAAGTCGATGTAGGCGCAATGTTCTTTCTTGTCCATGGGGCTGTTCGTTCCTTAGGGAACCTCTGAATAAATGCGCAAGAGCGGATTGCGAGGAAATTTGCGTCAG
>JAJQCJ010000015.1:7585-10384 GCA_021202775.1 Clostridiales bacterium | reverse complement strand
TGGTCACCGAGGCCCCCATCGTGGCCACCGGTCAGGAGTACAAGAACTGCCAGGATGCGGCGGTCTGCGTGCTGGCCGAGGGCGACGGCGTGGTGGAGCGTGTGGACGCCAACTATATCACCGTCCGCTATGACCGGGGCGATGTAAAAACCTACAAGCTGACCAAGTTCCTTCGCTCCAACCACACCACCTGCATCAACCAGCGCCCCATCGTGGACGTGGGCCAGCGGGTGAAGTATCGTGAGACCCTGGCCGACGGCCCCTCCACCTGCAACGGCGAGATCGCCCTGGGCCGCAACATCCTCATGGGCTTCATGACCTGGGAAGGCTATAACTACGAGGACGCCGTCCTGCTCAGCGAGCGGATGGTGAAGGAGGACGTGTTCACCTCCATCCACATTGAGGAGTACGACCTGGAGGCCCGGGACACCAAGCTGGGCCCGGAGGAGATCACCCGGGACATCCCCAACGTGGGCGAGGACGCCCTGAAAGACCTGGACGAGCGGGGCATTATCCGCCCCGGCGCGGAGGTCAACCCCGGCGACATTCTGGTGGGCAAGGTCACCCCCAAGGGCGAAACCGACCTGACCGCTGAGGAGCGGCTGCTCCGGGCCATCTTCGGTGAAAAGGCCCGGGAGGTCCGGGACACCTCTCTGAAGGTGCCCCACGGCATGTACGGCATTGTCATCGATGTGAAGGTATTCAGCCGTGAGAACGACGACGAGCTTGGCCCCGGCGTCAACCAGTGCGTCCGTGTCTACATCGCCCAGAAGCGGAAAATCTCCGTGGGCGATAAGATGGCCGGCCGCCACGGCAACAAGGGCGTGGTCTCCCGCATCATGCCGGTGGAGGATATGCCCTTCCTGCCCGACGGCACCCCCCTGGACATCGTGCTGAACCCCCTGGGCGTGCCCTCCCGTATGAACATCGGCCAGGTGCTGGAGGTTCATCTGGGCTACGCCGCCAGGACCCTGGGCTGGAAGGTGGCCACCCCCATCTTCAACGGTGCCAACGAGAAGGACATTCAGGAGCTGCTGAAGCAGGCCGGTTTGAATGAAAACGGCAAGAGCTGGCTCTACGACGGCCGCACCGGCCAGCGGTTCGACAACCCGGTGACGGTGGGCTACGTCTACTTCCTGAAGCTGCACCACCTGGTAGACGATAAGATCCACGCCCGCTCCACCGGCCCCTACAGCCTGGTGACCCAGCAGCCGCTGGGCGGCAAGGCCCAGTTCGGCGGCCAGCGCTTCGGCGAGATGGAGGTCTGGGCCCTGGAAGCCTACGGCGCAGCCTACTGCCTCCAGGAGATCCTGACCGTCAAGAGCGACGACGTCACCGGCCGTGTCCGCACCTACGAGGCCATCGTCAAGGGCCACAACGTGCCCAAGCCCGGCGTGCCTGAGGCCTTCAAGGTGCTGGTGAAGGAGCTGGAGGCCCTGTGTCTGAACATCCACATCCTGGATAAGGACGGCAACGAAGTGGAGCTGAAAGACGACGATGACGAGCCGGATTATCAGAGCATCCGCCGCCTGGAGGACGATGATTACGACTACTCCGACAGCGATCAGGAGTATGCCCATCACGGCTTCACCACCGGCACCATGGATGAGGACGGCAGCGTGATCTCCGACGTCACCTTCGAGGACGAGGGTGAGCTGTCCCTGGACTCTGACAGCAGCGAACTGGATTACGACGAATAATCATAGAGGAGGTCAAAAGCATTATGAGTTATCCCGATTTTGACGCAATCAAAATCTCTATTGCCTCCCCCGAACAGATTCACGCCTGGTCTTACGGCGAGGTGAAGAAACCGGAGACGATCAACTATCGCACTTTGAAGCCGGAGCGTGACGGCCTGTTTTGCGAGCGGATTTTTGGCCCGCAGAAGGACTGGGAGTGCCACTGCGGCAAATATAAGAAGATTCGCTATAAGGGCAAGATCTGCGACCGCTGCGGCGTGGAAGTGACCCGTTCCAAGGTGCGCCGGGAGCGCATGGGCCATATCGACCTGGCCGCCCCCGTGTCCCACATCTGGTATTTCAAGGGGATTCCCTCCCGGATGGGGCTGATTCTGGACCTGTCCCCCCGGGTCCTGGAGCAGGTGCTCTACTTCGGCTCCTATATCGTCACCGACCCCGGGGACACCCCCCTGTCCCGCGGCCAGGTGCTGAGCGAAAAGGAGTACCGGGAGAACCGGGAGTATTATGAGGATGATTTCTCCGCCGGTATGGGCGCCGAAGCCATCCAGAAGCTGCTGGCCGACATCGACCTGGTGGAGATGGACAAGAACCTCCGGGCGGAGCTGGCCGCCGCCTCCGGCCAGAAGAAGGCCAAGCTGGTGAAGCGGCTGGAGGTGGTGGACGCCTTCCTCCAGTCCGACCAGCGGCCTGAGCGGATGATCATCACCACCCTGCCTGTGCTGCCCCCCGACCTGCGCCCCATGGTGCAGCTGGACGGCGGCCGGTTCGCCACCTCTGACCTGAACGATCTGTACCGCCGGGTCATCAACCGGAACAACCGTTTGAAGCGGCTGATTCAGCTGAAAGCCCCCGACATCATCATCCGCAACGAGAAGCGGATGCTCCAGGAGGCGGTGGACGCCCTGATCGACAACGGCCGCCGGGGCCGGGCCGTCACCGGCGCCAACAACCGTGCGCTGAAATCCCTGTCCGATATGCTGAAAGGCAAGCAGGGCCGGTTCCGTCAGAACCTGCTGGGCAAGCGGGTGGACTACTCCGGCCGAAGCGTCATCGTGGTCGGCCCTGAGCTGAAAATCTACCAGATGGGCCTGCCCAAGGA
>JAJQCJ010000015.1:0-7485 GCA_021202775.1 Clostridiales bacterium | reverse complement strand
GCGTCATCGTGGTCGGCCCTGAGCTGAAAATCTACCAGATGGGCCTGCCCAAGGAGATGGCCGTGGAGCTGTTCCGCCCCTTCATCATGAAGAAGCTGGTTCAGGACGGCGTGGTCAACAACATCAAGGCCGTCAAGAAGATGGTGGATAAGGGCAAGCCTGAGGTCTGGGACGCCCTGGAATACGTCATCAAGGACCATCCCGTCATGATGAACCGCGCCCCCACCCTCCACCGCCTGTCCATTCAGGCCTTTGAGCCGGTGCTGGTGGAAGGTCGGGCCATGAAGCTGCACCCCCTGGTCTGCACCCCCTTCAACGCCGACTTCGACGGCGACCAGATGGCCGTCCACGTCCCCCTGTCCGCCGAGGCCCAGGCCGAGGCCCGTATCCTGATGCTGTCCGCCAACAACCTGCTGCGGCCCCAGGACGGCGGCCCCGTCACCGTGCCCACCCAGGACATGGTGCTGGGTTCCTACTACCTGACCTTCTCCAAGGACCGCCCGGTGGACGAGGCCCTGTGCTATGAGACCGCCGCAGAGGCCAGGGCGGCCATGGACGAGGGCAGCATTGAGGGCGACACCGTCATCTGGGTCCGGGACCCAGACGAGAGCCGTTATCAGCCCTGGATCAGAACCACCGGCTACCTGGCCGCTGAGGCCGCCGAGGCCGGTACCCTGCCCCGGGAAATCTACAAGACCTTCTCCTCCGACACCGAGGCCCGTCTGGCCTATGACGAGTCCATGCTCCGCCGCTCCAAGGAGCTGAAGCGGACCATTGACCTGGACGCCCCCATCAACCAGGACGACCTGACCCTCCAGGAGCCGATTCTGGTGCGCCGCACCGGCACCTTCCGGGGCCAGCCCTACAGCGCTATGGTTAAGACCACTGTGGGCCGCCTGATTTTCAACGACCAGATTCCCCAGGACCTGGGCTTCGTGGACCGTGACGACCCCGCCCACTGCCTGGACCCCGAAATCAACGAGATCTGCGGCAAGAAGCTGCTGGGCAAGATCATCGGCAAGTGCATCTCCAAGCACGGCTTCGCCCGCTCCGCCGAGGTGCTGGACGGCATCAAGACCCAGGGCTATCACTACTCTACCGTTGGCTCCCTGACCGTTTCCATCTATGACATGACCATCCCCCAGTCCAAGTACGAGAAGGTGGCCGCCACCGAAAAGCAGGTGGTCAAGATCGAGAACCAGTATCGCCGGGGCCTGCTGACCAACGACGAACGGTACCGCCTGGTCATCCGGGAGTGGGAAAAGACCACCAACGACGTCTCCAAGGACCTGACCGTCAGCATGGACGCCTACAACCCCATCTTCATGATGGCGGACTCCGGCGCCCGTGGTTCCCAGGCCCAGATCCGTCAGCTGGCCGGTATGCGGGGCCTGATGGCCAACGCCTCCGGTCACACCATCGAAATCCCCGTCAAGTCCAACTTCCGTGAGGGTCTGACGGTGCTGGAGTACTTCACCTCCTCCAGAGGCGCCCGGAAGGGCATGTCCGACACCGCCCTGCGTACCGCCGACTCCGGTTATCTGACCCGCCGTCTGGTGGATGTCTCCCAGGAAGTGATCGTCCGGGAGGAGGACTGCGGCACCGACGACGGCATCATGGTCTACGAGATCGCCGAAAACGGCCAGGTCATCGAGACCTTTGGCGAGCGCATCAACGGCCGCTATCTCAGTGAGCCGCTGTACGACCCCGAAACCGGCGAACTGCTCCACAACCCCAAGACCGGCCGCACCTTCGACACCGACACCATCATCTTCACCGAGGATGCGGAGTTCCTGGAGGCCCACGGCATCAAGCAGGCCAAGGTGCGCTCCGTGCTGACCTGCCACGCCCGGCAGGGCGTCTGCTCCAAGTGCTACGGCCTGAACCTGGCCATGCAGGAACGGGTGGGTATCGGCGAGGCGGTGGGCATCATCGCCGCCCAGTCCATCGGCGAGCCGGGTACCCAGCTGACCATGCGTACCTTCCACACCGGCGGCGTGGCCGGCGGCGACATCACCCAGGGTCTTCCCCGTGTGGAGGAGCTGTTTGAAGCCCGCCGTCCCAAGAAGATGGCCCAGCTGGCGGAGATCTCCGGCCGCTGCACCATCGGCGAGACCCACAAGGGCACCCTGACCAGCGTCACCATCACCGCAGACGACGGCGACACCCGCACCTATATGCTGCCCCAGGCCCAGCTCCTGGTGAAGAACGGCGACTATGTGGAGAAGGGCTTCCAGCTGATTCCCGGCGCCCTGTATCCCCAGGACGTGCTGCGTATCCAGGGCGTCCACAAGCTCCACGAGTACCTGGTGAAGGAAGTTTTGAAGCCCTACCGCAGCCAGGGCGTGGACATCAACGACAAGCACATCGAGGTCATCTGCCGCCAGATGATGCGCCGCGTCCGGGTGGAGGAGGCCGGGGATTCCACCCTGCTCTCCGGCTCCAACATCAGCGTCACCGCCTTCGAGGACGCACGGGACGCCGTACAGGCCAGAATCGACGCCGGTGAGACCCATGAGGACGGCAGCCCGCTGACGCTGCCCACCTGCACTCAGCTGCTGCTGGGCATCACCAAGGCCGCCCTGGCCACCGACTCCTTCCTGTCCGCCGCCTCCTTCCAGGAGACCACCAAGGTGCTGACCGAGGCCGCCATCTACGGCAAGGTGGACCACCTCCAGGGCCTGAAGGAGAACGTCACCATCGGCAAGCTGATTCCCGCCGGCACCGGCCTGGAGCAGTTCCGCAAGAGTGACAGGATCACCGACGACGGGGATGTTCTGACCAAAGAGGACGAGGCCGCCCCCGCCGATGACAGCGATGCGCTGATTCTGGAGGAAGGCGCCCGTGAGCTGGCTGACGACCCCCAGGACACCGAGGCGTTGTCGCCGGAGGACGCAGCCTCTGAGGACAACACCCTGAACGATGCATTGTTTGAGGAGGACGAGGAATCCCTCTCCGTGGATGACGACGCCGAAGGGTAATCGCTCCGCTCTGTGACACGCCGCCACCCCTGGCCCGCAACCGGGTCAGGGGTGGTTTTTTGTCCCACTTTTGGACAGACGTCCTGTTCTGGTGCAAATTTGTCGGTGACTTTCCGGCAAAAATAGGGTACAATATCCGATGTAAACTGAAACGCAAAGGGGAACTACCTATGTCTTATCTGAACGAGCAGCTGATGGCCATGGCCAGGGGCGACCAGCCCGCCCAGCTGGTGCTGAAACACGCTACCTATCTGAATGTATTCACCGGTGAGTTTTTAGAGGGGGATATTGCCATTGCCGACGGCGTGGTGATCGGACTCGGCTCCTACCAGGGGGTGCAGGAGGTGGACTGCACCGGGAAAACCGTGGTGCCCGGCTTCATCGACAGCCATATGCACCTGGAGAGCACCATGGTCATGCCCGCCCGCTTTGCGGAGGCGGCGATTCCCCATGGCACCACCGCAGTGGTCACCGACCCCCACGAGATCACCAACGTCTGCGGCAGGGCTGGGTTTGACTATATCTGGAAGGCCACAAAGGGCCTTCCGCTGGATGTCTTTCTGATGGTTCCCTCCTGCGTTCCCGCCAGCCCCTTTGACGAATCGGGCTGCGTCTTTGACCACGATGACGTGACCAGCGCCCTGCAGCTGCCCCGGGTGCTGGGGCTGGCGGAGCTGATGGGCTTCCCCGGTACGGTGGGGGGGCGACCCGGAGATCGCCGCCAAGGTGAACACCACCCTGGACCGGGGCGGCATTGTGGACGGCCATGCCCCCGGCCTCACCGGCAAAGCCCTGAACGCCTATGTCGCCGCCCGGGTCTCCAACGACCACGAGTGCAACCACCTGGAGGAGGGGCTGGAAAAGCTGCGCCTGGGCCAGTGGGTGCTGGTGCGGGAAGGCACCGCCTCCAAGGATATGGAGGCCCTGCTCCCCCTGTTTGAAGCCCCCTATGCCTATCGCTGCGCCCTCTGCACCGACGACGAGCATCCCGGCGACCTGGTGCGGGTGGGGGAAATCGACAACATCATCCGCAAGGCCATCGCCCTGGGGGCGCCCCCCGCCAACGCCTACCGCATGGCCTCCCTCAACGGCGCCCTGTGCCATGGCCTGTCCTACCGGGGGGCCATCGCCCCGGGCTACCTGGCCGACCTGGTGGTGCTGAGCGACCCCATGGAGGTGGACATCAGCGCCGTCTATAAGGAGGGCAGGCTGGTCTACACTGCCGGACAAACGCTGTCCCTGCCCGCCGTACCGGTGCCCCGGGCGCTGAAGGACACCATGCACCTGCCCCCGGTCACGGCGGAGGACTTCCGGCTCCATCGGGTCCCGGAGAAGATCATCGGGCTGAATCCCGGCTCCCTCATCACCGACGACTGCGGGGAGGGGACGGATTACGACCTGGAGCACGACATTTTGAAGCTCTGCGTGGTGGAGCGGCACCATAACACCGGCCACATCGGCGTCTGCCTGCTGAAGGGCTACGGCCTCCGCTCCGGGGCTTGCGCCACCACCGTGGCCCACGACAGCCACAACGTCATTGCCGTGGGCACCAGCGATGAGGAGATCGCCTTCGCCGTGAACCGCGTCCGGGAACTCCACGGCGGGATGTGCATTGTGAATCAGGGCAAAGTGCTGGACGAGCTGCCCCTGCCGGTGGCCGGACTCATGAGCGACCTCCCCCGCCGGAGAGGCGGCGGCCCGGGTGGATCACATCTCCCACACCGCCTGGGCAAACGGCGTGAACCGGGGCATCGACCCCTTCATGACGCTGTCCTTCGCCAGCCTGCCGGTGATCCCCGCCTTGAAGCTGACCACCCTGGGCGTGGTGGACGTGAACCGGTTTGAATTAGTGTAATGTAATTTCTCTTTACAGCAGCAAAAAGAAAGAGCGCTGTCCTCAGGGAGGTTTGGATTCCCCGGGGACAGCGCTCTTATTGATAACATTTTTCCGTTGATTCCGCCCAGAATGTACGCAGGTCCTCAGGGAGCGGGCTTTCCACGGAAATCAGCCCGCCGTTTATTGGGTGAAACAGTTCCACTTTACAGGAATGAAGGGCCGGACGGCCCGGCGGCCCGCTCCCTCCATAGATGGCATCCCCCGCCAGCGGGCAGCCCAGGGCCGCCAGATGGACGCGAATCTGGTGGGTGCGGCCTGTGTGGAGGGTCAGGGACAGCAGGCACCGGTCGCCCTGGCGTTCCAACACACGGTAGTCCGTCCTGGCCTCCAGGCCGTCCGGGCGGACCTGGTACTCGTTCAGTGTGCCGGGGCGCTTGCCAATGGGCAGGTCGACGGTGCCCTCCCGCTCCGGCGGATTCCCCTGACAGATGGCCAGGTATTGGCGGCGAAACCTCTCCGTGTGGAGCTGGCGCATCAGCGCCTCCTGGACGGCTGCGCTCTTTGCCGCCACCAGCAGACCGGAGGTGCCCTTGTCCAGCCGGTTCACCAGCCGCAGCACAAAGGGCTGGCCCTGCTGCTGATAGTGCCAGGTCAGGTAGTTGCCCAGGGTGTCGGTGTAGTGCCCCGGGCCGGGGTGGACGCTGAGACCGGCGGGCTTCTCCGCCACCAGCAGCCAGTCGTCCTCGTAGCGGATGTCCACCGGGCCGGGAGTGGGGACGATGGCGCTGTCCTCCTGCTCCGGAATGGAAACCTGCAGCAGCTGCCCCGCCGTGACCGGCTGGTTGGAGCGGACGGCCTGCCCGTCCAGCAGCAGGCCATTGGGGGCGAATTTTGCCCGCTTCACCTTGGTCTTGGACAGGCGGAGGACGTAGCGCAGAATCCACCCCACCTCTTTTCCCTCGTATTCCGTGGGGATTTGATAGTCCAGACGGCGCATAGCCCCACTTCCCTTCTCACGGAAAGTATAGCGGTTCCCGGCGCAGTTGTCAAATGCGAGGGGCGTTGTTCAGCTCTTGTCCCCCGGCTTGAAGATCACCGCCGCCAGCCAGCCAAAGAAAACCGCCGCCGAGATGCCCCCCGCTGCCGCGGTGACGCCGCCGGAGAAGGCCCCCAGGAGGCCCTTCTCCTCCACCGCCGTCCTGACCCCTTTCGCCAGGTTGTAGCCAAAACCGCTGAGGGGCACCGTGGCCCCGGCCCCGGCCCAGTCCACCAGGGGCTCATAGAGGCCCAGCGCCCCCAAAATCACCCCGGCCACCACATAGCAGGTCAGGATATTGGCCGGGGTCAGGCTGGTCTTGTCGATGAGCAGCTGGCCGACCAGGCAGATCACGCCGCCGCAGAGGAAGGCTTTCAAAAAAGACAGGAAAAGTTCCATAGGGTTCACCTCACTGGATGGTGTTGGACAGGGCGATGGCGTGGCAGATGCCGGGGATGCTCTCCCCCTGGGCCAGGGACACCGGGGAGTGCAGCGCCCCGGTGGGGCAGAACAGCACCCGGTTCCACTTCCCCGCCCGCATGCCGTTTAGTACAAACCCGCACAGGACGCTGGCGGAGCAGCCGCAGCCGGAGGCCCCACAGTGGACGTCCTGCCCCTCCACGTCGTAGAGGAGGCAGCCGCAGTCGTTGTAGCGGTCCGCCAAGTCGAGGCCCTCCCGGCTCAGCAGCTCCTTGCAGAGCTGCCGCCCTAGCACCCCCAGGTCGCCGGTCAAAATCAGGTCATAGTCCTCCGGGCTGCGGCCCGTGTCGGCGAAGTGGGCCAGGAGGGTGTCGCAGGCGGCGGGGGCCATGGCCGCCCCCATGTTGTTGGCGTCCTTAATCCCCATATCGTTGATTTTCCCCACCGTCACATGGGTGAGATAGGGCCCCTCCCCTGCCCTGGCCAGCACCGCTGCCCCGGCGGCTGTGGCCGTCCACTGGGCGGTGGGGGTCCGCTGGCCGCCGTACTCCAGCGGGGTGCGGTACTGCCGCTCGGCAGAGCAGAAGTGGGAGGAGACCACCGCCGCCGCCCACTCCCCAAAGCCGCCGTCCAGCGCCATGGCCGCCAGGGCCAGAGCCTCCCCCATGGTGGAGCAGGCCCCGTACAGGCCGAAAAAGGGCCGCGCCGCCTTCCGGGCGGAGTAGCCCGCGGCGATGCACTGATTCAGCAGGTCCCCCGCAAAGAGGAGGTCCATGGCGGACATGGGCTGCTTCGCCTTCTCCAGCGCCTTCTCCAGTGCCAGCTGCTGCATGGCGCTTTCCGCCTTCTCCCAGGTGGATTCCCCGAAGGTGGTGTCCTGCTCAATCAGGTCAAAGCTCTCCCGCAGGGGCCCCTGTCCCTCCTTCTTCCCCGCCACACTGGCAAAGCCCGCCAGACTGGGGGGACAGGCCAGGGCGAAGGTCTGCGTTCCTTTCTTCTTGGTTTCCAACAGTTCTCACGACCCTTCTGTTCTTTCCCGCCTAGTGTTTGCAATGCCAGAAATTTTATCCGCCGGAGGGACAGAAAAATCCTCAGCGCCCCAATGGGCATTATCAAAAAATGCCAAAGTTGGGGAGAAATCCCCGGTTTTGTTTGTCGCCACGGAAATCAATTTTGAGAAAGGATTCGCAGGAGGTTTTGGGGTTGCAGGA
>JAJQCJ010000055.1 GCA_021202775.1 Clostridiales bacterium | reverse complement strand
TATTATAGCATATCTGAGGCCGATGCGGTTAGGTGAGATTAAATCAGAGGTTCCCAAGTAAAAAACAAGTGGTGAGGTGAATTTTTCTCAAAAAATGGTGTGAGAACCGTTCGCTCCATAAATAGGGTTGTTGACGCAACGCCACCAATCCGGAGGCGTATTGTCCCCGGCTTTTTTGAACTGTACTTGCGGTTTTTTGCGACTATAATTGCAATTATACTTGCAACACGGGGCCGTTTTTGCCGGTCTTTTGCTGTACTTTTGCTGTACACCATTTTGCAATCAGGCTGCGGTTTCCATCCTTTCTCCATACTCTTTCCTGACCGTGTAGACGTAGAAGGCCGCACCAACTCCAAACTCAGGGACAAAACGCCCCTGCGTTTGGACAGCACGGAACATGGCTCATCAACGAATCCAGCCTGTACAGTCTGGTGCTCTCCCGGATGAAGTTCCCCTTTTTCTGCGTTGGAGCCTCTTGCAGCATTTTTGCTCCGATTTTACAGCTTTCAGGTATTGGGATATTCATTGCACAAAAGCCGATTTTAGGCCCTTTTTACAGCCTCGCCTCACACGGGGTCATCGATTCAGTGACCCCCTGCGGCAGTGAAATGCCATGCAAGGGGTGTCCGTTTTGCGGAGACCACAAAGTAGCACCTGGAACATAACGCCCCAAGTGCTATTTTCGATTCTGAGCTCAAAATCAACGGCAAAAATGCCGTGTCCGAGCGGCAAACTCCCGTCAGGGGTGTAACTATACTGCTGAGGTAAAAAACCAGCGGAGAGGGCTGTTCCCGGTTGTATCAGAGATAGATTATATTCCCTCTCTCCCTTTTTGTCGCCCGTTTGGAAAGCTCTCTGTCTACAAACGGGGTGATTCCCTCGGCAACCTTCTTTCCGTCCAAAGTCACGTTGCTTTGGATGGTGCTGCTTATTTCAGCAGCTCAATACCGCTGGTACACCTGACCCCGGTTTCCTGCATCAATGACGCAGACGATCAGCTCCCCGCTGTCCACTGTGTAAAGAATCCGATAGCTGCCCACCCTCAGACGGAACAGGCCGGGGTGGGCCTTCATGGGCTTTATATCGCCCCTGTCCGGTAGCTGCTCAATAGCGGCCACCACCCGGCGCTTCTCATTCATGGGCAGGCTGTCAATGAACTTTTTGGCGGGCTTTTTGAGGATGATCTGATACATCAGGCCAGCCCCCATTCCCGCTTGCAGTCCTCCAGAGAGTATGAGACATCCTTCTCCGGGTCGCTGCTATATTCCTCCAGCAGCTGCTCACAATAAGCGTCGTCCTCCGTCTCATCGGCGGTGATCCCCTGTACATAAGCCAGCACATAGCCCAGCTTATACTCCGGCACGCTGTCCAGCAGCGAAATGATTCTTTCACGGTTGCTCATTCGGTATCCCCCCTTCCGCGTCCCGCTGCATGGTCTCTGATATGGCCCTACCGACAAAAGCGTTCACGCTTTCGCCCATTTCCTGAGCGTGAGCCTTTATGACCGCCTTTTGTCCCTTTGGCAAGGTCAGCTCCATTCTGTCATAGTTGGCTTTGACGTACTTATGAACAGCTTTCTGCTGTGCTTTCGATACTGCCATCACATTCACCTCCGTAGGAGGGCGGTAAAAATCCCGACACCTCTTCCATTGTAGCTATATTATACCACAATATTCTACTCCCGTAAATAGGAAATATCACCAAAAATATTCCCGTAAATATGTGCAATCTGTCAATAGACTATTCCCGTGAATAGCGTTATAATATCATTGTCAGGAGGGGAAGCCCAGAACCACAGTACGGAGCGGTTGGAGACCAGACACCGGGGACAGGAACCGGAAAGCACCAAGCATCGCTTCTGTGGGGACTTACAAAACCAGCGCCGCCCGGTTGGATACCAGACACCGCGTCTCGCCCCGGCAGCACCAAGCACCGGGGGCGCTGGATACTACGAAGGAGGTACAACACAGTGAACGCTTACGAGGTGACATTCAGGAAGAGCGGCGTCTATTGCGTCAATATCGCAATGGCAAAGACCAAGGAGGCCGTTGAGGCCCGTTACACCGACAAATACGGTTGGTGTGCTGTGGAAGCCTGTCCGGCCTACAAGCTGGCAACAGCACGGAGCAAGGGCTGCCCCGTTGTGACCGTCAACTGATCACCACAGGCCACGAAGGAGGTGAAGCGCATGAAACTTTCCAAAGAGGAACAGGAAACGATTATTTGCTATAACGAAGCAGAGCAGCAAGCCAGTGTCTACACCCACAACAAAGCTCTGCGGCGGAAGCTGGAGAAATTGGCTCAGCAGCACCCGGATGAATGCCGACTTGAGAAAGTCAGCCGGAACGGGCAGGCGGTTGATTACATCGTCCCTGTGGCATGGGTGAAAATCACGCCGCCCCGCCAGTTGACCGAGGAACAGCGGAAAGCAATGGCAGAGCGAGCCCGTAATTTTGGTTTTAAGCCCAAAAGCCACGGATAATTAGCCGTGTCCGAGCGGCAAACTCAGGCGGGGAGGGTAGTTACATACCCCGCACCCCTAAACCCACAGAAACACGGCAGTACAGCCGGGAAAGGAAGGCAAACATGAGCACCAACGAAATCAACACCACAGTCAAGACCCTGTTAGAAATCCGTGAGCAGATCGCCCAGCTTCAGGAGGAGGCGGAGGCCCTGAGCGACAGCATCAAGGCCGCTATGGTTGAACAGGGAACCGAAACCCTGAGCGGCGATGGCTGGAAAGCCAGCTGGAAGAACGTCCAGAGCAGCCGGTTTGATCAGAAGGCTTTCAAGGCTGAGAACCCCGGCCTTGCAGCCCGGTACATGAAGGCCACCACACAGACCCGGTTCCTTGTCGGTGAAGTCACCGCGTAAAGAGAGCCCCTTGTGCAACCGGCGACCAAACCAAGCACAAGAGGCCCGAACCCACCACAGGGGCGGTTGCTGTAAGTTTAACACAGCGCCGCCCCGCTCGTCAAGAAAGAAGTGTGAAAACGGTATGGAATACAACCAGAAAACAAAGGACGCAGGCATGAACCTGGCGGAACTGGAAACGCTGGCCCAGCGCATTCGCGCCGGCGTGAACGCCGTAAAAGCGATTCAGCGCGCTATGGAAGGAAACACAGAGGCGGCGGAAAACTGGGCAGCCGGACTGTGGTTTGTGTGCGATATACTGCACGAAAATTGTGAGGAGCTGCAAGAGCTTCTTGATCAGGCGTTCAGCCTGGAGGCAAAGAGCGGCGGGCAGGAACCGGAAGGAAAACTGTGAGAGAGGAGCTGGCACCGTGACAAAGAAGGAAAGTTTTGTCGTTTACAACGCTATCGAGGAACAAACCTCCATCATGACCGATGAGCAGGCGGGGCAGCTGTTCCGGGCCATGCTCCGGTTCAGCAAGGGCGGAGAGCCTGAGATCAGCGACCCGCTGGTGGCCCTGGCCTTCTCCTTCGTCCGTCCGACGATGGAGAGAGACCGGCGCAAGTACGAGGAGGTTTGCAGCAAGCGGCAGGAGGCCGGACGCAAGGGAGGCAGGCCCCGGAAACAGCAACAGCCCGCAGAGGGCGGCGATTTTTTGACTGAAAACCAAATGGTTTCTGAAAAACCTGATAATGTCAATGTCAATGTCTATGAAAATGATTATGATTATGTTCGTGAAGAAGTCTATGTCTATGTCTCTGTCTTAGACAGTCAAGACGCACCGGACACGCAAAGCGTACCGGCGCTGGACGGCCAGACGGAGGACTGCGACACCTGCGAGCGGGACGTGGAAGATGTGCTTACTTATGCCGGGAAGGCAGGCTATCGCTTCACGTCGAAGCAGAGAAAGAGGCTCCGGCAATGGTGCAGCGTGTTTCCCTTCGAGGTGGTGATTTTGGCCTTCGACCGCTCGATCTACTTCGGGGGGAGGTCTGTCACCTACGTTTACCGGATTTTGCAGGAGTGGCAGGAGAAGGGCCTCTGTGATCTGGACGCAGTGGAAGCTTATCTGGCAGACCGGGAAGGGGGCAGCATGGCGCAGGCGATTTAACGTGAGACCCCCTTCTGGGGGGCGGTCACCTACCCCAATTTGACCGGTCACTCACCCCCTTCTGCCCGGTCACCCACGCGATTTTAGCGGTCACTCACCCCGTTTTGCCGGTCACTTTGTGACCGATGGCGGTCACTGACTGACCGATTCAGGGGGCCTATAGCCCCAAAACAACGAAAAACCCCTTCTCCGGCCACAGACCGGGGGAGGGGAGAGGAGGTTCTTATGTTCGACACGATTTTTGATTTGATTCACAACCCGAAAAGTTGCACCAACTGGATGGCCTTCTTCGAGGTGCTGCTGGCCCTGGCCGCTGTGGTGGCCGGTGTTGCAGCCATTGTCTGCTGTCCGGCGCTGGCCCCCCTGGGCCTGCTCGTAGCCCTGGCCGGCGTGGCTGGCATGGTCTTTGGTCACTGGTGATGGAGGCGCTGCAATGGCTGTGGAACCGGCTGAGGGCGTGGGGCGCTGCCTACAGGCCGGAGCTGTTTTGCTCGGTCCCCCTGGCCCTGCTGGTAGTGTTCGGCTTCTGTGCCGCCCCCTGGTGGGGGTACGCTGTGGTTTTGGTTGTCCTGGCCTTGACGGTGCTACTATGCAATCCCTTCCATGTGTGGGACAGGCTGCTGCCCCCAAAGACCCGGCTGCTCATGGCGGCGGGGCTGCTGATCGGATTGCTGCCAGTGTCGTTTTATGACGTGGCTCCACTTGCAAAAGCTGTCCTGTGGGCGCTGGCCGTGGCCCTGTGGATTGTGGCCCTGTGGCGGCGGAGGCCATGGCTGGCCCTGTACCTTGTCCGGCAGAGCGCAGAGGTTGACACGGTTTTATCTCACCTGTCCCATGCTGGGGATTGGGAGGCCGGCAGAGCGTGGGAGCAGTACGGGTGCAGAGAGACCCGCGCCCTGCTGCATCAAACGTTGTGGGCCATCTGCGATGAGAATGAAATGCAGCGAACTTACATGCCGGTGTACCTGCTGGGATACCTACACGGCAGGAAAACGAAGCGGCGCCAGCAAGACAGGGCAGAGGCAGAACAGGCCACGATTGGCAGGCAGGCGTACCAGATTCGGGAGTTGGAAACGGAGATTGCAGGATTGAAAGCCGACAATGCCGCCCTGGAGGCCCAGCTGGCCCAGGCGAAGGACAGCGCCCACAGTTACCAGGGCAAGGCCACACTGTTAGAGCATCGGCTGGAGGAAACCCGCCTTGACCCGGAGGAGCGGGACGCCGCCATTCTGGATTACATCGAAGCGGGCCACAGTTACGCGGATGCCGGGAAGAAGTACGGCCTGAGTAAGAGCGGGGCAATCGCCGCTGCCAAGAGAGCCAGGGCCGCAAAAGAAAAAGGCCCCTTGTGCAGCTGATCAGACAACACAAGAGAAGAAACGCGGCAGCCCATGGGAGGGGCGAGGGAGGTGTGGAGCGCCTGAGTGAAGCGTCCACAGGGGCGGGGTTCTAAAGGGCTGGAAAAGTTCAAAAAACGCTGACCCCATTTGACCCCAATTTTGACCCCTTACAGGATAACAGCTATTAAAAGCAAAAATTACAAAACGTGAGAATAGCGGCCGATATTCTGTTTTTCCGGGGGCTAAATAATGCTAAAAATGTTAAACTAACAAACGGCATAACGAATTCGAGTCCCTTCGCCCGTACCAGAAACACCTCGGAATGGAACAGTTCCGGGGTGTTTCTTTGTTTTTTATGCACAATTTCAGTTCCGAGGCGGGGCGGGCGTTCAGCCTTTCTTCGCCCCCGCCTCATCCTTTAATTCCACCATATGATTCCAATACCGTTTCGGCACATTGTTCATCCGGAGCTTGGGGTTATAGCGCCCCTCAATGGCCACAGTGTCGTAAAAACGCTTCCACAGCGCCTGATATCCCGCCTCATTTCTGGTGATGGGGGGCAGCTCCAACGCCTCCAGAGGCACAATGGCCCATTGGTAAGGCCGGTAAAACAGGGCCTCCTGATGGTTCTCGTCGTAAATCAGGAAATGCTCCGTGTTGTAGCGGGCGCAGAAGTGGGGCCGCAGCAGGGGCAGCACCCGGTTCCTGGGCTGGATGCGGCCCGCCAGAAAGGTCCCGTAATCCGCAAAGCGGAGGAAGCCCTTCAGCAGATGGGCCTCGTTTTTCAGAAACTGCACCGACTTGTACAGCGGCTCCACCCGCTCATCCGTCAGCCAGTGGACGACCCCCGGTCCCACCTGGTACCCCAGGGAGATGAAGCGGTAAATGGCCATCTCCCGCTCCGGCATACAGGTCAGGAAGCCGTCCGCAGCCAGCGCCTGGGCCTCCGGGGAAATGCGGCGTTTCCAGGAGGCGTAGACCTGTTTGGCGTGGGTCTCGTCCGTCTCCACCATCCGGGTGGTATAGAAGGAGATGCGGGCCTCCTCCGGGGTGTAAAAGGCGGCGGGGGCCTCGCGGTAGGTGAAGCTGTCGTACACACAGGACAGGAACCCGGCAAAGGTGCCGTCATACTGGTAGTTCACCAGGGGCCAGTCAGACATGGCGGGCCTCCCAGCTGCGGTACCGCGCCAGCAGGGCGGGCTGGAGTTCAGGGTACGTCCAGCGGGCTGGCAGGGTGTCAAACAGGCGGCACTCCGCGATCTCGTGGTGAAGCCCGTCCCCAAAGCGCAAAATCTCCGCAGCGTAGAACATGCCATAGCTGCGGCTGCCGTCCTCCCGGGCGACGCAGCAGGGGCCAATGGGGGTGAGGGTGCAGCGCAGGGCGTCCGCCTCCTCGTAAAGCTCCCGGCGGGCGGCGTGGTCGATGGGCTCACACCGCTCCCGCTTGCCCCCCGGGAACTCCCAGGTGGTGCGGTCTTTGTGGCGGCACAGCACCCACTTCCCCTGACAGTGGGCCAGAATG
Source organism: Clostridiales bacterium (assembly GCA_021202775.1). GTDB lineage: Bacteria > Bacillota > Clostridia > Oscillospirales > Oscillospiraceae > Onthomonas. The sequence continues at coordinate 3,556 of JAJQCJ010000055.1, read as the reverse complement.
ACGGCAAATTGCAGCTGCTCCCGGGGAACAGCTGTGGGAAAGGTCACTTGCAGCATGACAGCCTCCAATTCGTCTCCAATGCAATTCAGAACAGGGAAAGCTGCTCCGGCTGGTACTGGGTCAGTTGGGGGGCCTCCTGGGCCACCAGACGGCGCAGCACCCCGTCTTCGCCGACGGACAGGCCCTGACACATCCGCCCGCAGCAGGTCAGAAAATATTGGGCCCGTTTCAGCACCACCCCCAGCTTTTTCAGCCCGTCAAAGTGGAGGGGCCCCACACGCCGGGCGGTGACGATGCGTTTGGCGGAGGTGACGCCGATGCCCGGCACCCGCAGCAGGGCCTCATAGTCGGCGGTGTTGACCTCCACCGGGAAGAACTCCGGATGCCGCAGTGCCCAGCTGCACTTTGGGTCCAGGTTGGGGTCAAAGTTCGGGTTGCGGTCATCCAGCAGCTCGTCGGCGGAGAAGTGATAGAAGCGCAGCAGCCAGTCCGCCTGATACAGCCGGTGCTCCCGCAGGAGCGGCGGCTGGTACCCCTCCGGGGCGGGCAGCAGCGGAGAGGACGCCACCGGCAGATAGGCCGAGTAAAAGACCCGTTTCAGCCTGTATTTCTGATAGAGGGCGGAGGTGAGCTGCAGAATGTGCAGGTCGCTTTCCGGGGTAGCCCCGATGATCATCTGGGTGGACTGTCCGGCGGGGGCGAAGCGCGGGGCGTGGCGGGACTTTTTGCGCTCCAGGGAGGACTGGCGGCTGCCGTCCCGAATCTGGGCCATGGGCCGGAAGATGGCCTTTCGGCTCTTGTCCGGGCACAGCAGGCCCAGGCTTCGCTCACTGGGCAGCTCGATGTTGACGCTGAGCCGGTCCGCCAGCAGGCCCAGCTGCCAGGTCAGGGCCGGGTCGGCTCCGGGGATGGCCTTGGCGTGGATATAACCGCGGAAGCCGTAGTCCTTCCGAAGGATGGTCAGGGCACGAATCATCAGCTCCGTGGTATAGTCCGGGGAGCGGAGGACGGCGGAGGACAGGAACAGCCCCTCGATGTAGTTCCGGCGGTAAAACTGCATGGTCAGCTCCGCCAGCTCCTGCGGGGTAAACGCGGCCCGGGGCAGGTCGTTGGACCGGCGGTTCACGCAGTACTGGCAGTCATAGCAGCACACGTTGGTCAGCAGCACCTTCAGCAGCGTCACACACCGCCCGTCCGCAGAAAAGGTGTGGCAGCAGCCCGCGGGCAGCGTGCTGCCCATCCTCCCCTTCCGGGCCTGCCGGTCCAGGCCGCTGGAGGTACAGGCAGCGTCATACTTGGCGGCATCGGTCAGAATGGTCAGCTTGTCCATCAGCTCCACGGCGGCTCCCCCTTCCTATCGAACTGATGTTCTATATTATAAACATTTGTTCGATTGCTGTCAAGGGGTGCGGCAAGGATTCTCTTCAAAATGCCCCGGCAGGACGCCGCGATTTTGTAAAGAAAAACAAATCCTGAGAGAATTTTCAAAACCCCCTTGGCAATGGCGTCAAATTATGATAACATAATAGGGTATGAGCAAAAAAATCCGAAATATTCGGGAGGCTGGAATTATGCGCAGAGGAAAAATTGCGGCAATCATACTTGTCGCGGTGACGGCGGTGGCCGTGCTGACCACCGTAGCCGTCAGTAACATGAATCTGGGCGGCGACACCACAGAGGATGCGGATTCCTCCGTCACGGAGGAGAAGGCAACTGTCCCCGCCGCGGAGGAACTCCGGTTCCTGGACGGCAGCACCGTCAATGAGGTGGATGTGTCCGGGATGACCGCAGAGGAGGCGTCCAACGCCCTGGCTGCCAGCGTTCAGGACTATTCCTTCACCCTGACCCTGGGGGAAAACAGCTACACCGGCAGCGGGGAGGATCTGCTCCTGAGCTACAACACCGACACTGATCTGACGGCGCTGCTGGAAGCCCAGGCGGAGGACGAAAGCCAGCTGGCCTTCACGGTGGCGGACGCCTACACCGCCGACGTGTCCGGCTTCGTCAGTCAGGTGGAGAATGCGTACAACACCTGGCTGCTGGCGGAGCTGACGGGAGACACGGAGGAGGCCGCGGAAGCGGGGGAATCCGAGACAGAGGCAGAGGAAACCGAGGCCGAAGCCATCGATGAGGAACTGCTGGCGGAGCTGACCGCCCCTCAGAACGCCTACATCACCTATGACGGGACCGCCGCAAACTACGTCATTGTGGCGGACGAGCCGGGCAAGGCGCTGGACTGGGAAACCGTCACCGATCAGGTGAACGGCTCCGTGCTGGCGCTGGAGGCCGATCTTGCGCTGGACGTGGACGGCCTGGTGGAGCAGGCGGCGGTGTCCGCCAACGATGCCGCCCTGCTGGCCGCCCTGGACGATGCCAACAGCTGTCTGAATCTGAATCTGAGCTACACCTTCACACCGGACAGCGGAAGCACCTCCACCTACACCCTGAGCCGGGCGACCCTGGGCTCGCTGTACTATGTGGATTCCTCCAACACCGTTCAGGTGGACGAGGAGATTCTGGGCGGGCTGGTCAGCACGCTGGTCAGCACTTACAGCGTCTCCAGCAGCAAGAGCCAGTTCAAGACCACCGCCGGGAACTACGTCAGCATCACCGTCACCGCGGCAGGGCAGAGCGTCAACTCCTCCGGCCTGTACAACGATATGCTGTCCTGCCTGGAGAGCAAGACCGGCGGCACCCGGACCGCGCCCTATGAGGAAACCGATGACGACGGCGACGGCTACTGGGGCGGCAACTATGTGGAGATTGACCTGACCAGCCAGCATCTGTGGTGCTACAAGAACGGCGTGTGCGTGGTGTCCTGCGACGTGGTCTCCGGCTGCGTGGCCAACGGCACCACCACCCCCACCGGCTGCTTCCAGATTTTTGCCAAGAACACTGACCGTTACTTAAACGGCACCAACGTGGACGGCAGCAGCTACCGCTCCTGGGTCAGCTACTTCATGCCCTTCTCCGGCGGCTGCGGCATCCATGATGCCACCTGGCGCAGCTATTTCGGCGGCACCATCTACTACTACAACGGCAGCCACGGCTGTGTGGGCGTCACCCTGAGCAACGCCAAGACCATCTATAACAACGTCAGCGTCGGCACCCATGTGGTGGTCTATGGCGGCCTCTCCTCCGCCAGTGAGCTGCCCGGCCGTACCCAGACCGTCACGGCCACCGCCGCCAGCAGTAGCCTGTCCGTGGGCGACACCACCACCATCACCGTCTCCTCCAAGACCACGCCTTCCTACACCTCCAGCGACACCGGCGTGGCGACGGTGGATTCCAGCGGCAAGGTGACCGCCGTGGGCGCAGGTACCGCCACCATCACCGTCAGCTGCCCCTCCGGCAGCGGCTACGCCTCAGGCAGCGCCAAGGTGAAGATCACCGTCAGCGAGGTCGCCCACGTCCACACCTGGGTGGAGCAGCAGACCACGGTACACCATGACGCAGTGACCGAGGAAGTGACCGTGGTGGATCAGGAGGCCTACACCGAGTACAGCTGTTCCAAGTGCGGCAAGACCTTCTCCAGCGAGGCGGAGGCCCAGGCCCA